>JBBPZC010000153.1:0-7762 GCA_038199275.1 Actinomycetales bacterium
GCCCTTGTGCAGCAGCGGGTAGCTGTCGATTCCTTCAGGCAACGTCAGCCACACGAAGAATCCGCCCTCGGGCTTTGTCCACGAGACGCCCTCCGGCATGAATTCGGCCAGGGCCTCCAAGAGGGCCGTGCAACGCTCGGCGTAAATGGCGCGGTAGGTTGCGATTTGGCCCTGCCAGTCGTAATGGTTGAGGTACTCGCTGACCAGCATCTGGTTCAGCGTGGGCGGGCAGAGTGTCACGGCTTCGCTGGCCAGGTAGTAGCGCTGCTTCAGGTGCGCCGGAACCAGGGCCCAGCCAATGCGCAGCCCGGGGGCGAAAATCTTGGAGAAAGAACCCAGATACAGGACGTCGTCGGGGTTGGCCGCACGCAGGGGTGCCGGCAGGACGCCGTCGAACTTCAAGAGTCCGTAGGGGTTGTCCTCCAGCACCAAGATATTCGCTTCACGGCATATGTCAACGACTTCCTGCCGACGCTCCGGTGCGAGCATGACTCCGGACGGGTTGTTGAAGTTGGGGATCGTGTAGAGCAGCTTGATGCGTTTGCCATCGGCCTGCAGGGCGGCGATGCGCTCACGCAGCAGGGAGGGGACAATGCCGTGCTCGTCGCCCACGACCGGCTGTACGTCCACTTCATAGGCCTCGAAAGTATTCAGCGCGCCGACATATGTGGGATCTTCCAGCAGGATGACATCGCCCGGATCGCAGAAAACCTTGGCCGCCACGTCCTGTGCGGACTGCGACCCGGCCGTAATCACGACATTTTCGGGGTCGGCGTCGAGGATGCCCTCGGCGGCCATGACCTCACAGATCTGGGTCCGCAACTCCAGCGTTCCCTGCCCGCCGCCGTATTGCAGTGCTTCCAGGCCGTGCTCGGAGATGATCTTGGCAGCGGTTTCGGCCAGGCGGTCCAGCGGGAGTGACTGCAGGTAGGGGTTTCCACCGGCAAGGGATACGAGGCCCGGCTGCATGGAAATTTCAAAAACATCGCGCACGGCAGACTGTTTGATGTTCGCGGCGCGCGCGGACAGCAAGGCTTCGTGCCGGTGGGGGCGCGGAACCTCGCTGGTTGGTATGGCCCGCGTGAGGGCGTCGAATGTTTCTTCGGACAAAGTTTCGGCGGCGGCATTGGCGTCGGGTGCAGAAGTATTCACGTGCTCAGGATATAACCATTGTTGCTAAATAAGCATCAAAAGTTTTCAATTAGTGTTACTTCAAGCTCAGTGCCTCGGCCAACGGCTGCCCGTTGATCATGACGTCAATCGGGACACCGGCGGCTTGTTGGGCCGTCAGTAGAAGTTGCAGCTGTGCCCGCGGATTGTCACACTCACCGCCCAGTTTCAGGTTCCCTGCCAGGTTCGCGATGATGGGGCTGGCGGACCTGTCGACCGACGTCACGGTGAGGTCCGACTGCCACAGCGCATTCAGCAGCCCCGACTCGCCAACTTCCATTTCATGGTTTTCCAACAGCGTCCGCAATGCCCCTTCAACAGGATCGGTGAAATTGATGGTCGGGCTGGTCGCTGCGACGAGGCTGTCGCCGCAGCCTCCTATCGGACCGGATGCTCCGCCGTCGCCCACGGCTACGTAGAAGATCGTGACGGAGGCGTCAGTGGGCAGGACTGTGGGTCCCGCCTCCGCCGTGGGGTTTTCGCCGCTGGAGGGGGCGGTCTCTGCTGGACTGCTGGTGGATACTGCCCCACTGCTGGCTGATACTGCCGCCGGCATGGTGGTTGTGGGCTCCGTTCCAACGCCTTCCGTGGGCCCACATGCGGCCAACGCCAGTGCCATGCCGGCCAGAAGTGCCAGTGCTGATGTTTTTGCCATGACCTTGCTCCTTGCTTCGTACTGCACGCTGTGTGAATAGTGCTGCATGCCTTGTGCGGTGCGGCAGGCGGGGTACGGCTGCCCTTCATACCACCAACGTACGTGGGCGCTGCGTGTTTCAACAGGGTTGGCGGGCAAGGTGGACGCAACTGTAATGGGGTCGCGGGCAGATCACGGCTACGCAGCCAAGTTACGAATATGCGGGCAGGTCATGGTTGGGCGCGCAGCACGCGGCTACTGCCGGGGGAACTCTCGACCAGCTTCCGGGGCGCCGGGGGTGCTGCCCAACAAGCTGCGGGTGAGGGAATCGCCGTCGGCCATTAATTGGGTCACGGCGGCCTGAAGGTGAGAGTCGGCGGGTGTTTCCTGGGCCAGGCTGGCCGCGAGGACCGCACGTCTCACGAGTTCCTTGGCGAACGACGCCGTTGTCCCCTCGGTTTGGGCCGCTGCCGCCTCAAGCGCCTGCCCTGAGAATGCCAGGTCCCCGGCATAAAGGTGCAGCAGCGCGGCCCGTTCCTGCTCCGAAGGCAGTGGGATTTCCATCGCCAAATCAACGCGCCCGGGCCGCTGCGCCAAGGCTCGCTCGAGCATGTCCACGCGGTTGGTCGTGAGCACAAAGGCCACGTCGGCGTCCTTGTCGAGGCCGTCCATGGCATCGAGAACCTCAAAGAGCAGCGGCTGGGGACCGTAACTGAAGCTCCGGTCCTCGGCGATGAGATCGCAATCCTCCAGGACCACGATGGACGGAGCCAGGGCCCGGGCCATTTTGGCGGCCTCCGAAATGCGGGCGAGGGAGGCACCTGAGAGGAGGATCGCCGTCGTGCCTTGACTGCGCCCGAGCAGGTATCGGACGGTGTGGGTTTTGCCGGTTCCGGGCGGGCCGTACAGGAGCAGACCGCGTTTGAGGTGCTGGCCGTGACGGGTCAGGGCGGCCGCATTGCGTCCGATCCCGAGGGTGTGCGCCTCTACGCGGGCCAGCACGCCGTCGGGCAGGATGACGTCGGCGGTGGTGAGATTTGGGCGGGTGTGGAAGGAAACCCCGCCAACGCCGGAGTTGTAGTCGCTGGTTGTCAGGGAGATCACCTGACCCTTGAAAACGCTGCGGGTTTCCATGCTTTGGCGCAGTTCGGCCAACAACGCGGAGGCCGTGTCGGGATCCGTTGCAAGAACTTCCAGGGTGGCGTCCTGGCGTCCATATTGCGGATTTGCGGCACGCTGCAACACCGCGACTGGCTGGCCGGCAAAACTGCATAGCCACAATCCCATGGACACCACCTGGCGTTGTTCCGCTGGTCCAATGGAAACATTGCTGTAGTCGGGCCGGGACAATGGGAAATTGGCGTAGCTTAAGGACTGCTGGATTATGTCGCTGAAGGACGCGTGCCCGCGCTGGTCACCGCCAATGCCCAGCAACCGGGAGTGCGGGTCTGCGGCCACCATTTCTGCCAGGAGGATGTCCGCATCAACAAGCCTGTGGGCGGGGAGCTGTTCCGTCACCACTGACAAGGTTTCCGCGGGGACGCCCAGATGCTGCTTCAATTCGGCCAGGAAGCGGTGCCCATCGGGAACGGCGGCGGCTTGCTTCTGCGCCAAGGCAACCAAGGCGCTGAAGTCGGTGACAAATTTCCCCAGGTCATTGTCCATGGGCCGACACTAGCAGATGAGCCATCCGACCATTCCTAGGCGCCGGAGCCCTGGATTCCTGCGTCTTGAGACTTGGTCTTCTGCTGGGTGAGCCAATCGATGATGTCCTGGCGCCTGATGCGCCGGTGGGATCCCCGGTATTGCACTGAAACCTCACCACGGTCGGTCAGGTTCCGCAGGAAGGTGTGTGAAATTCCGGCGAGCTCGGCGGCTTGGGACGTGGTGAGGAGTTCGGCAACGCTGGAGACTCCAACGGCGTCTCCCTGCGAAAGCCGTTGCAGCAGATCCAGCACCGCCGCGCGTGCACCGTCATCGAGGCGATGCGCGGTCCCGTCGACAAACACGGTCACATCGTTGCTGTCGGCCAGAGCCCTTGCCAACGTCGCCTGTTCTTTGGGCTCAAGGGGAGGGGTGACCTTGGTGGCATCTAATGTCATGCAACACATAGTAGCCCGGCGGTAGGGTATGACCCATGGGACAAAGAATCCGTACGGCGCTAATGGGGTATGGCCTGGCCGGCAGTGTATTTCATGGACCGTCGTTGAAGCTGCTGGAGCGGTTCTCCCTCGACGTCATTGTCACCTCGGACCCGCAACGCCAAGCCTCCGCCACGACAGCACACCCCAATGCCGCGGTGGTCAGCCGTCAGGAATGGCAAGGTGCGCTCCGGGACGGTGACGACGGCTACGCTGCACTGGATCTTGTAGTTGTTGCAACACCTCCTGCGACACACGCGAGTATCGCCGCCGAGGCGCTGCAGGCCGGTTGTGCCGTGGTTGTGGATAAGCCGTTCACCCTGACGAGTGCTGAGGGAGAGGCTTTGATAGCCCTGGCTCGGGAGCAGGGGCAGATCCTCACCACCTACCAAAACAGGCGTTGGGATGGGGAGTTCCTGACGCTGAAGAAACTGCTGGCACAGGGTGCGCTGGGGGAGGTACGCCGCTTTGAATCCCGACTGGAACGCTGGCAACCAGCCATTACCAAGGAGTGGAAGGCCCAGGCCACGGCGGGCGACGGCGGAGGGCTGCTTTTTGACCTCGGTACGCACCTTATCGACCAGTCGTTGCAGCTCTTTGGCCCCGTTTCACACGTCTACAGCGAACTTGCCGCCCGGCGTCCGGTGGAACGTTCCGACGACGACGTCTTCCTGGCGCTGCAGCACACCAACGGTGTGATTTCCCATTTATGGCTGAATGCCTGTGCTGCGCAGAAAGGGCCGCGGCTGCGTGTACTTGGCTCCGAAGCGGCTTATGTCAAGGAAGCCGCCGACATCCAAGAGAGTCAGATCCGGGAGGGCATCCTGCCTGGCAGCCCGGGCTATGGCGTGGACCCGCCGGAGAATTGGGGCTGGCTGGGGCTGGATGGAAACACCACGGCTGTGCCCACTGAGAACGGCGACTTCAGCCGG
The DNA here is from genome assembly GCA_038199275.1 of Actinomycetales bacterium. GTDB lineage: Bacteria > Actinomycetota > Actinomycetes > Actinomycetales > Micrococcaceae > Specibacter. Next base: position 4,878 of record JBBPZC010000153.1, read on the forward strand.
TTTTACGAGCTCCTCGCAGCGGCCATTCTTGAAGGCACTCCGGTGCCGGTCGACCCGGCGGACTCGGTGGCCGGGCTTCGTATTGTGGAACAGGCTCGCAACACGCGGTAGGCGGGCTGTCGCTGGCCGTATGCTGGTGCCAGCACTGGCCACTCGTGAAGAATGGCATTCACTGGGGAGGCCACAACAACATGGGTTACAAAGAACCATCCAATCAGGGTATGACACCGCCGGACGGCAATCTGGCACTGGCTGAGCCCACGGTCAACGTACGGCATCGGTGGACCGCGTCGATTGTGATTGTCAACGTGGGCATCAACGCTGCCTTTTTTGGTCCTATCCAGGTGCTCCTGGGGCAACAGGCAGCTGAGTTTAGCGAAGCCGACAAGGAAGGAATCCTGGCCTTGGTCACAGGCGCCGGGGCCGCCGTCTCGCTCATCGCCAACCCGCTCTTTGGCACCTTTAGTGACCGCACAACCTCCCGGTTTGGGCGCCGCGTCCCCTGGGTTTTCATTGGTGCGTTGCTTGGCACCATCGGCTTGGTTGGCCTGGCCGGGGCTCCCAGCGTCGCGGCCATGACCTTGTTGTGGTGCCTGGTGCAGTTGGGCTGTAACGGTGCACTGGCATCGACGACGGCGGCGATCCCCGACCAGGTGCCGGTCCGTCAGCGCGGGCGCATTGGCGGACTGGCGTCGATGGGTACGGTTGCGGGCATTCTTGTCGGTGCCGCGATTGGTGCCGTGGTGGCCGGAAACTTCGCCGTGGGCTTCATCATTTGTGCCGTGGCGCTGGTGGTGAGCATGCTGCCCTACTTGATATTTGCCAACGACCCCGTGCTGGACCGAAGGGACAAGCCGCCGTTCAGTTGGCTCAACTTTGCCACGGGTTTTTGGATTTCACCGCGCCGCTACCCCGACTTCGCCTGGGCTTGGATCACCCGGTTTCTGGTCAACGTGGGAAATCACCTGGTCACCTTGTACCTGCTGTTCTTCCTCACCGACGCTGTCGGCTATGAAAACCCCGAGATGGGCGTATTGATCCTGACCGGAATATACGCCGTGCTCACGCTCATCACGGCCGTCATTGGTGGACGGTGGACTGACGCCGTGGGGCGTCGCAAACCATTTGTCATAGTCTCTTCCGCGATTATTGCCCTCGCGGCCCTCATTTTGGCGTTCTTCCCCACCTGGACCGGTGCACTGATCGGCGCGGCCGTTCTGGGTATCGGGTACGGCGTTTATCTGGCCGTTGACTTCGCACTCCTGACCCAGGTGTTGCCGTCGGCAGCCAGCCGTGGCAAGGATATGGGCGTCATCAACGTGGCGAATTCGCTGCCCCAGGTCATCGCGCCGATCATTGCCTGGCCGCTCGTCGCCTTCCTCGGTGGATACGTCACCCTCTACGTGGTCGCCGCCGTCATCGGCCTGCTGGGGGCCGTATTTGTCGTGAAGATCAAGGGTGTCGACTAGCTTCCTCCCACTTGGCTGGGCCAACCACCTGCCTGACCAAGCACGACGGCGGTGCCCGGGTACCGCCGTCGTCCTTGGCAATTAAGCGGGGCTAAATACACGAATGCTATTTCCGCTCGGCCACCTGATAGCGGGCATTGGCAAAGACCATCTCGTAGGTGGTGTCAGGGTGGCGCTTTTGGGCCTCGTCGGCTGCGGTGGTGGGTGAGGATTCGGGGAGCCAGGTCAGGTCCACGAGGACGTACTGCGGGGCTGGGTTCGCGTTGCCCAGCCAGTAGACCTCAGTGCGGTCCAGCAGGTAGTTCATGAGTGAAATATCGGTTTCCACGGTGACGCCGTTGGGCACTGCGGCCAGAGCGGCCTCGGCAGGTGCGACCGTGGCAAGCGGGAAGTTCTTCGCTGGTTCAAGCATCATCCCGAACGCATATTGACTGGTCAGCGCCACGGAAATCAGCAACATTGCAACCCCAAGAAGGCGCTTGAGCCGGGCCGTGTGGAGGACCTTTCGGCGGGACAGAGCGTCGATCGCGGCGAGGAAAACGATGGGCATGAGCACCGCGCTGTACTGCCATTCCTGACCCCAGTAGACGGGCAGATCCGAAAGGAAACGCCACGCCAAGGTGGGCAGGATCGCGAGTGTGAGCGGGGAGAAAAGGCACAGGCCGACGGTGATGGCGGCGAGCAGGAATACCGTCATGACCTTGTCCGGGTGAAAGAGGGAAGCAGGGTTCGCCAGTAGCCCGCTAAAATCCAGCTGGCTCTGGTAAGCCCATTCCTGGGTCGGGTTCATCATCGGGAGGATGACTTTGGTGGCGAGGACAAACCAGGCCACACCCCACGCGGCCAGCCACAGGCCGGCGGAATTTCGGGCCCGGAATGCCATGACCAGACCGATGACAAAGACCGTCAGGCCCAAATCTTCCTTCACAAAAACCAACAGCGACGCCCAAATCCAGGCGGAACGCCACCGCTCCTCAAGGAGAGCGACGAGCGCGAAGGCCAGCAGCGGCACCGCGAACGCAATCTCGTGAAACTGGGAGTCGATGGCCGACTGCAGGCCCCAGCTCAAGGCATAAGCGGCACCCAGACAGATGCCCGTGAACCTGCCAAGGCGCTTGACCGCCAGCCGGGCAATGATCACGACAGACAGTGCCAGCAACAGATTCTGCACCACAAGCAACGTAAACGCGTGCGGAAAGACCTTGTAAATGGGGCCGAGCAGAACCAACAGTGGATGAAAGTGGTCCCCGAGCAGGTTGTAGCCCTCACCCTTGAGGCTGACGATGGGCGGACCGAAATTGGAGTAGGCCTTGGCCAACTGGGTGAAGATGCCCAAATCCCACGAGCGAATGCTGAAGCTGCGCCATTGCAGCCACGAAAAAACAGAGTAGAGCGTGAAGGTCAAGACGCCCAGCA
>JBBPZC010000154.1:0-30416 GCA_038199275.1 Actinomycetales bacterium
ATGCCGCGGCGGAACTGCTTGTACTTGCTGGGGTCCTTGGAACGGGCCACCTGGAAATGTTCGGGTGCGAACAAGGGGATGGCCGGGTATTCCACGGGTTCCTCGACGAACAGGGAGTCGCCCACGCGCAAGGATGAGGCGTTGACCAGTCCGACGACGTCGCCCGGGAACGCGGTGTCAATGACTTCGCGGTCGCGGCCGAAAACCTGCTGGGCGTACTTCGTGGCGAACGACTTTCCGGTGCGTGACTGGGTGACCACCATGCCGCGCTCAAACATGCCGGAGCACACGCGGACGAAGGCGACGTGGTCGCGGTGGGCCTGGTTCATGACGGCCTGGACCTTGAACACGAAGCCGGAGAACGGAGCGTCGACGGCGCGTTCGGTGCCTTCAATGTCTGCGCGCGGTGACGCCGGCGGGGCGAAGTCAACCAGGGTGTCCAGGATCTGCTTGACGCCGAAGTTCAGGGCGGCTGAGGAGAACAGCAGGGGAGTGGCCTTGCCGGCGTAGAACGCTTCCAAGTCCAGCGGGTTGGCGTCATCCACCACAAGGGAGGCCTCATCGGTGGAGTCCGTCCAGGCGTCACCTTCGGATTCCGCGGCCTGCTCGGGGGTCATGATTTCGGTCAGTGCGATCTGGGCGCCGGAGCTGTTGCGGGCGAACTTGGCGAACTCGTTGCGGCGGATGTCCCACACGCCGCGGAAGTCGCCGGCAATGCCGATGGCCCACGTCAGCGGCATGGGCGTCAGCCCGGTGCGTTGGGTGATCTCGTCCATCAATTCCAGCGGGTCGAGGCCGGGACGGTCCCACTTGTTGATGACCGTGATGATGGGCAGGTTGCGTTGGCGGCAGACTTCGAACAGCTTCATGGTCTGTGTTTCCAGGCCCTTACCCGCGTCCACGAGCATGACGGCGCAGTCGACGGCGGCCAGCACCCGGTAGGTGTCCTCGGAGAAGTCCGCGTGGCCGGGGGTGTCCAGCAAGTTGATGACCGTGTCGCGGTAGGAGAACTGCAGCGCCGCGGAGCTGATTGAGATGCCCCGGTCCTTCTCCATCTGCTGCCAGTCCGAGACGGTGTCCTTGCGGTTGGACTTGCCGTTCGTGGCGCCTGCCGTGCCAATCACCTTCGCATGCAGGGCCAGTGCCTCCGTCAGCGTGGATTTACCGGCATCGGGGTGTGAGATCACGGCGAAGGTACGCCGGCGCTCGGCCTGCCCGGAAATTTCGGTGGCGCGGGCGGGGGACTGGGCCGGAGAGGACACGTGACTACTTTCTAGCGGTGAAGAATGTGTGCAGCTGAAGACTGCCCTCAACCATGGTGAGGGCGCAACTATCAAGTTTAGCGCAGGGTCGCAGACTCAAGCTGCGTGGGGTTGCTCACTGGCCGGCTTGCTCAGCTGCGGCCGGGAAGGCGGAGATAACCGTAGCCCAGCTGCCAAGCACCTCCGGCATCGATGCGCTCCAGAACAATCTGTTGCAACGCCGTCGTACGGGGGAGGGCGGAGAGGTTCTCCATGCTGCGCGTGCGGAACGTGAAGTACACGGCGTCCGTGGGCTCGGTGCGGGGTTCGCCGTAGGGGGTGAACAGGGCCGCGAACTTGGCGATGTTGGAGCCCGGGTCAAGGCGCTTCGCCAAGTAGGGATCCAGCAGCCAGGACTCGCAATTGGCGGTGCGGACGGGTTTGTCCGGGAAATGCTTCGCGAAGAATTCCTCGGCCAGCGTCAGGCTTTCCTGGACGGCGGCCGTGCCGAGTCCGCCGCCTTCGGGGATGTGGATGCCCAGGATCCATTCATTGGCGCCGACGCCGGGGATGGCTGCTTTGGGCTGGTGGATGAGGAACTGGAGCCGGCCCAGTTGGTGGATGCGGCCCGAGAAAACATGGTTCAGCCACTTGTACGTGTCCATGCCGAAGCGGTGGTGGACCCGGCGGTTGATGGACATGTTGCGGCCAAAGTCGGCCAGGGTTGCCTGCGTGACCGCCTCGGGAATGCCGCGGTCCTCGTGCCAAGCGATGACCTCGGGCACGAATCGCAGCATCGCGCCGAGCCAATCCAACTCGGTGACCGGCATCTCCGGGGTGCCAAGGTCCGGAATCGAATCATCGGCCGTTCCCAAGCGTGCGGCCAGGTGTGCCAGCACTTTCTCAACGGCAGCTGACGAGGGGTCTTCCAGAAGTGCGAGGGCTTCCGGTCGATCTTCGCGAGCAATATCGAGGATGTCGAGGGTCAACTCGGGGCTCAAGGCGGTGCGGGAGGTCATGGTGCCAGTTTAGCGAACCCGCCGGCGTCCGCCATGCGACTCATTGGACTCCGGCGGTGAGCATGGCGGTGGGTACTTCCGCTATGCGCCGGCTTGACCAGGCACCTGGCGCATGGCCGCCGTCGAATTCCGCCATGCGCACGCCCAGGGTCCAGCGAGGCGCCACTGCCGCACTGGCGCTTCCGTAAGACGCACGTAGGCGCATGCTGGAAGCGGACCTCCGGCATGCGCCTATGAACTTACTACCAAAGCGCATGCCGCACTCGCGGCTTCCATGCGGATGGTCAGGAACCAGTTATGACTTCTTGGCGCCCTTGGGCTTCTTCACGAACAACGTCTCCGCCTGTTCCAGTGACATGCCGTTCGTCTCGGGGATCTTGAACATGACGAAGAAGAACGATGCCGCGGCAAACAGCGCGTACATGCCGTACGTCAACGGCAGCGACGCGGCAGCCATGGAGGGGAACGTCAAGGTGATCAGGAAGTTCGCAATCCACTGGGCCGCAGCGGCGACGCCGAGTGCACGGGCGCGGATGCGGGACGGGAAAATCTCACCCAGCAAGACCCAAACCAACGGTCCCCACGAAGCGCCGAAACTGATCACGAAGACGTTGGCGGCGACCAGCGCAGCAGGGCCCCAGGCACCGGAGAGGCTGATGTCGGAACCGCTGCCGTCGGCGGATGCGAAGGCAAGGGCCATGACGCTGAGGGAAACTGCCATACCAATGGAACCGGTCAGCAGGATGGGGCGTCGACCAATGCGGTCCACGAGTGCGATTGCCACCAGGGTGACCAGGATATTAACTATGGCGGTCACGACCGAGATGGTCAGTGAGTCCTTTTCCTGGAATCCAACGGCCTTCCACAAGGTGGTGGAGTAGTAGAAGATCACGTTGATGCCCACGAACTGCTGCAACATCGAGAGGATGATACCGATCCACACGACCGGCATCAGGCCCAGTCGGTTGCCGCGCAGGGAACCCTTGCGGGAGGCCAGTTTGTCATCCGACACGGCGTCCTTGATGTCGCGGATGTTACGGTCCGCGTCTTCACCGGGCGCAATCGTGAGGAAGATCTTCTTGGCTTCGGCTTCCTTGCCCTGGAGCACCAGGAAACGCGGAGATTCAGGCAGGATGTACGCAATCCAGCCATAGACCACTGCGGGGATGGCGGCGGCCAGGAACATCCAGCGCCAGGCCTCCAGACCAAACCACAGCTCCTGCGCAGCGCCATCAGCGGCGTTCGCGAACAACGCGTCGGAGAGGAGTGCGGCGAAAATACCCACGGTAATGGCCAGCTGCTGCAGCGAGGCCAGGCGTCCGCGGTGTCGTCGCGGGGCGATTTCGGAGATGTACGCCGGGGCGATCACCGACGCCAGCCCAATGCCAAGCCCGCCAATCAGGCGCCAGAAAATCAGGTCCCAGACGCTGAAGGCAAAGCCGGTGCCCAGTGCGCTGACGAGGAAGAGGACGGCGCCGATCTTCATGGCCGGAATGCGGCCCTTGGCATCGGCAATGCGGCCGGCCATGTAGGCGCCAACCGCACAACCAAGAAGTGCGACGGCGACCGCGAACCCTGTGAGCGCATCACCAAGGACAAATTGGCCCTGGATCGCATCGACCGCGCCGTTGACCACTGAAGAGTCAAAGCCGAAGAGGAAACCACCCACGGCTCCGGCGATCGCGAGGCCCACGACTTTCCGTGGAATACCTGTTGTTGGAGGGTTTGGCGTACTGGTGCCGGACATGGATCCCCTTAGCGGCTTCCCACGGCAACGTGGGCGGGCCGGTGTTAAAAAAACAAAGTAATTCGGTACGCTACAAACTACTCCATGCCCGGAGCCACAACCGATTGCCGGCACGGATCGGTGGGGGTGAGAAAGACCTCATGTGACGACGCTCATGGTGACGCGGCACTCAGCGCAGCGGCTTCCCCAACACTCAGCGCGGGGAAAACCCGGCCGTGGCCACGAGGACAAACGCCTTAGTGACCGAACGGGTCCGGGTCCACGCCGGGCATCCAGGTCAGTCCGGGGATGCCCCAGCCATTGTTCTTGGCGGCGCGCTGGGACTTCTTGGAGTAGCGGGCGTTGAGTCGGTCAACGTAGAGCTTGCCGTCAAGGTGGTCGTACTCGTGCTGCATGCAGCGGGCAAACCAGCCGGTAGCCTCAAAGTCCAGGGGATTGCCGTCCACATCGAAGCCGCGCACCCGCACCCATTCAGCACGCTTCAAGGGGAAGTCAATGCCGGGGACGGAGAGGCAGCCTTCCACCTCGTCATCCACGCTGGGCGGATTTCCGGAAATTTTGCCAACGGTCAGCGACGGGTTCACCACCACGCCCCGGGCGGGCACGTCGTCGTCGTTCTCCATCTGGTAGGTGAAGAGGCGCAGCCCCACCCCAACCTGCGGAGCGGCCAAGCCAACGCCATTGGCGGCCTCCATGGTGTCGTACATGTTGTTGACAAGGGTTTTGAGCTCCTCGTCGAAAGCCTTGACCTCATCGGCGCGGCGGTGGAGCACAGGCTCACCCAAGATGGTCACGGGGAGGATGGTCATGACGGCTTCCTTTTCACATGGGCAACAAAAATGGTACAAAGGGCAACGAAAAAACACCCCGATCAAGTGACCGGGGTGTTTCATGATTCGCGTGGAATCACTTGGGGTGAGATACGGGGGTTGAACCCGCGACCTCCTGGACCACAACCAGGCGCTCTGCCAACTGAGCTAATCCCACCATGTCCGCCGAGCCAAAGAACCTCGTACGATGTCCTCCGTGCTTGTGGCAACGTCCTATACTCTACCCGAGAAAAAGGACGGTCGTGACCACTGGCCACAGATTGGCCCAATTTGTGAGCTAAATCGCTTTGCTGCGGCGGAAATCCTGCGAACGAGCGGGTTCTAGGCGCTGTACTTGGCACCAATCTTCTTGGCCGTCGGGGTGTCGGGGCCCGGTGACGGCACAAAAACGGCTTCGCGGTAGTACTTCAGCTCGTTGATGCTGTCCTTGATGTCGCCCAGGGCGCGGTGGTTGCCGGTCTTGGCGGGGGAGTGGAAGTAGGCGCGGGCGAACCAGCGCTGTGAGAGTTCCTTGATGGTGGAGACGTCAATGACCCGGTAGTGCAGGTGCTCGACCAACTCGGGCATGTCCCGGGACAGGAAAACCTTGTCCGTGCCAATGGAGTTTCCGGCCAGGGGCGCTTTCCGAGCCACTGGCACGTACTTCCTGATGTAGGCCAGCACCTGGGCCTGGGCGTCTTCCATGGTGGTGCCGCCGGCCAGTTCTTCCAACAGTCCGGAGGCGGTGTGCATGTTGCGCACAAAGTCGCCCATCTGTGCCAAGGCTTCGTCGCTGGGCTTGATCACCACGTCAACGCCGTCGCCCAAAACGTTCAATTCGGAGTCCGTGACAAGCGCTGCCACCTCTATCAGGGCGTCGTTGACGGCATCCAGGCCGGTCATTTCACAATCAATCCACACAATGCGTTCATTAGTAATAGCCACCGCTCCAATGTACCGTGACCGTCAATCAAGCCGGTAGCCGGCCCACCCCATGCGGCTACGCGCGGGTGGAGGAGGCCTCGTCGTCGTTCTTGGAATGCACATGGCGGGCAATGGTGCCGGGACGCCGTCCCATGATGAACAGCTGGCGCACGCTCCAAACGAACAGCACCACCAGAAGCAGGTTCCGGGCCGTGAGCACACCGGCCATGATGGGGTTGTTTTCCGAGAGCGGGCCGTAGAAAAGCGGGTAGATCAAAAACGTCAGCATGCCGACGCCGATCAGCATGGTGGCCGGGACCCGCCAGGCCTTCCACTGGTAGCTCAGCCCCACGGCCACCGCCGGCGCCAGCCACACCATAAACTGCGGAGAACCGACCTTGTTGAACACCACGAAGGCGCTGGTCAGGGCCAAGGTGCCGAACAGCAACAACGCCGTCCGGTCCGCGCCCCCCTTGGCCTTGCCAGTGTGCAGCGCCCAGAAAACCAGCGCGGCCACCAGCAGCGCGGCAGCAATCAGCAGCGGCTGCATGAGAACGCTCATGATCTCGGAGCCAGGCCCGTCCACCTGCATCGAGTTGATGTCCTGGTTCATGTACATCCGTGCCCCGCCCAAGCCCAGCACGCTCATCCACAGCCAAGGGGTGGTGAATGTGGCCTCGAGCTGCATGCCGCGATCGCCCTGCTCGAGCAGGAAATTCAGCAGCTGTGGCACGGCACCCATGGCCAGGGCCAACGCCACCACAAGCGCCGTCACCAGCATCCCGGCCAGGACCACCTTCACCCGTTGCTTCACCACCGTGAAAAGAGCAAGTACGACGGCGGCCGGCCAGACTTTCGTCCACGTTGCGATACTGAGGATGAGCGAAGTCACGAAGGGATTGGAAACGCCGATGACCAGCGCAATCAGCACCACGGGGGCGGTCAGGCCGTCGACCCGGGCGAAGCCGAGCCACGCAAGCAGCGTGGTGAATCCCAACCACCACAGTGCGGCCGGAATGGCACTGGAATTCCTGCCCCAGTTGGTGAGCTTGCCCACCGCAAGCGTGTTCAGGGCTGCAATCATGAGCACCCAAATGAACAGGAACGGGGCCGGGCCGAACAGGTAGGCGATGGCCATGGGGATCAGCGCAAGGATGGGATAAACCCACGGGCTGGGGCCGTCCACCCGGTCTGCGTTGAAGCCGACCTCGGCCCAAACACGATAAATTTCGGTGTCGCTGAAGGCCTGCCCGAACAATGAGAGGACGCCCGCCGCAGCAAGGAACACTACGTGGACGGCAGCAAAAATGGTCCAGAAACCGGTGCGTGTTTTCAGCCAGTTCCGGGTCTTGGCAGGCAGCAGCCTGTCGCGGGACGTGGTGAGTGCGGCGAAAAACGATTCGGTGGAGATGGTCCGGTCCTTTTACTGGTGGGTGCGCCCGCCGGTGGCGGATGCAACTTCCAACAACCCGGGCGGCGACAATTCATCTGCCGTCAAGCTCCGGGTTGAGTAGGTACAATGCCAAGATATGCAAGTACTCGGCGCTCCTTCATATTAGCGCAGCGCCATGGAGGATCCCCGGGCGGTCCCGCCATGTTGCACACCACCCGGTGGTGCACGGGGGATGGGTGCCGCCGGGGATGAATGGAAATCAGGAGTTTATTTTTTTGTCCAGCACGCGCGTTGCCCGGCCGGAGGTGAAGTCAAAGGTGTTAGCCAAGTTGCCGTTTGCCACCGGTACCTCCAGCTCTGCCATCTGGCAGGGATTCGCCGGATCCGTGATGATGCTCGTAGGGTCGCTCGGGGTTGGCTGGCTGGCCGGCAGTTCGGTGTTGATCAGGAATCCGCTGGTCATCCTGGCCCGCACCACCCCTGTAGCCGTGGTCATCACCACCATTTTTTTGTGCGTCGGCGCCGTCCTGATGCTCCGCGGCTGGCTGCGGTTGCGCCAACATCTTGCCGGCCGGGACGAGGGATCCGGGCCCGTGCTAAAGAAGGCACTCATTCTTTGGGTCACGCCCATGATGTTCACGCTGCCGTTGTTCAGCCGCGATTCCTATGCGTACATTGGCCAGGGCCGGCTCATGCAGCAGGGACTTGACCCGTACACCAACGGGATTTCGGCGCTGAACAACTACTTCGTACTGGGGCCGGACACCCTCTGGACCGAGGCACCCACACCCTACGGCCCGCTGTGGTTGTGGCTGGAACACCTGGCCGTTTTGATTCCATCCAGCAGCCCCGAAATCGCCTTGATTCCGTTCCGGTTGGCGAGCCTGGCCGGGGTCATTCTGCTGGCCATCTACATCCCAAAACTGGCCAAGCGGCATGGCTTTAACCCGCACCGCACCACCTGGCTGGTCGTCTTGAACCCGGTGGTGCTGATCAACTTCATTGCCAGCGTGCACAACGACTCCCTCATGTTGGGGCTGGTGGTTGCCGGCATCTACTTCGCCTCGGCCAAGCGCCCGGTGGTGGGAATCCTGCTGGTCACCGCTTCCATCGCCATCAAGCCGATCACCCTGATTGCGCTGCCGTTCGTGGGGCTTTTGTGGGCTGGTTCGCACGCAGGTTGGGTCCGCAAATTCGGCATTTGGGCCGCCACCCTTGGTATTTCAACAGCCATTCTGGCCGCCATGGGTGCCATCAACGGACTCGGTTTTGGCTGGTTGGCGGCCTTGCAGACCTCCGGCACGGTCTGGATCTGGTACGCCCCGGTGGGGCTGCTCTCCAACGCGATCGGCTTCATTGTGACGGTGTTGGGTGGCGCCGGGGCCGCCGTCACGGATGTCATCCAGTCAATGGGGACCATCGCCTCGATCTTGGTCGTCATGGTGCTGGCCTTTGTCAAGATTTCCCTGCCGCCGGCGGGCACCGCGAACCCCGCAAAGCTCGACGACGACCGCCACTACAGTCTGCTGGTGCTGCGCCGCATGGCGTGGGCATTCGCCGCCGTCGTGCTTCTGGCCCCGATGATCCAGCCCTGGTACATGGTGTGGCTGCTGGCGTTCTTTGCCATCACGGGCATCAGGGAAGGCTGGGAAATGCGCCTGGCCATGTACCTCAGCGCCTTCTTCATGCTGATTGCACTTACCGACCAGCTGAGCATTTTCCCCTGGATTCCGGTGGTCCTGATCCGTGCCGTGGCGATTGTTGTGGGCGCGGCCAGTATCGGTTACGTGCTGTTTGTGGACAAGAAAACGCGAGGGTTTTTCATTCCCAGGCGCGAAGTTCCGGCTGCACAATAGCCGCGACTCAAGCCGCTGGCGGACGCGAACTCACCGGTCCGGCGCCATGGCTGGGCCCGCGTCCTCAGAGGTGTTTGAGCGCCTCCCGACGCGACAATGGGCTCAGCTGCTGCTCATGCGCGGCGACAAAAACGCGCACCCAGTCCGGATTCGTCCGGGCATACTGCCGCAGAGCCCAGCCGATCGCCTTCCGAATGAAGAATTCCCGATCGTCGAGATTGACCTCAATGACGTCGCTGAGCAGTGCCACATCGGTGGCCGACTTCGCCGCAAGCTGGGCGAGGATCGCGGCCCGCCGGAACCAAAAGTTGGGGTGCGTGCTCCATTCACGCAACAGCGGGTCCATGGTTCCGCGCTCGGCCTGCAACAGCTCGCACAGCCGCGGCACCACCGAGTCAACGTAATCCCACCACTGCCCCTGTTCAATGACGACGGCGTAAAAAGGCAGGAGCCCCATCTCACCACTGCCCAGGGTCGAGTCCGTGAGCATGATGGCGGCGTAGCGCTCCTCCCGGTGGGTTGCACCATGCCACAGTTCCGTGACGGTGTCCCGGAGTTGTTCCACCCCGTCGAAGGGGTGTGCCTTGGCCAGGGCCCGGACGGTTTTGCGCACAGTGGGGGATGGAACACCGATGAATGGCATGCTCGATTTCATGTACGCAGCCATGCCGGGCGCTTTCGCCGGCACCGCCAGCTCCGCCAGTGCGGGGCCGAGGGCGTTCAGGAACGCCGAGTTGCTGGCCGTCGGTATGGGTTGCTCAGGGCTCATCCAAGCAGCCTAGCCGTGTACGCGGACCTTGGATCGACGGTGGGTCTACTATGTGGTTGGTATGGGAAACAACCAGCGCGTGCCAGCAGCAGGACTCCCTGCAGCGGGTCTCGTTGCCGCGCTCCGTGCGGCCGGCTGCGTCTATGCCGAGGATGAGGCTGCCATCCTGCAGGAGTCGGCTGGTTCAACCATTGAGCTCGAGACGATGCTGGCCCAACGGGTGCAGGGCATGCCGCTGGAACACATTGTGGGCTGGGCGGAGTTCGATGGGTTCCGGGTGGCCGTAACTGCTGGTGTTTTTGTCCCCCGACAGCGCAGCGTTTTCCTGATGGAGCAGGCGATTGTGGCCTTGGGCGGGCGTGCTGTTCGCGGAGGTCCACCGGTCATTGTGGATCTATGTTGCGGCAGCGGCGCCCTGGGCGTCGCCGTGGCCCGCAGATTCCAGGCCGGCAAGCCCCAGCTGGCCTGCGAACTTCACGCGACGGACGTGGATCCGGCTGCAGTTGCCTGCGCGGCGGTAAACGTGGCCGCGTTTCACGGCCACACGTATTGTGGAAACCTGTTTGCTCCGCTGCCGAAACTTCTGCGCGGCACGGTGGATGTCATCGTCGCGAATGCTCCCTACGTCCCCGCAGGCGCCCTGGATTTCATGCCGCGCGAGGCGCGGCTGCACGAACCTGAAGCAGCACTGAACGGCGGCGCCGACGGGCTGGATCTGCACCGGTCAATCGCCGCGCAGGCACGTGACTGGTTGCGGCCGGGCGGAACTGTGCTTCTTGAATGCAGCACCGAACAGGCCGCCGCAAGCGCCGGAATCCTGACGGACCAAGGGCTGTTCAGCAGTATTCTGCACAGCGAGGACCATGATTGCACGGTCATCGCGGGGGTTGCCGGCTGAGGTCTTCCGCTAATCGGCACAGTACGGGAAAATTGGCGGACAGCCTGCCAGCCACGGCCGGCACGAATGAAGTGAGCATCCCATGGAACCTCGATTTGGCGATGGAATAGTAATAGTAGGACTGTTGCCCGAACAAGATCCCGCCGTGTTGGAATGTGCGGCAGCTTTGGCAAAGGCAACGGGTGCCGAACTCGTGGCAGCCTATGTTGACCCAGGCAGCTATCTCATTGAATGGGACCCCAGCGGGAGCGTGATGGGAAAATCCCTGGAGCGGGCCCTCGATCCAGAAGATGAGGCGGCCTCTGCGGTGTTTGAGTTGGGGCCTCTCCTGGAAGAAGCGGCCATGCGTCATCAGATCCAAAGCCGGATCCGTGTATTGGGCGGGGACCCGGCCATGGCACTTGGCAGGTTGGCCGCCGCCCTCAATGCGGCAGCCATAGTTGTCGGAGCCCGCCGCCCCGGCCTGCTCGCCGGCGTCAATGAAGCGCTCACCGGTTCCGTGATCCGCAAACTGCTGGCCACCCAGTCCATCCCGGTGCTGGCCATTCCGCGTCTGGACGCGCACCCGCCCCTGCATGGCTGAACCGGGCCCACGCGCACCTCAACTCAGAGGGCGGGCGTGCTGCTAGGACAGGATGCCGAGCAGTGCGGTGTGGATCCAGTCGCGGTAGCGCGGCACACTCCAGCCAAGTTGCGCCACCAGGGTGCCGTAGCTGTCGGGGTGTCCCAGCGTGAAAATTGCGGCGGCGGCGTCGTCGTCGCCCATGCCGTTTCCCAGTCCGCCGCGTAGACGGATGGCTGCCGCGGCCAAGCGGTAGTTGGCCAGACGTTGCGCCGCGCGGGCGTCCCGCAATGTGGCCACGGCGGGGTCAACTGCGGCGCCCTGGCTGATGATGGTGAAGACGGCATGACTGCGCGGCATGCCTTCGGCAAACCAGTCCGCCAAGACGGCGATGGCGCCCGGCGCGTCGTCCGTGCCTGCCATGCGTTTCTGCATGAATTCCGGCACCGTCGCCGGTGCGTTGGGCCCGGCCACCGCAGCATCCAGGACGGCCGAGAGCAATGCGGTTTTATTTCCGACGGAGTTGTAAATGGTTTGGATGGCAACGCCTGCGAGCGAGGCGATCGCCTCGATCGAGGTCGCCATGTAGCCGTTGGCCAAAAACAGCTCACCGGCGGAGGTCACAATGAGTTCGCGCGTTTGCCGGGACTGGACTTGGCGGCGGCCTGGGCGCACTGCCTTGCCTGAGGTTTCAACCATGAAAAAAGAATAGCATTCCAGTCAGTGGAAGAGTATTCTATTGAAATAATTTCAGGGTTGCTTCATGGAGGCGCATCATGGCTGGAAACGAGTTTGGCGGGACCCTCATTGTTGGCGCGGGGCAGGCAGGGCTGTCGACGGCGTTTGAGCTGCGAAGCAGGGGGCTCGATTGTCGAATTTTGGAGGCTGCCGATTCGCCGGGTGAGAGTTGGCGGCGGCGGTGGGACTCGCTTCGGTTGTTCACCCCGGCACAATACTGCTCCCTTCCGGGCCTGGCTTTTCCCGCCCCAAAGGGAAGCTTCCCCACGAAGGAGCAGGTTGCCGACTATCTGGTGTCGTATGCTGCCGGGGTGCCGGTCACCGCGGGGGTTGAGGTGACGGGAATTTCTGTTACCGGCATATCGTCCATCGCGGGCAACCCTGATGGTTCCGTCTTCACATTGGACACCTCTGCCGGGGAGTTCACGGCACGCCACGTTGTCATCGCCACGGGCGCAACCACCGCCGCCTTTGTCCCAGAACTGGCGGCCAGGCTTTCCTCGGAAATCCACCAGCTGCACAGCAGTGACTACGGCAATCCCGGCCAGCTGCCTGATGGCGGTGTGCTGGTGGTGGGGGCTGGAACATCGGGCCTTGAAATTGCGATCGAACTGGCAGGGGAACGCCAGGTGTGGCTGGCCGGCAGGGTGCCGTTCCACATCCCCGATCCCGTCCTGAAGTATGCCGGAAGCGCATACTGGCAGTTAATCAGCAAGGTGTTGACCCGCCGGACCCTGTTGGGGCGCAAGATTGCCCGGGATTTCACGTCGCAGGGCGGCCCGCTCATTTCGGTGTCCCTTGCCGACGCCGAAAGAGCCGGCGTGAAGCACCTGCCTCGCCTTGAAGCCTTTGACGACGGCGGCCGGCCGATTTTCGCGGACGGGCCCCCCTTGGATGTCTCAACAGTTATCTGGGCCACGGGTTACCGGCCGGACTATGGCTGGATGGCCGGACTGCCCGGTGGTGGTCTTCCACTGGACAGCCGGGGATGGCCGGTGACGCAACGGGGCGAAGTCCCGGAGGTTCCGGGCTTGTTCTTTGTGGGCCTGCCGTTCCAGTACGGGCTGACCTCGACCCTGCTGGGAGGTGTGGGACGGGACGGTGCCCATGTTGCCGGGCGTATCGAACGGCGGGAAAATCAACGGCTTGCGCCGACCACCGCAGCCAATTGAGCAGGCACGATGTTGGCCAGGCCCCGTTGGACGTGGCCCATTAATCGTCGTCGGGTCCCTCGGCTGCTTCCTGGGAGTGCATGCGAATCTCGGGCAGGTCCAGGCCGTCGTTGCCCTCCGCAGCCGTTTCGCTGTGCTCGCGGGGATTGCCAGCTTCATTTTCTGCTGGTGAGTGCTGTGATGAATTCGAAACTGATGAGTTGCTCATTGGTAGTCTTCCCTCTTCCCGTGTCGTTCCTGATGGCACGTTGGTCTTCCTTTCATTGTGTACCTCCGGCCATGCTTTGTCGCCCGCAAGCAAGGAATCCCTCAGCGATGGCGGGCCAGCCGCGCAAGGTCCCAACCGCCGTCGGACATCTTCATATCTGGATTCCCGAGGTGCGGGCCCGGCCTGAACGCGGCAGACTGGTGGAATGGAAAACTTCGTGGCCCGCTGGCGCAGGGAACTTCGCGGCACCTTCAGCAACAACTCACCCAGCATCCCGCAGTGGGAACTTGATCTGGAGAAGGGCGACGACGGAGGCTACTTCGGTCCCGAATCGGCCATTTGGGCTGTGCACGGCTCCATGACGACGCTCGTGGCCGGGATCCAATCGCTGCTGATCCAGGCGCTGCATCCCGGGGCCCTTGCCGGTGTGCACGACCATTCCAGTTACCGCAGCGATCCGCTGGGCCGGTTGGCGGGCACCATTCAGTGGATCTTCACGGTCAGTTACGGGGATACCTCGGCTGCCCGTGAAGCCTCCAACAAGGTGCTGCGCATCCACGAATACATCCGCGGCAGCTACACCGCCAACGACGGTGAACAGCGCTCCTATACGGCCAACGACCCTGATTTGCTGCGGTGGATCCACCTCGGTTTCACCCAGGCGTTCCTGGGCACACATGTTGCCTACGGCGCCCCGATCCCCGGCGGGGCCGACGCCTATGTGGCGGACTGGGCCGTGGCCGGAGCCCTCATGCATGTGGAGAATCCGCCCACCACGGCCGCCGGGCTGCGGGCCCAGCTGGCCGCGTTCACTCCGGAGTTGCGGTACGACGATCGCGTGGCGGAGACGGTCCGGTTCATCAAAAACCCGCCGCTGCCGCGCTCGCAGCAGGCAGGTTACCGGGTGCTCTTTGCCGCTGCAGTGGCGTCCCTGCCCGCGGAGTACCGGGACCTGTTGCACCTGGAGCGCCCGTCACTTGGACCGGTCCCACTCCCGGTGACCGCTGCCACGAAAGCCGTGCTCGGCGTCGTACATCTGGGACTGGGCGCCACCGGTCCCAGTCAGACCGCCGCCCGGGCGCGGCGGCGACGGCTGGGCTTGGAGCAGGTTCCCAGCAACTACCGGTAGTCTGTTCATGGCATTTTTGCCGACACTCTGTCACCCACCAACCAAGGACTGCAACCAGCCCATGACACCCCGCACTTTCTACCGCACCCTGGCCATTGCCGAAGCGGTCACCTGGACCCTGTTGATCGCCGGAATGATCCTGAAGTATGTGTTCAAGGTCGGCGACTGGCCGGTCAAGGTGGGCGGCTTTTCGCACGGCCTGATCTTCATCGGCTACGTCACGACGGCCGTCATTGTCGGTTTGAACCAGCGCTGGCGCCCGCGGCTCATCGTCGGTGCCGCGGCCACGGCGATTGTCCCGTACCTGACCATCCCCTATGACAAGTGGCTGGAGAAGCACAACAAGCTCGACGGCGGATGGCGCACCACCGTCTCCGAGCACCCCGGCGACAAGCACTGGATCGATGTCACGTTGCGCTGGATGCTGAACCGTCCGGTCCTGCTTGCCGTGGTGTTTGTGGTGTTTGTGGGCGGGATCATGGCGACCATGCTGTTCATCGGCCCGCCCGGCGGCCGCAGCGCCTAGCCTCTTGCGGGGTTTAGCCGTGGACGGCGTTTAGTTGGCTGGTGGCATTTATTCGTCGTCGGCCGCATAGGGGTTCACGGCACACCCGGTGAACGGGGTGAACCAGGCGCTCAGGTTCATGTTGGCCATCCCCAAGGAATCGCCGATCTCGCTGTCGCTGATGCCGTCCATGGCGGGGTCGTAGAGCAGCTCGTGGTCCAGGTCCTCATACAGTGTGTCGTCCACCAGTTCGCGCCACTCTGGTGCCAGGCCGAGGTTGGGCAGCATCGATTCGAGGGCCTCGACCTGATCCAGAACCAGTTTCAAGGCCAGTTCCTGTGCCACGCAGGAGGGTGTCTGGAATGAGGTTGTCAGGGCGGTGCCCAGATCAAACGCGACGGCCAGGAATTGCTGTGCAAACAGTGGGCCGTAATGGGTGGAGTGCAGCGGCGGCAGGTTGGCGATTTGCTGGGTTTGGGCCGCACTGTCAGCGTTCTCTCGCAACAGCGACAGGTCCTCGAAAAGTTCGTCAATAAGGCTCACATACGCCCAGTTGATGGAGCCGCGCAGCATGGTGGCCTGATGCAGTTCACTGCCGCGACGGTCGGGGTTGCTCTCTTCCGGGTCGTAGCCGAGCCGTTCCAGGTCGAGCCCGGGGATGCGGGCGGCGTCGTGGAAGATCTTCTCAATCCATTCCTCTTCGCTGTCGCCATCGTCGGAACCGTCATCTCCGGAGTCCGAGTCATCACCGTCGGCGGAATCGTCCGCAAGGCAGTCGCCATCGGGCAAGGTGCCGCCATCCACGTCAACGCCCGTGTCGCCGTCGTCCTCGGCCCCCTGCACCCACATGGTGGCGCCCACGGCCTCGACGCCGGGGATGCCTGCAACCACATCAGAGGGCTCGACCAGCAGCATCAACGCCGACTCCGGGCCCTCGGCGGCCTGGTCAATCATTCCGGCCAGGGTTTGCCCGTCATCGCCGGCGTTGTCCTTCGCCCATGCCACGGCATGGTCCTGCACCGCAGCGGGGTCGGTGAATTCGAGGTCGAGTTCAAGGTGCAGCCGTGCTGTGCGGGGGATCTCCATGCACGAAAGACTATCCCAGGTCCACTGGCGCAAAGGGTGCGGCCCAGCCAGGCCAGGATGGTTTCCAAACTTTGGGGGTTGAGCTGCGCCGGCCCGGGCAAATGCGTCTGCGAACAAAGGGCGCTGCCGCTGGTGCCGCTTCGGGCGCTGCGGGACGTTCCGCCGTCGTGCGGGTTGCGGGAATCCCATAGACTGACGGACGTTGGCCACCCTGGCCGGCAACTATGGGGGATCGTACATGGCTGTGCTCAGCAGAAAATTTTCGACGGCGGCACTTGCGTTGGTCTTGGTCAACGCCGTGGCCGGATGCACTCCGCCACCGCCGGCACCAAGCCCGTCACCGACGTCGCTCCTGGGTGCCGACTGCCCGGAGCTGGTCCCGGAAGATCTAGCCGTTGAGCGAATTCCCCAGGGCACACCGGAGGAGTCCATTGCCCACGTGCTGAAGTCCTATGGTTCGTGGATGAATGCGGGCACCGAGTTGGTCGACGGCTGGAACGGCGCCGGTTCGAAGGTGGCGGATGGTTGTTTGGACCGTTTGGCTGAACAGTTTCGCATCGCCTATTCGGAAACAATCTTTACCACTCATGCTGACGCTGCGTGGCAGGACTACTACGCCGGTCAAGAAAAACTGACAGCCCAAACGCTGCACAATGCGGCGGAAGCCGGGCCCGGGGAGCCGGCTGCAGGCGGGGAATTTGAGTTGTTGAAGGAAATTGATTCCAGCGCCACCGACAGCGGTACGTTCCTGAAGTTTGACGCTATTTACCGCCCTGTTGCCGGCATGCCGGCCGACCCGCACGACTGGGACGGGCTGGCCAAGCCAACCCGGTGGTACGTCGAGCTGGTGCCATTTGATGGCTACTTCATCATCAACTACGTCGAGCAGACTGCTGCTTCGGGCTACTGAGCCCGACCTGGTTCAGCCGAGGCGAGCAACGAGGATAGGCCGACCCCGTTTGCTTTCGTAATGGTCATTGGGGTCATACAGAAACTGTACGGATCGCCCCGAAGTTTCTTTATTGGGGCGCCAGCTGGAAACAGGGAAATCAGTCCCGGCTTTGATGACGGTGCGGCGGTGCCGATGGCTGCGCCGAGGTGGGTCGGCGAGCGCCGAGGCGCCGCGCCGGACGCCGAGGCGCCGCTGGTGCATTGGCGGTGCCCGACCGGGCACTTTGGACGTTGTCGCAGATTTCCTGCTCTGTTGGCCCGGAATTCACGCGAGAAGTGATTGGATGGAGGTACATGAGAGGGACACGGCAAACGCCGTATCCACCCGACCATTAAGGCAGTCATGGATTTCATCGAGGCCGAGCATCCCCGACCGCGTCACTTCCTGCTTCACTTGAGCGACACCCACCTGCTGGGTGGACCGGACCTGCTGTACGGGGCGGTGGACAGCGAGGAACGGCTGCGCCAAACCTTCGCGGAGATCACGGCGTCGGGCGCGCGGCCAGAGGCAGTCATCTTTACCGGCGACCTCACCGACAAGGGCGAGCCGGAGGCGTACGCCAAGCTGCGCCGGATCGTGGAGCCAGCCTGCGAAGGCCTGGGCGCCCAGGTGATCTGGGCCATGGGGAACCACGATCACCGTGGAAGCTTCCGCGCGGGTCTGCTGGGGGAACCAGCGAGCAACGAACCCGTGGACCGCAGCTACTATTTGAACGGCCTGCGGGTCATTTCCCTGGACACTTCGGTGCCTGGATACCACCACGGCGAGCTTGACACGGACCAGCTGGAATGGCTGGCCGGTGAACTTGCCACGCCAGCCCCTGACGGCACCATCCTGGCCCTCCACCACCCGCCGGTGCCCAGCGTGCTGGACCTCTCCGTGCTGGTGGAGCTGCGCGGGCAGTCCGCGTTGGCGGCGGTGTTGCGGGGCTCGGACGTACGCAGCATCCTCGGCGGCCACCTGCACTACTCGACCACCGCCATGTTTGCCGGGATCCCGGTATCCGTCGCCTCGGCCACCTGTTACACCCAGGACCTGAACGTGCCCGCTGGCGGCACCCGCGGCCGCGACGGCGGGCAGTCCTTCAACTTGGTCCACGTGTACGAACACACCATTGTCCACTCAACCGTGCTGTTGGGCTCCGGCCCGACCGTCGGCCAGCATGTCAACGCCAAGGAAACACAGGCCCGTCTGGCCGCGGCCGGGGTGCGAATCCCTGACCACGCCCCTCGGACCACGGGCATCCCTGTCCAGGCGCAACGGAGTGGTTTGGCGGCGCGCTGAACTTCGTGGGCGGCCGTGCACGGGTTGGCAGGCTATTTTTCCCAGGGTGCCACGATCGGGAAGTACTTCTGAAGGAAGTCCGTAACGAGTTCGGCGCGTTCGGAGGCGGGGACCTCCGGGAAGCTGCCGTCGTTGAGACAAAAGAAGTCTGCGTTGCGCTTGGCCAGCAGTTTGTGAAGGTAGTTTAGTCCTGCCCGCGCCGTCGTGTCGACATATTTCACCTTGGCGTCCGTTTGGACGGTGGCCTTGCCCGTGAGCAGCCCGTAGTAGTGGTAGAGCGAATTGGTGACGGAAATATTCTCCGCCGCCCGGAACCTGCTGGCCGCGGTGGCCCTGAATTCCTCGGGGAACTCGTGCTCCATCTCCGCCATGACGCTGCGGCGCAGCGGCGTGGCTGCATGTTCCAAGTGCCGGGTGGTGATGCGTCCGAACCGGTCCCACAGCAGTTTCCGGTTGACCCGGGCGGCATTCTCGAAGCCGCTGCGCTGGTCGTCGTTCTGGCCCAGGCCGATTCTGGTCTCCGCTTCGATGAATTTGGTGATTCCACCGGGGGTGAAGAACATGTCCGGGCTGACGGGACGGCCAAAGAACATGTCATCGTTGGAGTACAGGAAGTGTTCGGACAGGCCCTCGATGTGGTGCAGCTGGCACTCCACGGCCTGGGAATTGTGGGTTGGCAGCACCGACTGGTCGCCGAAGAATTCCTCGCTGCGGACCACCGTCACCGAGGGATGCGCGGCCAGCCAGGACGGGGTTGGAGAATCTGTGGCGATGAAGATGCGCCGAATCCACGGCGCGAAGGTGTACACGGAGCGCAGCGCATACTTGAGCTCGTCGATCTGCCGGAACCGGGCCTCGTGGTCGTCGCCCTCGCCCACCACCACACCTTTCATCCGGGCGCGCCGCGCGGCTATGTATTCCGGTGAGCTGCCGTCCACCCAGGAGAAGACAAGGTCAATGTCAAAGTCGATGTCGGCGGCGTGGTCGGCAAACATGTTTTCAATGGTTGGCCAGACGTGCCCATACCGTTCCACCGTGCCACGGACGGCTTCCTGGGCCAACAACGTGCGCCGGGTCAGCGAGTTCTCGATGGGCAGCACTATCTGGTCGCCCTCATAACTCCACAGTTCAATCTGAACCCCCAGGGACGCTCCATAGCTCAGTCCGCCCGCAGGCTCCCATCTAGGCCGGTACAGGCGCAGGATCCGGGACTGGCGGTTCTTTGCCAGCTTCCCGTCGGCCACCAGCAGTGCGGTCTTCTTGCGGGCGTCAACGGTCATCGCATAGAACGGCTCGTGGGCGCATGCCGCAACGAGTGCCTTGCGCAGCGCGGCCCGGCTGTGCCAGTCGACGGAGATGACGGGCCGGTCGTCGTTGCCGCGCACCAGCAGATAGTTCAGCCCGGCCGCTTCCAACGCGCCGCGAATGAACAACAGGTCCTCCACCATGGCCTCGTTCGGCGTGCGGTCGCTGTTGACCAAGACGTACCGGCCGCGGTGCCGGACGACGTCGGCCCTATCCTTGAAGCGACCGACGGCGGACGGAGGGGTTTCCTCCAGGAGGTCCAGGTCGTCGTCGGTTGCGGGATTGCCGTAGTAGACATCATGCGCGGCGGTCACGTCTGTAATGGGAGCTCCAATGCTGTGTAGAAGAAATGCTGTGCGGAAAAGGGGTGTCCCTTTGAATAATAGTCCTTGGGCGGCATCGATGGACCCCACAGGGAGTTGAAGAGGGCAGATACGTGGCTTGCGCGCCGGTGGACGCGGCAAGAACCGAGTGGTGGAGACGTCGTAGCGTCGTACTCCATAGGTGCAATGGTTGACTAGATGGATCTTGGGATTTGTTCGTGGTCAATGGGGCCAGCGGGAGTTGGCATGTTCCGCTCCTTGATCTCAGCCGTGGATCCCTTTCCCCTTGAGACCAGAGTCAAACCATTTGAGACCAGAGTCAAGCCATGCGCCGCCGGTCCGTGAGTATTAGGCAAGCAGTTTTTTGTTCCATTCGTTACAAACCAAGAAGACAGGCTTGCCGGTCCTCATTTCCCAGCCTGACATCGCTTGTGACTGCCCGGCAACCGGTGGCATCGCAAACGGTCGTCACGGGACGGCTCGGGCGAACACCACCAGGAGCAACGCCGCCCGGCTAAGGAAGGAGGCGTTTAGTCGCGAGGTTGCAGATTCCGTACGGCCCACGCGCCGAGCAAATCAATGGTCGGCACGATTTCGGCGCCTGCACTTGTGAGTTCGTAACTGACCGACACAGGTGGCCCTTCCGCGACTACTCGGCGTACAAGCCCCGTCTCGACGAGCTCGGAAAGGCGATCCGAGAGGACCGTGTCACTGATGCCACTGACCGCCTTGCGCAGTCCAACAAACGTTGCGCTTCCCCCGCCAAGGACCCCGAGAATCATGCCGTTCCAGCGCTTCCCCAAAACGGAGAAGGCAAGGGTGATTGCTGCGTCACACGTGCGCGGCTGGGGATCAAGATCGGACATGACATCAATCGTAACGTCGCCCATGGCAGCAATCCTAACTGTGCTACGGTGTTCTTTGTCGCTTTGTTTTACTTAGTCGATAATTATTTATTTTAGTCTATTGATAGTTGGAGAACGCAATGTCTTTGTTTCGCCTCGATGCAAGCATCATGCCCGCCACATCCCAGAGCCGCGCCCTGGCCGATCTAGTTGAAGCGGAGTGGTCCGCCGAGCACCCCGACTCCGTCGTCACCCGTCGTGATCTGGGCAGCGAACCGCTGCCTGCCACCGTCTGGCGTGACGCAGTCACCGGTGGCTTCGTCGCCGAGGTTGACCGCAGCCCGGCTCAGCGCAACGCCCACTCACTTGCCACCGAACTCGCGGACGAGCTGATTAACGCGGATGCCCTGCTGCTGGCGATCCCGCTCTACAACTGGGGCGTCGCAGCCCACGTGAAGAGCTGGTACGACGTCACCTACACTGACCCTCGCATCGCCGGAGGTGCCCTCAAGAACAAGCCCGTTGTGCTCGCTACGGTCCTCGGCGGCAACTACAACCCCGGCACCTTAAAGGAAGGATGGGACCACTCCACCCCGTGGCTTAGTCGCGTAATCGACGAGGTCTGGGGCGCCGACCTGCTCGTTGTTCAGCGCCAGTTCACGCTCGTAGGCGTCAATCCTGCGATGGATCAGTTCACTGACCAGGCCGCGGAAATCAAGGTCGCCGCCGAACAACTCGCGATAGAGCACGGGCGCGCCATCGCCGCGAAGCGGTATTCGTTAATTGGCTAACGCGGGATCGAGGACAGTGGCATCTCGCGCCGCGAGAGCGCCAACACCGCTGGTAGTCGCCAGGTAATACTCGGCCGTGGGCCCTTCCGCCTCGACCGCCAAAGTCCGATTCACACTATGGAAAGTAGAGTACATATCCATGAATAGCATCAGTTTCATCGGTCTGGGGTCCATGGCCCGCACCATGGCCGCTCGCGCGGTCACAGGCGGCAACTCCGTCGAACTCATCGGCCGCGACGCAGCCAAGGCCACGGATCTTGCTGCCACGATCGGAGGCGGGGCAACGACTGGAACATTCGGCGCTGTCCCTGCTGGCGATATCGTCGTCCTCGCCGTGCCGTACACCAGCGCACTGCAGGTTCTCGCCCAGTATGGGGATGCACTGGCCGGCAAGGTCATCATCGACATCACCAACACCTTCAACGCCGATGCCACCGGGCTTGACATCCCTGACGGCACTTCCGGAGCGCAGGAGATCGCCAAGGTCGTCCCCGCGAGTACACACGTCGTGAAAGCGTTCAACACCGTTTTCGGCCACGTCCTAGCCCAGGGGCAGTCGCTGGACGTGCTCTTTGCCGGAGATGATGCGCGTGCCAAGGCAACCGTGTCGGCGTTCATCGAGAGCCTCGGATTGCGTCCGCTCGATGTCGGAGGGCTGGAGATGGCCCGGTGGTTGGAAGGGGTCGGACCAATACTGATGGGTCTGGCTCGAAATGGCGTCGGGAACTTCAACCTCGCACTCAGCGTCAGCATTCTCAGCTGAGCGCAGCCTCCGCCTGCCGCTCCTGCGCCACGTCCGGCAAGCGGCAGGCGGGCGGCGCGCGTCCATTCAGCAGATGGCAGAGGCAGCCGAGCGCCCGTATGACTGATGGCTCATTAAGTTCACGTCGGCGTCCCACGTCGCTGAGGCGGCGCGTCCTTGGCTGTTGGCCACTCTGGCAATAACCGGTCCAGTGTTACTGCATGTCTTCGTTTACAGCGTGGGCCGAGATGCTTCCGCTGGGTTGTCCGTATCTGGTTCCCCTTACGGGACCGCGAGTGGACAGGAACCTGGCCGGCTGGAAAACAGTCGCGTTGGAATAGTCCTTCCGCAGGCCATCGTTGGGCGAGTGGTTCACAGCAATATTGTTGATTGGGATCGGCGAGGTCGGGAACTAGGACCCAAGAAAACCGCTGCGATCGGTCTTTACACGCTTCGACTGTTTGCAGCTAATCCTTCTCGCCGAATAGGCGCGGCGGACCTTGTAGGCCACCATCTTGCTTCCCGGCCGCCATGACAAGGGGGTTATGAAAACTGCTATTGGAGCGGCCAGTGATTGCCGCCGACTGCGCTGCATGCTGGATTGCACAATTCTTTGCTGCATAGCCCCAGCGATGCTGCTTCTCACAGGTGCGCAAGCCAAGATAGTCCTCCACCGCGCAATTCGCCCGCTTATCGGCACAGCATTCATCCAAGCCTGCGTCGATGTCCTCGACAGCTACGGCGCCGTGAACACCTACTACCTGCAGCAGAGATCGTCATTGAAGTGGACGAGAACGAACTCCGTCGTGTTTGTTCCGCATGGATCATAGCTGGGAAGAGGACAAGGAAGTCCCTCCCTGGTGTGATGTGGCTGCCGGATCGGTTCCGGTCGCCGGACTTGCGTCAGAACGGCGGCTTCAGGTGTTCAGTTCCAGCAGGAGGGCGGGAATTTCGTCCGCGAGTTCGTGGGCCAGAAATCCCAGCGGCCCGAGTTTGCTGGCTAGCCTGTCGGCTGCGGCTGCGTGCAGGTGTGTTCCCCAGCACGCAGCCTGCGAGACATTTGTCCCGCGCGCGCTGAGGCCGGCAATGGCCCCGGCCAAAACGTCTCCGCTACCTGACGTCCCAAGGCCCCCGTATCCCGTCGTGATCTTCCACAACTGTCCGCCCTCGGAATCTTCGCCAGGGTGCCGGGCGATGAAGCCTTGGCAGCTCACCACTGCGTTGAATCGGTGGGCTATTGAGACTACGTCTTCCTCCAGGTCTTTGAGATCCCGACCCAACAGGATTTCCGCCTCCTTGGGATTGGGGGTCAGGATCAGCCTGCCCCGCCACGGCTGCAGTTCCTTCTCAAGTTTGCTCAGCACACCCAAGGCGTAAGCATCGAGGACGAAGGTCGGTCGGGCTGAATCGTTCGCCGTGTCGGCCGATATCTCCTGCTCCAGTAGCCTGCGCAGCAATTTCTCAGCTAGGCCCAGATCGTCTAAACCAGGCCCAATCAGGACGGTGTCCGCCTCAGTGAGGGAAGATGAAATCCGGTCCAATCCGTCTCCGGCCACGGACCCCCCGGGGGTTTCGGCCAAAGCCACAGTTCCACATTCGGGCAGCGCGACTCCCACCTGCACTGCCACTGACTCTGCGACAGCCAGCGTGAGCTTTCCGGCACCGGCGCGGAGGGCTGCGGTGCCGGCCAGCAAAGCAGCGCCGGGCGTTGCGCGTCCTCCACCTATGATCAGCACTGATCCGCGCGAGTATTTGTCTTCGCCCGGTGCTGGCAGTGGCCAGTCTCGTAGCAGTGAAGGCGTTACCAAGGTGGCGGCTACGCCCTTGCGATCATCTGGGGTGGACATTGGTGTCCCCGGCATGCTCAGTCACGCTCACGCCCTGCTCGGTGAGATGGTCGGCGACGTTGAAACTTTCCAGTGTCCACGGACCGATTCCGGACGGCCGCACGTACCGTGTGATCGAGGCGTTGAGTATTGCAGTTCCCGCAGCGAGGTCCAAGAGCTCTTGCTCGGACATGCCCTCCAGGACGTAACGGAACAGCATAATCACTGCGTCGTGGCAGACCAGCATGACTCTGCGTCCCGTCCCCACCTTATTGAGTTCGTCCAGAACGGAGCGCAGCCGGAGAGCCACATCAGCCCAAGATTCGCCGCCTGGGGGCCGGTAGTACAGCTTGCCCAGCCAGCGACGTCGTTCGGCCTCCTCCGGGTAGCGCCTCTCCACGCCCAACCTTGTGAGCATGTCCAGGATGCCCAGTTCGCGGTCTCTCAGCCGTTCGTCGGTGCGCACCTTCGTGGGCCACTCGGCTGTCTCAACAGCGATTTCCGCTGTCTGCCGGGCCCGTGCATAGGGGGAGGACGCCACTACATCGGGCCGGGTTTTTTCCGCGATCCGGGACAGCCCAGTTCCCAAAGCCTTGGCCTGTTCGCGCCCGGTTGTGGACAGATTCACGTCAGCATCCCGGGCGGGGACCTCAATGATTTCCGCGCCCGCAAGGGCCGCCTCGGTAGCAGCTACGTTGCCTTCGCTTTCTCCATGACGGATCAATACCAACTCCACGGCCCCTGCTTCCTGCACAGCTTCTGTCAGTCCGTCCTCATCCAAACTTGCACACCCCGCCCTCGCACGTTGCCATTGCCATTGCACGAACAATACCAACTGTGTACCTGCAGGAAAAGAAGAAACGAACAACAAAGATTGTCATTGTCGAACCACCACCTCGTCCGTGAATGGCCAGGTCTCCTTGAAGCGCGGCGTTCATGATCTCGTGCCTCCTCTGGGGTTTGCTAATCTCTGAGGTTCTCGTCCACGGGGCAGAGCAGGTGTGGGTCGTCGAGAAAGCGGAAATGTCCCATGGTTGGGAGCCTGATGATGTTAGCGCCCTGGCAGAGGGCTGCCGCAGGGGCAGGTTGGCGTCTCTTGGTGAGAAGGCCCTTACATGTCGGATTGGGGCGGCGCGCTCGTAGTCGGGCACGCTGAAGGTTCGTCGTGGTTTCGGGCTGCTTCCGTGAGCGGGTAAGTCGATGGAGCGTACCGCGGCTGTACGTGCTGGTTTCGCGGCTAGTGGGCGGAAGTAGCGCGAGGAAACCCTGATGCCGTGGATGAGGACGAATGTGTCCGGACTGGTTCCCGAGCTGCGCACCCACACCAGCGCGCCTGGCAGCCAACCGTTGTCAACAGTCCGGCCGTTCCTTAGGCTCAAGGTACCTCCCCGACATCAGGAGCACGACATGGATTCAGCAACGCCGGAACGCTCATTGGTCGAACGGCTGCGCGATGATCGGCGGCAGCAGGCTTCGGCACGGCAACGACGCCGGATGCACCGATCCTTGCAGAAAGCGCGTTCCAGGAGACTGCAGCAGGTGGGTGGGTGTCCGCAAGAGAAAGGCGCGGGGTTGCCCGGACTTGCCACGGCCCAGGGACTCTACCTGCTGCTGACAGGGATGTGGCCTTTGGTCCACTACCGCAGTTTCGAGTGGGTTTCTGGACCCAAGGTAGACGATTGGCTGGTCAAGTGCGTGGGTGGTCTCGCCGCAAAAGGTTGATTTCCAGAATAATCTACGATCGCTCACCCGAATCCAGGGCACATTTTTGTCAGGAGACCACGCTTGATATAGCCCTTGAGCGGTATGTCCCGTGTGTCGTCTTTTCGCGGTGGTTTGGAACGTCGATGTTGGTTTGGTTAAAGCATGGTTGTCCTGTTTGGACGAGGAATTTTATGCGCCAGTGGTCGCTGCCTGGGAGCTGTTGCTCCTGCGGACTGGGAACTATCAGCAAAGGAACCGTTGCCAAATTTGCCCGGCCATTTGATATAGGCACGCTCAAACCCGACACTGGTTCACAACTTCCCGGACCAATGATTTCCGAGCAATCCGGCTCAGTGGGCTTCCCAGAAAGTAGCAGACCTGGATCATTGGCATACGGGAGGGAATGGGTCAGGATATGAACATCGGCCCAATGGCCGCCGTGGCCGAGCTCTTGGCATGGCCAGTCTTGACGGAATTCTTGGGAAGAAGACGATGAGCGGGATCGATGATCTTTTGGCAGACTCCAATGACCGTTGGTCGCGTGCTAGGAGAAATGCCGACGATGTCGAAGACCTAGGTTTGAGTCAAGCCCTAAGGACCTATTACACCCGGTACTTTCCGGTCGGCGTGGCCGTTTTGGTAGTGGCAGGAACCGGGGCCGGTCCGCTAATTTTCGGCGGCACTCTCTCTGACTGGGCATCGTATTTGGCCTTCGGGTTTGTCCTGGCCGCGGTCGGCGCCACCATTGGCGGGCTGATCTACAACGCCAAGAAAGTGGCTCCCGCAGCACGTCTACCCCGGACAGACATTCTGTATCCGTTGGAGACCGAAGAGCGAAAACACATCAACCGCCAGATCGCAGGAAAGTCACCCATCGATACAGAACACCTTTCAGTAGCCCGGGCGGGCGCCATTCAGCAACGCAAGAACCTGGTCAGACAACTTCTACTGTTGCCAAGCAACTTATTCTTGTTCACTTCGCTAGCGGCAAACTGGGCCGGCCGGGGAGAGCCCCTTGTTTGGGTCATGCTGATCGCCGTGGCCCTATCGATCGTCGGGATCGTTTTTCTGGTCCGCGACTTTCGGCGCACGAGCAGATTTCTGGCATCCACATCCGAAGAATGATCCGCTCTCAAAATAACTACTGCCCTCAGCCCAAGACGACTCCCACTGTGCCGCGATCAGGCAGCCGACCCGCCCCGTAGAGGTTCCGTAATCCGTAATCGGGCGGAGTAAAGCGCCGATGGCCATCGGCCGCGTTTGCGTGGAAATCCAGGCCAAACCCGCGAGGAAGTCGACAAATGCGGAGCCAAGTGCTGACATATAGTTATGCAGCCTTCAGCGCGGGACAAGCGGATACGAACCAGTGCCGGGCTGGCCATCATGGCCTTGGGAGTCTTGTCGATTTTCATGGTCTTCGCCTCCGACCATGACCGTTGGGCTGATATTCCGTTGGCAGTCATATATGGTCTCCAAGCCCTATTCACGTTGTGCGCAGGCATTTACCTGGCCAACGGCCGAGGCAAGGCAGGGGTCATGGTGCTGCTTCCTGGCCGGTGGCGGCGCATAGGTCTCGCCGTCATAGCTGCGTTCGGAGCTGCCGCCGTCGTCTTCGGATTTACGGCCGAGCCAGAGGCCCTTGTGACAACTGCTCTGTGGCCCAACATGGTTGGACTGTGGATTCTGCTGCAGTTCAGAACCCTTGGGGAGCGGTTCAAGAACTCGGAACAATGGACTACCGGTTTGCCCATCGCCGTGGCTCTTGATTCGCTTAGCCAAGAGTTCCATCAGTCGGGGCTCAGCACAACGGCGGATGGCCAAGACGTGTGGGTCAAAATCGGGCGAGACTGGACAGGTGGGGCGTGGTTCCACAAGGATGCTGCTCGTTACCTGAAATCCGTAACCGGCGTCCACTTTCGGGCCGATGAAATCGACGGCGGGACCAGAATCACCGCCAACAGTGGAGACCGGACAGTTGAAGGTATGTACGACGTTCTCAAGCTATCGGACGAAATGAGCGCGACGGCCGTGGAACTCGCCAGAAAGGTAACCACGCATCATCCCGACGGCATGCATTCTTAAAACATGTCCCGTTCACCATTCTCCTTGTAGGCCATCCAGTGTCTACTGGGGAATATGACCGTAGGAGAACACTTTGAAAGCATGGAAAATTGGCTTCGGATGCTTAGCTGCTCTCAGCATGGTGATGATTTTCATCGGAAGTGGGGCACTCGTTAAGGGCATCTACGCCGCCCTATTTGTCGTGTGTCTTGTGGTCGTGGCCCTCGTGTCAAGGAAGGATCCTTCACGCAAATGACGTCGGAGGTAAAAATGGCACCCTACGAATCGGATTACCTCATGCCATACCCACGGTCCCGGTTGGGGTTCCGGTTGTGGCCATGGCGCTGAGTGTCGTTCAGGTAGCGGCCACCGGCTAGTCGATTTTCTTCACTGTTAGCGGGCTACGGCGACTAGTTCTAGTTTGCCGCAGACGGCGGCCTCCGCGTCTATTCAGGTGCTGTCATCGAAGGCCGAAACGTCTGCGCGTAGCGACGAAGGAACTCAACGTGTGAGGGCTTAATTCGCGGGTGGTCTACGAGTGAAACTAGTGGTTCCCACCAGTCAAAAACGCACCATGAATTGAGTCGACCAAACGTTAGGTGGTCTTCCGTTGACAATTCTTCATTGTTGGCTAGTCTGATGAGCGCATCGCCGGCGTTCGCCTTTTCAATGGTGAGATTGATAAAACAGTATAACCGCAGGTCAGAGACCCTTTCTGTGCCCCGGACTGTAATCGACCAAGCGACCAAGAGAATCTCAGGAACCTCATGTCAACAGCCTTTGTTGACCGCCAAAAACCGCTAGGTTCCGGGGGAGCGCGGGACCACGGCGTCCATTGGTCAGTCATGAATTGCGGTTGGTTTTCGTTCAAAAACGTGAGTAAAACGTGACGAAGCCCTGCAACGCAGCACCGTCCCTGCCTATTGATGGCCGGTTGAAGCTCCATCGACACGATGGACGGCATCTCACTGGTTGTCGACTACGGGCTGTCGGGTGCCACAATCGTTGTTGTCCAGAGCGCCGATTCGTACCGTGCAGCAAACGTCCCTGATCGGGCCTCAAAACTGCATGGCAAAACTGCATGCCGGTGACGTTTTTTCACGTTTTCATCGCCGAAGATGGCATGAAAATTGGCGATACGGCGGGGGGAGCAACTCCAGTGGGGTCCTCATCCAAATCGCCTAAATTGGCCATACCCCAACAATGACGAGCGGGCACGTCCTTCCCGACTACAACCGGGGATCCAAGGGCTCCGATTCGAGAGCGAGGACTCCGAAAACCATCTGGTGTCTCTTCCACAGTGGTGCTCCCGAGGAAGTGAGTCTCAAGGCCTCAAGGCCCAGAATGTACTCATGTAGGGCACGATTGCGTTTTTTGTCCGTGGCGCGTTGACGCAGGCGTTCGAGGTTTACTTCTTCCAAGTAGTCTGGGCCGTATATCAACCGCAGGTACTCCCTTCCGCGCACCTTGATTCCGGGCTGCACCCAGCCGCGCTTTGCCTTGGTAAGGTTCTGCCAGGGCTTGACCACCATTCCTTCGGATCCCGCAGCCGTTGCCTCTTCCCACCAGCGCACGGCGGCCTCCAGGCCTTGATCTTGGCTGAGGTCTACGCGCAGGTGCCGGGTTTTGGCAAACAAATTGGGTTCCACCGCAGCGAGCCTGTCGCTGATCTCCATGTGCCACCCGTGGTTCCGGGTCTCAAAGGTCTGTCCCTCGGCAGCCAGCACCTGAAAAGCAGCGAAACGCAAGTCCTCAGCGGAACCTACATAGCGTCGGTAGGATTCCCGGAACGCCTGTGCGTTCGACCGTCTTAGACGGGTACGAAAGAGCAAGTCGTGGACGTCAATGCCGGTGCTGGTGGTGCGCTCCAACACCGCGACGGCGGCATCGGTCGCTGCAAGGGCGGCGGCTCCCACCGATGCGTAAGTGTCTTTGATCAGTGGCTCCGCCTTCAATGACCATGGCATCAACTCACCATCGAGAATGACCCAATCACTGCCCAGCTCGTCCCACAGGCCTGCACGATCCATGGCTTCATGAGCCTGCAGCAGGACCCGGTGTTCGTGTTCTGTTTCCAGAAACTGACGCCCGGTGCGGGTATGCAGCGCACCCAACCAGCCAACGGGCGCGTCGAATCGACCTGGATTCCGTGATAGCAGCATCACTGCGCGGGAGCCCATGTGCTTTTCCTGGCAGACCAGTTCCGTCACGCCTTGACGCCTGAAGTAATCAAATGCTTCGTTCGGGTGTTCCAAATAGCCGGGCTGGGACGAGGATTCGGCCGGGGACATGGTTGGTGGCAGGTAGCACAGCCACCGCGGGTCGATGGCAAATCTGCTCATGGCTTCCAATGCACCGGCGGCCTGGGTATCGCCGATCCGTACTGTTCCCAGGCCCTCGGACTTTAAGAACAGCGAACCTGAGACGTCCTCCATGGATAGGACGCCGGGGCTGCGTTCCGGGCCGCGTGGGGATTCCAGCGGCCTTCCCGGATCGGCGTATTTCTTCAATGCCTTGACCTGGATGA
>JBBPZC010000155.1:0-11297 GCA_038199275.1 Actinomycetales bacterium
CGCCACGATTTGGTCCAACCCGCCCATCCGGGTGGGCAAGTCGGAGCTGCACTCGATCCTGCTCACGTGGCTGCCGCGTCTGGCAGAAGGAGGCAACGCCTACCTCGTGGTGCAGAAGAACCTGGGCTCGGACTCACTCCAACGCTGGCTGGCCGCGGAACTGGCCGAAAAGTTTCCCAAGTCCGGCTTCTCAGTCAGCCGGGATTCCACCCACAAGGCCTTCCGCATCCTGCGCGTCAGCCGACCGTAACGCTGAACCACTTGGGCCTAGCCGAGCATCCCATCGGCCAAGACTCCATCTGCGACCATGACGGCCGGGCCGCTCAGTTCCACATGTTCCTGCCCATCCGGGCTGAGAAGGAACCGCACCCCGACCACGCCGCCGGGGACAGCCACGAGCCATGAATCCGGTGCACTGACCCCGGCCCAATGGCGGGTGGCGGCGGCCGCAGCGCAGGCGCCCGTCCCGCAGGACAGCGTCTCCCCCACCCCTCGTTCGTGGACGCGCATGCTGATGTGTCCGACGCCGTCCATCACCAACGGTTCAGCCGGCACCGCAAACTCGACGTTGGTGCCGTGTGCCGGAGCTGGGGTAACGATGGGTGCAGTGGTGAGGTTCACGCCAGCCAGTTCGGCCAAATCGGCCAGGGCCACCACGGTGTGCGGGTTGCCGAGCGTGATGGACAGCGCCGGACGTGCCACGTCGAGCCCCGCCGCCTCCACGAGCGAGTCCCTCCCCTGCGGCGCGGCTTCCGGGACGATGAAGGCCCACGGGCCCATGTCCACCCGGTAGCCGGCTTCAGTGCGCGTCACGTGCTTGATGCCGGCCCGGGTGCCGATGGCCAGGATTTCGCTCTCCGCCAACGTGACCAGTCCCTGGGTCACCAGGAAATGGACGAACACACGCACGCCGTTGCCGCACATTTCCGAAAGTGAACCGTCGGCGTTGTAATAATCCATGAACCATTCCGCGGCTGGGTTTTCCACCAGCAGCTTGGCGCCTTCGGGCATGTGGCGGGTCCGCACGGCGCGGATCAGCCCGTCGCCACCTACACCGCGGTGGCGGTCGCACACCCGTGCGATCGCCTCCGGCGTGAGGCCGCGCTCCCCCTCGGGATCGGCCACGAGCACAAAGTCATTTCCGGTGCCGTGACCCTTGGAGAATCGCATGCCGGTCAGGGAGGTTGCGGGCTCAGTCATGTTAAAAGACTAAAGCACCGCAAGCACGACGCCGTTCCTTCCTGCCGCGTCGTTGCGCCGGCCCACGCCGTGGCAGGCCGGGCTACGTTGTGGCACGGCGGCCGATGGCTTCTTCCACCAAGTGCGCTGCCGCGGCACCGAGGCCCGATTGGGACCAGTCGAGCCAGTTGACCCGGGGGTCCGCACGGAACCACGTGAGCTGGCGGCGGGCGAATTGCCGCGTAGCCACGATCGTGTCTTCACTGGCCTGGGCCACAGTTGCCTCACCGTCAATGACACGCAGGAACTGCTGATACCCCAAAGCCTTGACCGCCGTTCGGCCTTCCCGAAGGCCCTCGGGGATCAGGGATTCAACCTCTTGCAGCAGCCCGTCCTCCACCATGGTGTGCACGCGGCGGGCCAGTCGGCTGTGGAGTTCGGCCCGGTCACCATTGAGGCCAATCTGGAGCGTGGGGTTGAAGTACTCGCGTTCGGGCATGAAGGAACTGAACGGCCGTCCGGTCAAGGCGTGGACTTCAAGCGCCCGCACCACGCGCTTGCCGTCGTTGATGCGGTCGGCCGACACGGGGTCCACCTCACGCAGACGACCCAGCAATGCCGGCAAGCCCTCCCGGCCAAGCTCCGCCTCCAGTGCGGACCGGGTGGCTGCGTCAGTGCCGGGGAACTCCAGAACATCGATGGCGGCCCTATTGTAGAGACCCGAGCCTCCCACCAAGATGGGCAGTTTGCCGCGGCTGCGGATCTCCGCAATGGCTTTCCGCGCCAATTGCTGGAAGTCGGCGACGGTGGTGTCGTCACGGACGGAAAGGAAGTCCATCAGGTGGTGCGGGATGCCGCGCCTTTCGGCCAGGGTCAACTTGGCCGTGCCAATGTCCATGCCGCGGTAGAACTGCATGGAGTCGGCGTTGATGGCCTCCCCGTCGAATCGTTCGGCCAGTTCCAGGGCCAGCTCCGACTTCCCCGACCCGGTGGGGCCCACCACGGCGACGACGGGCAGCAATCCGGACACCAGAGGACCGGAAGTGGTGCCTGCCGTGGTGGCGGAGGCTGGGCTCACGGCGTCCGAACCGGCAGCGATGGCATGCCCAGGCTGACTTTCGGCCGCACGCCGTCGGACGTGCCACCGGCGGAAGGCACGCCGCAGGACTCGACCTGCGCCAGATCCCAGGCGTCACCTGCGCGTGAACGGCGCAGCTGGTAGTCCGCCGGCGACGCGGGGTCGGCCAGCAGGTGGAAGGCAGCCGCCTCCGTAATGGTGACGGTGACCAGATCGCCGGGGCGTGGGGTTTGCGCACCTTCGGGCACGCTGAAGTGCACCAGACGCTGGTCCTGTGCACGGCCGGAGAGGCGGTTCGTCTCGGCAGCCTTGCGGCCCGACGATGCAGTCACCATGACCTCAATCTGGCGGCCAACCTGCTTGGCGTTTTCCTCCGCGGCAATGCGATCCTGCAGGGCAGTCAGGCGAAGGAAACGCTCCTGGACCACTTCCTTGGGCAGCTGGTCCGGCAGATCGGCGGCGGGTGTGCCGGGGCGCTTGGAGTACTGGAACGTAAAGGCGGAGGCGACACGTGACTGCTCCACGACGTCCAGGGTTGCCTGGAAATCCTGTTCGGTTTCACCGGGGAAGCCAACGATGATGTCGGTGGAGATGGCGGCGTGCGGCATCGCCTCGCGCACCTTGTCCAAAATGCCCAGGAACTTCTTGGAGCGGTAGGAGCGGCGCATGTCCTTGAGGACCTTGTCCGATCCGGACTGCAGGGGCATGTGCAGCTGGGGCATGACGTTGGGGGTTTCGGCCATGGCGGCAATGACGTCGTCGGTGAACGCGGCCGGGTGCGGGCTGGTGAAACGCACGCGCTCCAGTCCCTCGATGGCTCCGCACGCGCGCAGGAGCTTACCGAAGGCCAGACGGTCGCCGAACTCAACACCGTATGAATTCACGTTCTGGCCCAGCAGCGTAACCTCGATGGCGCCCTGGTCCACCAGGGCTTGGATTTCGGCCAAGATTTCACCTGGACGACGGTCGCGTTCCTTGCCGCGCAGTGACGGAACGATGCAGAAGGTGCAGGTGTTGTTGCAGCCCACGGAGATCGACACCCAGCCGGAGTACACCGAGTCGCGGCGGGTGGGCAGGGTGGAAGGGAAGACGTCGAGGGACTCCAGGATTTCCATCTCCGCCTCGGCATTGTGGCGGGCACGCTCCAGCAGCACGGGCAGGGCACCGACGTTGTGTGTTCCGAAGACGACGTCGACCCAAGGCGCGCGCTTCTGAATGGTCTCGCGGTCCTTCTGCGCCAGACAGCCGCCCACGGCGATTTGCATGCCGGGGTTGGTCTCCTTGATGTGGGCCAGCATGCCAAGGTTGCCATACAGCTTGTTGTCGGCGTTCTCCCGGACGGCACAGGTGTTGAAAACCACGACGTCGGGCACGGCCTCACCGTTGGCGTCCACGATGCGTGCGGGGCCTGCTTCCTCGACGGCGACCATGCCGGCGGTTTCCAGAAGGCCTGCCATGCGCTCGGAATCGTGCACATTCATCTGGCAGCCGTAAGTGCGCACCTGGTAGGTGCGGGGCGCTCCGCGAACTAAGTCAGTTGCGGCGGGGCCGGTTGCAATGCCGGCGGCGGGGGCTGTGGTTGCGGAAGAATCAACGCTGTCTTGGATCAGGCTCACCCATCCAGCTTAAGACCAAGGCCCGGCTATCGACTAAACCGTCCGCGGTGGGAATCCAGCCGTGCGTCGGCACAGTGTCATGGATGCAGTGCGGCCGTGGCCAACATCCCGTAGTGCCGGCCGCGGACGGTTAGTACCAGCCGACCGATTGTGAGTGTGCCCAGGCGCCGCAGGGCGAGCCGTACCGGTCCTGGATGTAACCCAATCCCCAATTGACCTGTGTGTGGTAGTTGGTGAGCCAGTCCGCGCCTGCCTTGGCATAATTGCTGGCGGGCAGTGACTGGGCAATGCCGTAGGCCCCGCTGTACGGGTTCGTCGCGTTGGTGCGCCAATTGGATTCGCGTTCCCAGAGCTGGACGAGGCAGGGGAATTGATCCTGGCCCCAGCCGAAGGAACCCAGTGTGGCGGAGGCATAGGTCTGGGCCCCGGCGGGGTCGTTGACGGCACCACCGGGGATGGCCGGGTTCAATGATCCTGATCCCCCGGAGTTGCCAGGCGGCGGGTCCGGAATGATCGGCGCGGGTTCCGGGGCGGGTTCAGGAGCAGGTTTCGGCGCGGGGGCCGGCTTCGGCAAAGCCACGGGTTTCGGAACTGGGGCCGGCTGGGGCGCCGCCAGCTGATTCCGAGCCGTTTCTGTGGCCTGGCGCTCTTGTGCGAAGGCTCTCTGCGTGGCCTCTTCAGCGATCCGCTTGGCCTCCTGTGCCCGGGTGTAGTCGGCTAGCGCCGTCTGACCCTGACGGTATTCACGCTCTTTCGCGACAGTGGTGTCATTCAGATAGGCAAGCTGTGCCATAAGGGTGTCGCTGCGTCCCTGCTGGGACTGGATTTGTTCACTGAGCGCGGTTTGGGCCGCGACGGCGCCGTCCTTGGCGTGCTCTGCCTGTTCAGTGAGTTGGGCGTAGACGGCCTGGGCCTCTTGGCGGGTTTGCTGGAGTTGCTGCACTGCGGCCTGGGACTCTGTTGCCATGGTCATTTTGGCGGCGGCACGTTCGCCAATCTTCGCCAACATGTCAACACCGTTGAGGCTGCCGGTGGACTCCAAGTCGGCAATGGTGCTGAATATGCCCAGCGAGGTCCCACCGTTTTTATAACTTTCCACCGCCACGGCAACGGCTTCCTGTCTGTGGACCAGGGCCTGATCCGATGCCCTCTGGGACTGCGCTCCGAGCAGTGCCACTTGGGCGCTGACGTCCTCGAGTTTCTGCTGTATCGTGGCGTACTGCGCCCCGGCCTGCACCGCAGCATCACCCAATGCTCCGGCCTGGCTTTCCAAGGTGTCGA
Organism: Actinomycetales bacterium; assembly: GCA_038199275.1. Classification (GTDB taxonomy): domain Bacteria; phylum Actinomycetota; class Actinomycetes; order Actinomycetales; family Micrococcaceae; genus Specibacter. The sequence goes on from JBBPZC010000155.1 coordinate 5,155, forward strand.
TCAGCTGTGAAATCTTACCGGCCTGTTCAGCGGTGGCAGCAGCATCCGCTTTGGTCTGTTCCACCTCTGCCCAGCTGGGGAAATTGCTGGGCGGAGAATCGTCGGCCACGGCAGGAACTGCGCTCAGCGCCCACGCCGCAGCCATGATCGCCACAGCGGCGCAGGCCACGGAGCGCTGCACCAACGATTGCCGCTTAGCCATTCTCAAGGTGCTCCTCGATGACATCCACAACAAGAGCAAACGCGGTTGACGGGTTGTATCCCTTTCGGGCCAGCATGGCGACCCAACGACGCGTGTACTTGTCCCGTTCGCCGCGCTCCGACAGGTCCATGGTGGATCTGAGCCTGCGGCGCACCAGTTCCCTGCCTTGCTCGCGCTCGGTATCCAGGTCGATCTGAGCCAAGGCTTCCTCGGCCAATTCCGCGGCAATGCCCTTGTCTGCCAATTCACGCTGCAACGCGCCCCGCGCCAATGACTTGTGGAGCGAACGGCTGCGCACCCACATGTGGGCAAACTCGGCGTCGTCAATAAGCTTGACGTCTTCAAACCGGTCCAGGACGGCTTCCGCAACATCGTCGGGGATGTCGCGTTCGGCCAGCTTTAGCGCGAGCTGGTGCCGACTCTTGGCGGAGTTGGTCAGCTGACGCAGCACAATGGCCCTGGCCGTCGACGCGGGGTTCGCGTCGGCGGCCAGTTCCTTTGCTGGGCGGGGCTTATGCATGTGCGGGCCTAGAAGCCGTCAACAGCCTTGAGCTTGGGCTCTGCTTCAGCTTCGGCTTCCGGCTGAACTCCCACACCCAACTTGGCCTTGATGAGGCGCTCCAGTTCGTCGGCCAGTTCCGGGTTGTCTTTCAGGAACCTTCGCGAGTTCTCCATGCCCTGGCCCAGCTGGTCCCCGTCATAGGTGTACCAGGAACCGGACTTGCGGATGATGCCGTGCTCAACTCCCATGTCAATGATTCCGCCCTCGCGCGAAATGCCCACACCATAGATGATGTCGAATTCGGCGATTTTGAAGGGCGGGGCCATCTTGTTCTTGACAACCTTGGCCTTGGTGCGGTTACCGACAGCGTCGGCACCTTCCTTAAGTGTCTGAATGCGGCGCACATCGATGCGGACAGAGGCGTAGAACTTCAGTGCCTTACCACCGGTGGTGGTTTCCGGGCTGCCGAAGAACACGCCGATCTTTTCACGCAGCTGGTTGATAAAAATGGCGGTGGTCTTCGTCTGGCTCAGGCGGCCGGCAATCTTGCGCAGTGCCTGGCTCATCAGGCGAGCCTGCAGGCCGACGTGGCTGTCACCCATGTCGCCTTCAATTTCGGCGCGCGGGACCAGGGCGGCCACCGAGTCAATGACGATGACGTCCAGGGAGCCCGAACCAATCAGCATGTCCATGATTTCCAGTGCTTGCTCACCGGTGTCCGGCTGGGACACCAGGAGTGCGTCAGTGTCGACGCCCAACTTCTCGGCGTAGTCAGGATCCAGTGCGTGCTCGGCGTCAATGAATGCTGCGATGCCGCCGGCCTTCTGCGCACTGGCAACGGCGTGCAGGGCCAGCGTGGTCTTTCCGGAGGACTCCGGTCCGTAAATCTCCACGACTCTGCCACGGGGGAACCCACCTATGCCCAGTGCCACATCCAAGGCAATGGACCCGGTGGGGATTACTTCAATGGGTGCCCTGACGTCATCACCCAAACGCATGATTGAACCCTTGCCGTATTGCTTGTCAATCTGGGCAAGTGCTGCTGCCAGCGCTTTTTCACGGTCTGCGGGAGCGGCCATGATTCACCTCGGTCTTTCCTATGTGCCGTTGCCGGCGCGGGATGTTTGCCTGATGGCACAACACCCGGTTAGTGGTCTGATGCAATTCTCTTGCGGTCCGGCGCTTCCCACCGGGAACCGGCGTGCTGCCTTGGAACCGCTTGGCAGCAAATTTCTTGATAACTAAAACGCTAGTTGACGGCACTGACATTGTCTGCCGGTTCCGGTGCTGAACCCTAAAATTGTGGACAACTTTTTTGTGTGGCCTCTGCCGTACACTAAGCCATCATAAACGAGGATCGAATAGATGTTCGAACATTTCCGTTGGGTGTGTCGCAGACTGGTGGGCACCTAGTTCTTGGCAATGATGTCCCGGCCAAGCCAGCGCGACCGCGGCACGTCCTGGATTTTGCACACCTCGAGCCAAATGTCCCGAGGGTCGTACCCCGCCCGCAACGCCTCTGCAGCCGTCTTGCCGCCCACCCCGGCAAGGACCAGATCCTGGGCCAGGACACGGGAATAGGCAGGGCTGAACTCGTCATCCATCAATCGCCAAAACTCACTAACTCGCACCACGCTATTCTTGCACGGATGTCTTCCGTTGTTGCTGTGTCATTCCGCCCCTGCGGTGGCGGAGAATGTTTTAGCTCCCCGCATGGATCCATTGCATAGAATTGCTCCATGACAGACATTGACCCGCATCCGGGGTCCGCCAGTGTTGACAAGGTCGCCGCAATGGGCGCCCTTGATGATCAACTGAGCCTGCTCTGGCGCCGAGCCCGCGCCATGAATCTCCAACTCACCCGCCGCGTCCATCCAGACCTTGAGCCGGCGGCCTACGGACTGCTCTCCGTATTGCTCAGCAATGGCACAATGCGTCTGACGGCCTTGGCCAAACACATCGGCGTGGGCAAACCCTCAGTCAGCCGGCAAATTGCGCTGCTCATGGAGCTGGGGCTGGTCCAGAAAGAAGATGACCCCATCGACGGACGTGCCCAACTCATCGGACTCACCGAGGCCGGCACGAAAAAAATGCGCGCCATCCAGTCCGGCCGGCAACAGGCATTCCACGAACGGCTTGCCAACTGGGACGAAACAGAACTGGCATCCCTGGCCTCGCTGCTGGAAAAACTCAATTCCGACTACCTGGCCTGATCCCGGCTACCTCACACGAGTCAGCCCTCCGGCAATCAAGTTCGGCAACCAGCAGCAGCGGAAACAAACGTTTCACCCGCAAACAGGCACCAAAAAACCGGGCCCTCCCACAATGGAAGGTCCCGGTTTTTTACTCTGGAGCCGCCGTTGGGGGCGGCTGCGCTAGAAAGCGTTGGACACTAGTCCCTTATTGAGTTCATCGGAGAGTTCCTCGTTCAGGTCGCGCGCATAACGTGCGGCAAACTCCTGGGGAACGGTGTCCGGGATGGCCACGCCTTCGGCAATGGCCAGACGATCGCTGACTTCTCGCAACATCAGCGACAAAGGCACGTCGAGTGCTGAGCAGATTGAAGAGAGCAGCTCTGAGGATGCTTCCTTCTGCCCGCGCTCCACTTCGCTGAGGTAGCCCAGTGAGACACGTGCGTTGTGTGAGACTTCACGGAGTGTACGGCCTTGACGTTGGCGCACATCTCGCAGTACATCACCAATCTCGTGGCGTAGCACCACCATTTTGCGCTCCTTCTGCTGATGCGGTTTTGCGTCTGCCAAACCCACATCCCGCCAGCGCACGACGCCGTTTACGGATACGGGTTGCTTCACCATCGGTATCGCCTTACTCCTTGATTCGATCACTGCAGTCCATTTCGGTTGCGTCTGCCGGGAGGTTCCCGGTGGATGCTTTGACCGCTTGGTGTTCCCATCCTAGAGCGAATGGCCACCACTTGCGTTCACTATGACTAACTATCTGGTCACAACTTTTGTTCCCCGGCGGCTTTTACCACTTGTTCCAACAGCGAAATGGCCTCCTGCGTGGCAGCCAACCTGATCATTTCCCGGTCGCCGGGGAAGTGATATTCGTAGGATTGTGCCTCACCGTCAAGAGCCACCCCAATAAACACGTGGCCTACGGCCTTGCCCTGATGCGGTTCCGGCCCGGCAACGCCTGTGGTTGAAATCCCCACCCTTGCTCCCGTAGCTGCGCAGGCACCCAGCGCCATGGCGCAAGCAACTTCGGGATCGACCGCGCCTTTTTCGCGTAACAATTCTGCGGAGACGCCCAACAGGCGTTCCTTGACATCTTTTTGGTAGGCAATCACCCCGCCTTGCATCATGGCTGAAGCCCCCGGTATCTGGACCAGGGTTGCAGCAACCATGCCGGCCGTGAGTGATTCGGCCGTCGCCACCGTGATGTCCGCAGCAACTGCCGCGGCAACCAATTCATCCAAACTTGTCAACACGGCCTTACCTCCGGGCCTTGCCGGCATTGCGCAATTGCCCGGCCTTGATCACGTAGTCCACACCGGTGACCAGCGTGATCGCCAAGGCAATCAGCATGATCACCAGGCCCAGCACCATGAGCCACGGTGTGGGCGGGGTGACGGGCAGCAGGTAGATGAAGATGGCCAGGGTCTGCATGACGGTCTTGAGTTTGCCGCCCTTGGACGCTGCCATCACCCCGTAGCGGATCACCACAAAACGCAGCAGCGTGATGCCGACCTCGCGTACCAGCATGAGAATCGTGACCCACCACCACAACTCCCCCACGGCCGAAAGCATGATGAGTGCGGAGCCAATAAGCAATTTGTCCGCAATGGGGTCGGCAATCTTGCCGAAACTGGTGACCAGCCCGCGGGCCCGGGCAATGTCGCCGTCGAGTTTGTCCGTGTAAATAGCCACGACAAACAGCACAACGGCGACCCAGCGCAGGGCTCCGTAGCGTCCGCCGTCGGCCACAAATGCCCAGATGAAAAAGGGCACCATGACAATGCGCAGGAGTGTCAGCGCGTTGGGCAGGTTCCAGTTGGAAGGGCGTGGTGCCACCGTTTCAGTCACTGTTCAAGGCTATCGCCAAAGTGGGCTTCGGCGATATTTCGGGCCCCTGCAAAAGCTATCGTCCCGTGAGCGACCATGCGTCCTCACCACCCTCTTCGTCGTCGCCGTCGTTGTATTCCACGGCCTGCGGGCGGTTGGCCAAATCATCAGCCACCAGGTCCCCGCCCCAGCCATGGTTGGCGTTGGCGTTCTCCGCCAGCGCAGCCGTCATGGGATCGAAGGCGGGCCCTTCGGGACCATCCCCGGAAGGTTCGACGCCGGATCCTCCCTTGGCGGACCCGTCACCCCTGATGGCGGCGAGGGTCTCGGCGAGGTCGTCCGGCTTGACCATGACGTCGCGCGCCTTCGAGCCCTCCGAGGGCCCCACGACGCCGCGGGACTCGAGCAGGTCCATGAGCCGGCCGGCCTTGGCGAAGCCAACGCGGAGCTTGCGCTGGAGCATGGAGGTGGAACCAAATTGCGTGGTGACCACCAGTTCGGTGGCCTGCAGCAGCAGGTCCATGTCGTCGCCAATGTCATCCTCGATGACCTTCTTGGGCGCCTCGGTGGCAATAACGTCGCGGTAAGTGGCCTTGAGTTGGCCCTTGACGTGATCCACCACGGCCTTGATTTCAGCCTCGGTGACCCAGGCGCCCTGGACACGGACCGGCTTGGACTTGCCCATGGGCAGGAACAACGCGTCACCCTGGCCCAACAGTTTTTCGGCACCCGGCTGGTCCAGGACCACGCGGGAGTCGGTGACGGAGGATGTGGCAAACGCCATGCGGGAGGGCACGTTGGCCTTGATCAGGCCGGTGACCACGTCCACCGAGGGGCGCTGGGTGGCCAGCACCAGGTGGATGCCGGCGGCACGGGCGAGCTGGGTGATGCGGACAATGGAATCTTCCACGTCGCGCGGAGCCACCATCATCAGGTCGGCAAGCTCGTCCACAATCACCAGCAGGTAAGGGTAGGGCCTGATGACGCGCTTGGAGCCCTCAGGCGGGTGTACGTTGCCGGCCTTGACCGCCTTGTTGAACTCATCAATGTGCTTGAAGCCGAAGTTGGCGAGGTCGTCGTAGCGGGTGTCCATTTCACGCACGACCCACTGCAGCGCCTCGGCGGCTTTCTTCGGGTTCGTGATGATGGGGGTGATCAGGTGCGGCACGCCTTCGTAGGCGGTGAGCTCCACCCTCTTTGGGTCCACCATGACCATGCGCACCTCATCGGGGGTGGCACGCATCAGGATGGAGACGATCATGGAGTTCACGAACGATGACTTGCCCGCACCGGTGGCACCGGCCACCAGCAAGTGCGGCATCTTGGCCAAGTTGGCCACCACGAAGCCGCCTTCGACGTCCTTGCCCACACCCAGCACCATCGGATGTTCGGTGCGCCGGGCGTTGGCGGAGCG
>JBBPZC010000156.1:0-31821 GCA_038199275.1 Actinomycetales bacterium
CATCATGACCGGTGCGATCGAGCTGCCTTCACGGCCCGAGCGCGAGGCCGACATCCAGTTGTGGCTCGAGCGCCAGGCGGCCCTGCCGGACCACACTGCCGAGGCGGACTTCCAGTCGGACTACCTGCGCGAGCTTATTTCCGCCACGGACTACCCGCCGTTCGACCTGGACGCCGTTTCGCAGCTGTTCAAGGACTGGATGCACCACAAGGAAACCGACATCCTCGGCTACCGCGATATGGTTCACCGCTCGGTGGTCACCGGCACGATGGCGACCAGGCACCACACGCGCTGGATCAACGCCATGGATGATTCGTTGGCCCGCTACCTGAACGGCCCGTCGCAGGACGTGGACACGGAAACGTTGGCCGTGCTCACCGGCCGGGACCAGGTTGGCAGCAAGTAGTTCGCCTATCCGGCGATTTCATCGCCGGCGAGGAATCCGCTGAATTGAGTCCTGACCTTGGCGGTGAGCGGCCCGTCTTTAGACGCGCATCCCGACGCCGGGGTCAGAACTCGCTTTTTTACGATCAGAACTCGATGGTGGAAATTTGACACAACCGGGCGCTGAATGGGGCACCGGCGGCATATGCGGGCCCGGATGCAGGAAAGTTGGCGCAGGCGGCGGTGGATGACTGGGAGATGGCGGCGCAGTTGGCGCAGGAGAGAGCGGAATCAGGGCTCCGGGTGCTCAGCCATTGACAAGTTGGGATGACAGGCGCATTCTAAAAACATCAGATATGTTTTTAGATGGAGGAGTCATGGCAACCCATTCAATCCCGGCAGCATCGACCGGCTGGACCTCGCACGTGCTGACGCGGGCCAAGGCCGACCCAGCCTACGGCGCATTCCTCATGCTGTGGATCGGTTTCATCGCCATTCCGCTGATCATGGGGCTCGACAAGTTTTTCAACGTGTTGACCAACTGGGAGAGCTACCTGGCTCCTTGGATTGAGAACCTGTCACCCTTCACGGCTCAAGGAACCATGATGGTGATCGGCATTGTCGAGATCATCGCCGCCATCGCCATGGTGCTGCGCCCGCGCTACGCGGCATTCGTTGTGGCTTTGTGGCTGGCTGGCATCATCGTGAATCTGCTGACGTACTCAGGGTTTTACGACGTGGCATTGCGCGACTTCGGGCTGCTCGTCGCAGCACTGGCACTCGCGGTCTTGGCCCGGACGTACACGAAGCCAGGTTTCCGCAACGGCGGCATGAAGTAGCCGACAGTTGCACTAAAGCTGCGGATCATTCACAGCGAACGGCGGGGCCCACCAGGAGTGGCGCGCCGTTCGCGTGAAATGGTGCGCAGCCTCAGGGTGGCAGCGCAGGCGCGTCAGCCCAGCCGTTCCGGCGTCAAGAAGCAGGGACCAGGGATCAGACCCCGGCGTAGGAGTGCAGGCCCGAGAAGTACACGTTCACAATGGTGAAGTTGAAGACCACGCACAGGTAGCCAACAATCGACAGCCAGGCGGCGCGCGTGCCGGTCCAGCCCTTTGTGGCGCGGGCGTGCAGGTAGCCTGCGTAGACAACCCAGATCACGAACGTCCAGACTTCCTTCGTGTCCCAGCCCCAGAAGCGGCCCCACGCCTTTTCGGCCCAGATGGAACCAAACATGAGCGTCAGCGTCCAGCCAACAAACGCGATGCCGTTGATGCGGTAGGACAGGTTTTCCAGGCTCAGCGCGTTCGGCACCAGGCGCATGACGGGGGCCTTGTCCTTGCCGCCCATCGCAATTGAGGCCTCACGTTTGGATTGGAACAGTTGCAGCACCGACATGGCAAACGTGAGCGTGAAGAACGCGGACGACAGCACGGCAATTGAGACGTGGATGATCAGCCAGTAGCTCTGCAGTGCCGGCACCAGGTGGCCAACGGGGGTCCAGAAGGAGATCGAGGCCGCCACGATCATGACCAGCACCAGGCCGATGACGAACGTGCCAATGAAGCGCAGATCGCGCCGCGTGAGCACCAAGAGGAACACCAATGCCACGGCAAATGAGCCGGTGGTGCAGAATTCATACATGTTGCCCCACGGCACACGGTCTGCCGCGAGACCGCGGAACAGCACCGCAAAGCCCTGTACGACGGCGGCCACAACAGTAAGTGCCACGGCCACCCGGGCCACGACGCGACGCTCCTTGCCGTAGCGCATCGAATCGCCAGCCGTGACGCCGTCGGAGCCGGCATGCGTCTTGGAACTGGGGCGGACGCCACGATCTTGCGGGCCGGTGCCCAGGTCCTGGCCCGCGGCACTGCGCGCACCGACGCTGGCAAGCTCGGCGGCGTTGCTCTTGGTGACGTTGCTCTGCGCTGCGCCGCCTGCGAGTCCCCTCTTGATGGTTTGGCTAAAAGTCACCAGATCCCAGACGTAGGCACACAGGGCAACTGCATACGCCAGCCCGGCAACCAGCATGAGCTGTTCGCTGAGCTGGGCAAAGCCTTCATTGATGTCTGACATTACTGGTCCTCACTTGCCGCAGCGACGCGGGCGTCATTTTTTGCGGAGTCGTTGTTGCTTGGATTCTGCTCATTATTTTGCCCTGCATCTTCCAATGGCACCAGCCATTTGTCGTGCAAGGCCTTGTTGATGGCCGCATACTCGCCGGCGAGACGGTGGTCTTCGCCGCGGGCCAGCAACCCAAACTCAATCATGGTGCGCCCATCCGGGTGGTTGCCGGTCCGCACCCACACACGACGGCGGTTCAAGAACAGCGAGCCCATCAAACCGGCCAAGGCCAACAGTGCGAACACCAGGACGTAAACCTGGCCGGGGTCGTGCCGGATGTCCAGCGCAGCGAAGCGCTTGATGCCATCAAAACTGAGGGTGCCGTTGCCTTCGGGGAGCGTGTACGTTTGGCCCGGAACCAGCACGATGCCGCCAGAGTCTAGGTTGCGGGAGTTGATCTCCGTCATCTCGGACGTATCCAACGTGTAGACGTTGCGGGGCACACCATTGTCCAGGCCAAGGTCACCGGTGAACGCGTTCAGGTTCAGCTGCGGGTTGAACGGGTCGGGGTCCGAGCCATAGGCCACACCCTTCTCGTCGATCAACGCTGTGGGCAGGAAGAAGCCCACAAAGCCCAGTTGCTTCGGCTTTGCATCCGGGACCTTGATGACCATCAGCGAGGTGTAGGCACCATCGGTGGGGATGGTGATGACGGGGCCTTGGAAGGCCACCTTGCCATCGCCGTCCTTGACGGTGACCACCGGGGCATAACCGTTGCCCACCAGGTAAATGTTGGTGCCACCCACAGAGACCGGCTCGTTGACCTTCAACGTCTTGGTCTCGGCTTCTGCGTCGGGATTTTCCTTGATGGACAGTGTGGCGTTGAAGTCCAGGGGCTGTCCGTAGTGCGCCTCTGTTGAACGGTCGTACTTGACCACCAAACGGTCAAGCTGTGCCGAATAGGGAGAGAGCCTGTTGTCGACGAAGTTGGCACCGGGGGTAAAGGTGTCGTATCCAGTCAGGGTGTTGACGAAGGTTTCCCCTTCCACCAGAACACGTTGGCCGCTGTACCCAAAGAGGCCGCTGAAGGCAATGGCGGCCAGGACACCGATCATGGCCGTATGGAAGACGAGGTTGCCCACTTCCTTCATGAAGCCGATTTCAGCTCCGACGGAAGGCCTGTCGGTGTCCAGGTCGCGCACGTCCACGCGGTAACGGCGGGATTTGAGCACGGCCGCCGCGTCGTGGACGGCGGTTTCTGCATCAATGTTGCTCGCGGCTGGGATGGCCACGGTGCCGTATTCGGCCAGCCGGGACAGCCGCTTGGGGGTGCGCGGCGGAGCCGACCGCATGGCCTTCCAGTGGATCTTGGCGCGCGGAAGCACGCAGCCAACCAAGGAGGTGAACAGCAACAGGTAAATGGCCGCGAACCAGGGTGAGGAGTAAACGTCGAAGAGCTTGAACCAGTCCATGACGGGCCCCGAGGTGGGGTTGTCCTTCAGGTACTGGGTTACCTCGGCCGGGGCGGAGGGCCGCTGCGGGAACAATGATCCCGGCACGGCCGCCACGGCCAGCAGCAGCAACAGCAACAGCGCCGTGCGCATGCTGGTCAGCTGGCGCCACGCCCATCGGAGCATCCCGACGAAGCCAAGCTGCGGCAGAACTGCCCCGCCATCAGCCTTGGGCGCCTTGCCCTTTGCTTCTTTCACCACTGCCTCTTTCATTAGATTGGCAAGCTCACACTATTGGCAAACCAAAATTGCAATTCATTGATCCAGGTCCCCCACAGTCCGGACACCATCAACAGGCCCAGCACAATCAGCATGCCACCGCCAAAGTACTGCAGTCCGCGGCGGTGTTTGCGGAAGAACGCAAGCGCGCCGAGCCCTCGGCGTGCGCCGAGAGCGATCAGCAGGAACGGCAGCCCCAGGCCCAGGCAGTACACGAACGTCAAAAAAGCACCCTTGGCAGCGGAGCTGCCGTCGCTGTAAGCCAAGGCCATGACGGCGCTCAGGGTTGGACCAATGCACGGCGCCCACCCCAGCCCAAAGGTAATGCCCAAAATCGGGGCACCCCACAACCCGGCGGGCGGCTTCGCATGGATCTTCGCTTCGCCCTGGAACCAACTCATTCCACCAAGAAACACTACGCCCATGAAGATCACGACGGCGCCCAGCACACGCGTGACCCAGACGGCGTCGGGCCCCCCGAACCAGGCACCCAGCTGGCCGAACACCGCACCCAGGAGAACAAATACCACGGAGAAGCCGAGCACAAACAGCCCGATCCCCACAAACATGCGCCCCCGGCGCTGTTGCTCCAAATCGGCCCCGGTCAGTCCGCTGACGTAGCCCAAATAGCCGGGAACCAGCGGCAGCACGCAGGGTGAGAGGAACGAGACAAGCCCGGCCAAGAGGGCCACGGGTATGGCCAGCAATAGGGAACCGCTGTTGATGATCTCGGCGAAGGGATTGTTGGCGAGGGCAAGCACCGCTAGCTCTCAGCCAAGGCCGAGGTGATGAGCGCCTTCAGGGTGCCCTTGTCTGCCACGCCCATAATGCGAGCGCTGACCCGACCCTTCTTGTCCAGCACCAAGGTGGTGGGGACGGACGACGGCGGCACAAACTTCGTCATGGCCAGCAGCACGCCGCCGTCCTTGTCCACAATGCTGGGGTAGCTCAGCTCAAAGGAGCGTTCAAAGGCCTCGGCCGTTGCTTTTTCATCCCGCACGTTGACACCCAAAAACTCCACGCCATCGGACTGGAAGTCGGTGTACAGCGCCTGCAGGTCCGGGGCTTCCACGCGGCAGGGGGCACAGGCCGCGTACCAGAAGTTCAGCACGGCCACGTTGCCGAGGTAGTCCGCGGCCTTCACCGTGTTGCCGTCAAACAGGGTGCCGGTGAAGCTCACCGGGTCCTTGCGATCGTCTTCGGCATACTCATGCACGGTTCCGTCGCCGGCAATGTAGTTCTTGTTATCGCCCGCACTGGCCTGCTTGGCCAGCGGGTCCTCACTGGTGCAGGCGGCCAGGGCCACGGTCAACGCGGCCCCGCCGGCTGCAAAAAGGGCCCGGCGGCTCATCAAAGAAGTCACGACGCAATTCTTTCGTTTCACGGATAGGCCACTGGCAATCGCAAAAGTGGCATTTTGCTCTACAGTACGTCGAAAAGCTGTGGGTCAGCTGGGTATCTCAGGCACCCGGGGTGGTTGCGGCACCGGGCAGGAGCACAGCGGCCGGTTCGCTGTACTGCACATCGACCACGTCATCGCCGTCGAACGTCAGCGACGTCAAGGAGGCGAGGCTGCACTCGCGGTTGCGGGGATCGTGCCACAGGCGCTTGCCCTCGGCGCTGCGGCGCGTGGCCCAGATGGGCAGCTGGTGGCTGACCATGACGGCTTGTGCGCCGTCGCCGCCAATTTCAAGCGCACGACGGCGGGCATCGCGTGCCGCTTCCAACATGCGTTCGGCTTGGGCCGAGTAGGCTTCCCCCCACGAGGGGCGGAACGGGTTCACGAAGTAGGGCCAGTGCTTGGGCTTGGCCAATTCGGCCTTGCCCATGACCAGGCCTTCAAAATGGTTCTCGGCCTCAATGATGCGCGGGTCGGTCACGATCTCCAGGCCCAGCGCCTCGGCCGTGGGCTGTGCGGTTTCCTGGGCCCGGGTCAAAGGTGAGGCCACGAGATAAACGGGGGCGCCGCCGTCGTTCTTGGCTGCGGTGAAGTGCTCAGCCACCATGACCGCCATGGCGCGGCCGCGCTCGGAGAGGTGGAACTCGGGGAGCCTGCCGTACAGCACGGCGTCGGGATTGAAAACTTCGCCGTGGCGCAAAAGGTGAACTGTTACTCGGGACATGCCACCCAGTTTCTCAAAGTTCGCCGACAAGGGGTTAATCCGGGTCTGCAAAACTTTTTTCCAACCCGGGGAATAATAGATGCAAACGTATGCTTATGCCATGTGAAGGGTTGCTGCAGTGGCAATCCTGCAGCTTTGCCATCAACCATTTACAAGGAGCTTCCCATGTCAGTAACCACCATTGAATCCACCGGTCTCGCACAGGGCACCTGGAACCTCGACACTTCACACAGCACGGTTGGCTTCGTTGTCCGCCACGCAGGCATCTCCAAGGTCCGCGGCCAGTTCACCGAAGTTGAAGGCGCCCTGACCCTGGGTGAAACCCTCGCCGACACCACCGTGTCCGCCACCATCCAGGCCGCCAGCTTCAGCACGGGCGACGAAGGCCGCGACGGCCACGTCAAGAGTGCAGACTTCTTCGACGTTGAGGTCTTCCCCACGTTGACTTTCGTTTCCTCCGCTGTCTCCGGCGATGAGGAAGACTTTGAGCTGACCGGCGAGCTGACCATCCGCGGCATCGCCAAGACCGTGACCTTCAAGGGCGAATTCAACGGCGTTGCTGTTGACCCCTTCGGCGCAACCCGCGCAGGCTTCGAAGCCAAGACCGTGATCAGCCGCAAGGAATTCGGCCTGACCTGGAACGCTGCCCTGGAAGCCGGCGGCGTGCTGGTTTCCGACAAGGTCACCCTCACCCTTGACGTTGCCTTCGTAAAGGCTGCATAAGCCCTTTCGCAGCGAGTCTTTTCGCAACGATGCACTACGCAATTCATTGGGGTTCAAATGCCGGTCCACGAACATTGTGGACCGGCATTTTGCATCCCCGCAGCGCGCCTATACAAGCGTGTGCACCGGCGACTAGGGTTCAATCTATGAGCACACCCAATGAGTTCCCAGTTCCCGAGCAAGGCAGCGGCCAACCCGGCAGCACGCCTCCTCCCGGTTATGGTTCGCAACCGGGCGCCACCGCTCCACAGCCACCACCGCCGCCTCCCGGCTACCAGGGCGGGACGCCTCCCGGCTCCCAGCAGCCTGGCCAGCAACAACCCGGCTCCCGGCAGCAGCAACCGCCGTATCAGCAATCTGGCTCCCAGCAGCAACCTGGCCAGCAACCACCGCCGTCCGGGGATTTCAAGTTTGGGATGCCCAATGACATGCCTTCCTCCATGCGGGACGTCATGCCGGCGGGCGGGATTTCCGGCATCTTCAAGACGGGCAATCTGCCACAATTGCTGAAGATTTCCTACATCATGTGGCTCGTCACGGCGGGCATCTGGCTGTTCTTCACCTTCTTCGCCTTCATAGGTTCGCTATTCCTGCTCGCCACCCGCACCTACCGGGGCGACGGAGTCAAGGGAATCATCGCCGCCGTCATTTCCGTGGCCTTGATTGCCGCCATCGTGATTTGTGCGATGAAGCTCAAGGAAGGCAAACAGTGGGCGAGGGTGGCCTTGTCGGCCATTGTGGTGGTGGGATTCCTCTTGATGTTCCTTGGCGGCACCGGTGGTGGCCTGCTGGGTGTTGTCGCAGCAATTCTGATGTGGCTCCCAGAGTCCACCGCATGGCTCAACTCCAGGGCCAGAACCTAGAGACACCGCAGAGATCTTCAGGCGTGAAGTAGTAGGGCACGGCGAGGTCGCGTAGGGTTTAGAACAAACCCGACGCGGCCTTTTCTGCGCTCCGCGCAGCTACCCGTAACTCGGGGCCGCAACGGACCACCTGCGCAACAGCGCATCATGCTTGAGGCAGGCAACCTTGAGACAGGCAACGACCAAGGCCTCCGGCAATGATTGAAAGAGCAGAGCACATGAGCACCCCCGGCGAAGAACCCGAAGACCGTCCCCCTGCCCGCCCGGGTAGTTATGATGAGGTCTCCCCCGGCGTCCCCCGCTACGGCCAATACGCGCCGGCAGGCTGGGAACCGCCCCAGGACGTCAAAGACGCCCAAAACCCCCAGCTTCCGATTGCGCCTGCACCGGTCTATCCCGGCTTTCAAGGTGGAGCACCGGGCACACCCCAGACCGGCAGCAAGCTGGCGCCCCCTGCCAAAGTGCTCTTGGCTTGCAAGCTGATCATTGCTGCCGGGATCATGCAGGCGGTGTCAGTTGCGGCGCTTCTGGCGGTGCTGCTGGTTCCCTCCATCAAGGCATCCGTCATCGACGTTTTGCAGAATGCCTTTGCAGCCACCCCGGAACTGGCCGCCGTCTACAAAGACCCGACCTTGGTTGATACAGCGTTGTTCCTGGCGTTCGTCTTCAGCATCGCCATGACGGCATCCTATTTTCTGCTGGCAAGGGCCATCCGCAAGGGTTCCAATGGCGCACGCACTACAGCAATGGTGCTGGCTATCCTGTCATTGGTGCTTCTGGGCCAGCTGAATCCACTCACGGTCATCCAAATCGTGCTGGGACTTGTGGCGGTTTTCCTGCTCTACCGGCGTGACTCCGCCGAGTTCTTCAAGGCGAATAAGGCCAAGAAGAGCCAAAAACAGCCTTAGGCGCCCGGGCGTCCCTGCTCCAGGTCTGGGTCCTGCAGCCGCTGGGCGTGATACGCCAAAATTTGCAGCTCGGTGGCCATGTCGACCTTGCGCAGATTCACAAAGTCGGGCACGCTCAGCGCCACGGGAGCAAAGCTGAGGATGCTGTGCACACCCGCTGCGACCACCCGGTCGCACACTGATTGAGCCACTTCGGCGGGAAGTGCCAGCACCACCATGTTGGCCCGCGTTGCGGCAACAACGCTCTCCAGATTCGTCACATTGCTGACGCGAAGCCAACCAATTTCACTGCCGATGACCATCTGATCAGCATCCAGCAGTGCCACCACGTCGAAGCCGCGTGATTCGAACCCGGCGTAGCGTGCCAGGGCACGGCCCAGGTTGCCCGCACCAACAATGGCCACGCGCCATTCGTGGGTCAGCCCAAGTGCTTGGGCGATTTGGCGGCTCAGATTGGCCACCTCGTAACCAACTCCCCTGGTCCCGTACGAACCCAGATAGGACAGGTCCTTGCGCACGTTGGCAGACCCCACGCCCGCCGACTCGGCCAATGCCTCCGAGGAGACACTCTCAGCGCCTTCGGCCAACAGCGCGTTGAGGGTGCGCAAGTACAGCGTCAGCCGCGAGACCGTGGCAGGGGGGAGCTGCCGGGCACGTTCGTCCCGTTCCTCCGGTGTCTGCCCTGGGATCAAAACTTCACTCGCATTCTAAACATCCGACCACATACTGCCTTAAGAACAAGTGTCCTGAAGGTCGATGTCGGCCTGCAACCACTTTAGGACTTGGCCAAGCCATAGCCCAAATGGGGCTCGTGTGCGAGCAGCCGCGCAGCAACCCGCTTATCCCTCGGTCAGCGCCTGGCTGAGAATGTTGCCCAGCCGAATGGGGTCAATGTGCCAGAAGTCGCGCTGGATCCCATTGACCAGAACCACGGGAATCTCCTCGCCATAGCGTTCCGTCAGCTCAGGATGGTCATCCAGGCTCACCTCGGTCCAGCGCAGTTGCAGCTGGTCGGCCACGGTTGAGACCACTTCGCGGGCATTCTCGCACAGGTGGCATCCCGATCTTGTCACGAGTTGCAGCAGCGGAACTTTGGGTGTTGCAGATGTTTGCGCCACCGGTGTTGCATCAGATTCCATGCCTCTAACCGTACTCAATGGAAGCGCCCGCATACAGCCGGCAGCCGGTGGCCCCAGCCCACCGCATGGAGCGGTTCGGCAAATGAAACTTTGCCCACAGTTAACCCCCAAGCCCAGTGGCGGAAGGGGCGCAGCGGTGCACTATTGACTAGACTCGTTCCATGCCCGACGCGACTACCAACAGTTCCGAGGCCTCCTCGACTGCTGTGCAGCACCAGGGTGAGGCAGCTTTCTTTGACGTGGACAACACCCTCATGAAGGGCGCCAGCCTGTTCCACGTGGCCCGGAAAATGTATCAAAAGCGCGCTTTCACACTGCACGACGTTGCCGGGTTCGCCTGGAAGCAGGCCAAATTCATCCTGCGCGGCGAAAACATGAATGACGTCCACTCCGTTCAGGATTCCGCACAAAAACTGGCTGCCGGCATCAGCACCGACTTCATCCGCCAACTCGGCGAAGAGGTCTACGACGAGATGATCGTCTCCAAGATCTGGCCCGGCACCAAAGCCCTGACGCAGGAGCACCTGAAATCAGGCCGTCAGGTGTGGCTGGTCACTGCCACCCCTGTGGAAGTTGCTGCAGTCATTGCTTCCCGGCTAAACCTGACGGGCGCCTTGGGCACCGTGGCCGAGAGTGAAAACGGCATCTACACAGGGCATCTGGTGGGTGAGATCCTGCATGGTGCCGCCAAGGGCCGTGCTGTCCAGGCGTTGGCCGCAACGGAAGGCCTGGATCTGGAAAAGTGCTGGGCGTACAGCGATTCATTCAACGACATCCCGCTGCTGACTGCCGTGGGGAACCCTGTTGCCATCAACCCGGACGCCAGGCTGCGCAAACACGCCCGGGAAAACAATTGGCCCATCTACGACTACCGCTCCGGTCGCCGCGCCGCGACTCTCGGCCTGAAGGCAGCCACCGGTGCCGGCGTTGTCTACGGGCTGTGGAAGGGCATCGCCATGGTTCGCAAACGCTGACCCAAGCGTGCGTGCCCAAGCCAGGTCCCGGCGTCGTACATCATAAAAAAGCACCCGCCCACCTCAGGGTGAACGGGTGCTTTTTGAAAAATAAGAAGATTTACTTCTTATTGCGACGCTGGTGGCGCGTCTTGCGAAGCTGCTTGCGGTGCTTCTTTTTGGACATCCTCTTGCGGCGCTTTTTAACAACTGAACCCATGAAAGTTCCTCACAAACTGCATAGAACAACCTCGAATGAGGCCGTAAACGATTAGGTCGACCGATCTCAGGAATCGGTCAAAGCCGAAAATGGATCTTTCCTAGGGTACCGCCTTTACCCTGTATGCGCCGAACCGGGGTTAGTATGCGGACCTGTGCCATCCACCACTGCCTGGCGCAAATAACTTTCGACGGCGTTCGCCGGGACCCGATACGAGCGGCCAAACCGGACGGCGGGCAGCTCCCCGGCATGCACCATGCGGTACACGGTCATTTTGGAGACACGCATGAGTTCGGCGACTTCCTGCACCGTCAGGAAGTTCACATCGGAGAAAGTCTGCTCCTGCACCATGGTTCTCGGGTCCGTTTCAATGGGGGTCGGCTGGCCGCGCATCGTTGACCGAGTGCGCTCTAAACGCTAACTCTAGGTGCTGATGGGACCAATGTGAATGGGTGGGGCGGTTATGACGCGGCGGGGCCCGGAGGCGGGCGCAGGGGGCCCAGCGAGCTTACGCCGCTGCGGACCGGAAACTTAGGCAGCGTCGGCCCGGCGGGCGCGTGAGCTGCGGGCCAGGTTCCCCAGCACCTCGGCGGTCATGTCCCAATCCATGCAGGCATCCGTGACGGACTGCCCGTAGGTCAGTTCGGCCGCGCCGGCTGCCACCTGGTCCACGTTCAGATTCTGGGCACCGCCCACCAGGAAGCTTTCCAGCATGATCCCGGCAATGGTGTGGGCGGAGGCATCGCCGGTTTCCAGCTGCGCGCCGATCTCCAGGGCAACTTCGGCCTGGCGGTGGTGGCTCTTGCCGGAGTTGGCGTGGCTTGCGTCCACTATCAGGCGTGGGTTGACCGCCGCCGCTTCGGCCTTGCCGGAAGCCTCCGCCACGTCCGCAGCCTTGTAGTTCGGGCCCTTGCGTCCACCGCGCAGGATGACGTGGGTGTCCTGGTTTCCGGCGGTGCTCACCAGGGAGGCGCGTCCTTCGCCGTCGATCCCCAGGAATGACTGGGGCGCACTGGCCGCGTTGCAGGCATCGAGGGCAACCTGCAGGTCACCGTCGGTCCCGTTCTTGAAGCCGATGGGCATGGACAGTCCCGAGGAGAGCTGGCGGTGGATCTGGCTTTCCGTGGTGCGGGCCCCAATGGCACCCCAGGAGATCAGGTCGGCCGTGTACTGCGGGCTGATCGGCTCCAGGAATTCGGTGCCCGTGGGCAGCCCCAGCCTGGCAACCTCCAGCAGGAACTCCCGCGCCATCTCCAGGCCCTTGGACACATCGTGGCTGCCGTCCAGGTTGGGGTCATTGATCAGGCCCTTCCATCCCACCGTGGTGCGCGGCTTCTCGAAGTAGGTGCGCATCACGATCAGCAGGTCTTCCTCATGCGCCTTGGCGGTTTCGGCCAACCGACGGGCGTACTCCAGTCCCGCGGCAGTGTCATGGATGGAACACGGGCCCACCACTACCAGCAGCCGGTCATCGAGCCCGTTCATGATGGCCCGGACCTGGTCACGGCCGCGTTCGACGACGGAGCTTGTGTGCGCATCCAGCGGCAGCTTTGCGGACAGCTGAGCAGGTGACGGCAGCTCGGTGAAGCGGCTGACCCGCAGGTTGGCGGTGGCTTTTGCCTGGGTTTCCTGAGCCGTCTGATTTTCCTGGGCTGCCTGTGTTTCTTGAGCCGGGGTGGATTCGTTCGCTGCTGTGATCGTCATGGGATGCTTCCTGATTTTCTGTGGACGGGCAGCGAGCCCTTCTTCGGAGCCCGCCTGGAAATGGCGAAGGACAGAGAAAAGTTTCTCTGTCCTGATGGCTCTGAAGGTGATTGGATGCGTGTCAGTTAGACGCGGGCCCCTCCAGAGCCAACGAAAAATACGCATACCAACGGTTTGTCATGCCAACACCATAACCCCGAAATTATCCGGCCAGCAAATCGGCCACGTAATGCAGTTGCTTGATCCACTGGTGTTCCTGGCCGCCTTCGTGGTTGTTGAAGCGGTAGTACTCAATGTCCTTGGCAGGCGGCGGGGTCGCTGCTCCTTCGCCCGTGCCGGCACCTGCACCCGTGCCGTAGGCGTTGAAGGAGGCGTACACGGTGGAGGCCGGACACACATCATCCATGCCCGCCGCCGAGTACAACGCCGGGGCAGCACAGCGGCGGGCGAGGTGCACGCCGTCGTAATAATTCAGCACGCTCAGGGCATCTTCGTAGGAGTTGCGGTGGCGCTTGAGGAAAGCCGCGATTTCCGGGTAGGGCCCGCGGACGGCCAGGTCGATGGAGCGGGGGAGGTCCTGGAGGAAGGGGACGTCGGGCAGCGTGGCGATGACGCCGTCGAGCCTGCCAGCGGCCAGACCGGACGCGGCGATGGCCAGGCCTCCACCCTGGCTGATGCCCGTGATGATGACCTTGTCGGTGGCAACTTCGGGGTGGCTTTGGGCGGCCTCGATGGCGCGGAATGCGTCCACGTAGGCGCGTCGGTAATAGTAGTTTTCGCGGGAGCTGATGCCGCGGGTCATCAGGCCCGGGTGGGAGACGTCGCCGGCTGAGGGATGGGGGTCCGGGGTTTCGCCGAGGATCCCGCCGTAACCCTGCCCGCGCGTGTCCATGATGAAGTGTGCGTAGCCCGCCTGGGCCCACGCGGTGTCCTGCTGGACCAGGCCGCGGCCGCCGGAATAGCCAATGTATTGGACCACGACCGGCAGCTTTTCACCGGCGGTCCGGTTGGCTGGCAGGTGCAGCCAGGCCTTGATTTGGTCCCCGCCGAATCCCGCGAAGGACACGTCGAAGCTGTCAATGACGGTGAGCAGGTTTTCCACCGGGGTGAAGCTGGCACCGAGCGGGAATTCGCGGGCTTCGGCGATCGTGGCGTCCCAGAAGGCGTCGAAGTCCTCCGGCTCCGCCACGGCCGAAACGTAAGTTTCCAGCTTGTCCAGCGGCAGGTCAAAAAGCGGCATTGCTCAGTTTCCGTTTCAGTTAGGGCCCGGCACGACGGCTCCCGGGCAACACTCGTTCAAGACATCCTATGTCCACCACGGGCAAGGGGCCTTGGCTGGTCCGTGGATGGTGAATCCCCACGACCGGCCAAAGCCCTGCAGCACTGCTTGATGCAAGCAGCTTTCGTTATTTGATGCCCGTGGTGGCGATGCCCTTGATCAGGAAGCGCTGGCCGAACAGGAAGATCAGGAACACCGGCAGCAGGGACACGATTGACATGGCAAACAGCGAGCCCCAGCTGCCAGACGCCCAGCCAGCGGCCACTGACTAGAAGGCTGACTAGAGGTCAGCGTGCCGACGCCAGCCAGACACTTAGCGCAGCGGGTTGAAGTGGCGCATACTGGCCGGCACCACGCCGCCAGTCAGCTCCGCGGCGACCATCTTGCCGGTCAGAGGCCCCAGCGCAATCCCCCACATCCCATGCCCACCGGCCACGTGCACGCGCGGGGACTTCGTGGCGCCCACCAGGGGGAAACCATCCGTGGTGCACGGACGCGAACCAACCCACTCCTCGGCCCGGTCTTCCCAGTCAATGCCGGTGAACATGGGCGAGGCAGCATCCACAATCGCCTTGATCCGTCGCGGGTCCAACGGCTCATCCGGATCACGGAACTCCATCATCCCCGACACCCTGAACCGGTCCCCCAACGGCGTGCACGCAACACGTTGCGCCGGGAAATAAATCGGGTGGCTCGGCATCGCTTCGGGCACAACTGTGAAGCTGTAACCCCGGCCCGCCTGGACCACCCGCTTCACGCCAAACTTGCGCGCGAGGGTCCCCAGCCAGGCACCCGTGGCGAGCACGACGGCGTCGGCCTTCAGCAGGCGCCCTTCCGAACCAATCACGTCCACGCCGGTACCGGTGTCCCGGACATCGAACACGGTAAACGCCGTGGTCAAGGTGGCACCCCGGGCCACCACAGTCTTCGCCAGGGAGGCCATGAAATCCGGCGGATTGATGAACCGCTGGCCGCGAATCGCAATCCCGGCCACAACACCTGTGCCCAGCGTCGGTTCCAGCTCGCGGATTTCCTCGCCACTCATCAAGTTGAAATCCACGTGTCCGCCCGTTTCGCGAATCACATGGAACTCCTTGACCAGGGCATCGCGATCCTGCAGCGAGGCGAACCCGGTCAGGAACGGATCGGCCAGGTGCGTCGGCTCGGCCACCGTGGGGGTGCCGGCCGCAAGCTCCTCAAAAGCCTCAATGCCGGAGCGGCCAATCTCGGCAAACACAGCCATTGCCGCCCGCCACTTCCGCGGCGTGCAGTTCCGTGCAAAGCCCATCAGGAACTTCAACAATGCCGGATCCGTGGAAAACGGAATATACAACGGCGACGCCGGATCCAACATGGCCTTGAGCCCATATGTGAGCACCGATGGCTCACTCAGCGGCAGGGTCAGCGCCGGCGTCAACCAGCCCGCGTTCCCCCATGAGGACCCGGACGCCACCTCGCCCCGGTCAACCACCGTGACCTGGATGCCCTGCTCCTGCAAATACCAGGCAGTGGACAATCCAATGATCCCCGCACCAACAACCACTACATGTTCAGGCGCCTTTGCACTGACCACGATTCACACTCCTCGCACATTGGCCGGCTCCTCTTCGTGCCCGCGCTATTCCCAGCGTATCCCTGATTATGGGGCCCATGAAACACGGTGCCGTGCCGCGTGTATCCGCGCATCCCAGGGACCTTGCCACTACGGCCGCGGCAGGTACTTGGTGCCCGATTGGCTGGCGGCAACAATGGCCCGCAAATCCCGCAGTGTTGCAGGCGCCGCCCCTGCCGCGCGCGCCTGAACCAGTACGTTGCCCAGCGCCGTGGCCTCCACTGGCCCGGCCACAACGGGCAGGCCCGTGGCGTTGGCGGTGAGCTGGCACAGCAGCTCGTTTTGGGATCCGCCGCCCACGATGTGAATGACCTCAACCCTCTGTCCGGACAACGCCTGCGCCTCCCGCACCGTGCGCGCATAGGCGGCGGCGAGGCTGTCCACAATGCAACGTACGACGGCGGCCGACCGGCTTTCCAGCGACTCTCCCGTTGCGCCCACCGCGGCAAGAATGCGTTGGGGCATGTTCCAGGGGGCGATGAATTCCTCTGCATCTACGTCGATCAGCGGGCCACCCGCCGGCTCGGCAGCCGCGGCGGCCAGCAACTCCGGGAGGGCCAGCATGGCGCGGGACGGCGTGACTGGAGCAGCGCTGGAAGCCGAGGACCCGGCGTCGTCCGCTTCTTGCGCCCAAGTCCGCATGGACTCGCTGAGCAGCCAGAGCCCGCCCACATTGCGGAGGTAGCGGGTGGTGCCATCCACGCCGCGTTCGTTGGTGAAGTTCGCGGCCCGGCTCGCCTCGCTCAGTACCGGGGCGTCCAACTCCACGCCCACCAGCGACCAAGTGCCGGAGGAGATGTAGGCGAAGTTGCGCCCCGCGGCGGGGACGGCAGCCACGGCGGATGCGGTGTCGTGCGAGCCGACGGCCACCACGGGCGTCGACTCGGGCAGACCCGTTTGCTGAGCCATCTCCGGCAGCAGGGTGCCGACAGTTTCCCCCGGTTCGATCAGCGACGGGAACAGCGTCTGCGGCAGCTCCAAAGTGGTCAGGAATTCGGCGGCCCACTCCCCCGCCACGGCGTCGTACAGGCCGGTGGTGGAGGCGTTCGTGGACTCCGTGCGGCGGATTCCCGTGAGCATGAACGCGATGAGGTCGGGGATCAGCAGCGCCTGCCAGCCGGCCAAATCCCGGCCGGCCTGGTGCTCGGCGGCCAGCTGGAAAATGGTGTTGAACGGCAGGCGCTGCAGGCCGGTGGTTTCGTACAAACGCTCCGCCGGAAGGACGCCGTGGACGCGGGCCACCTGCGCGGCGCCGCGCCCGTCGCGGTAACTGAACGGCGGGCCTGCAAGCCGGCCCTCTGCGTCCACAAGTCCGTAGTCCACGGCCCAGGTGTCAATGCCAATACTGGCGATCCGTCCACCGGCTGCCGCCGCGTAGTCAGCGGCGGCCCGCAGACCGGTGAGCACCTCAGCGAACAGCGCCTCGAAGTCCCAGTGCAGGCCGTCCTCGTGTTCCACGACTCCGTTCGGGAAACGGTGCACCACATGCAGTTTCACCGATCCCTGGCCCACGTCGCCGACGATGACGCGCCCGGAGGACGCACCAATGTCGACGGCGGCAAAGAGCTGTCCTCCTGATCGAGCTTGGTCCCCCGCCGATCGGACCTGTCGAGATCCCGGGGTCTCGACAGGCTCGACCAGCGGTTCAGTGTCCGTCATCGGAGGAAGGCTGCTGCAACGCCGGCGTCGACGGGGATGTGCAGGCCCGTGGTGTGTGAGAGCTCGGCGGAGGTCAGCACGGCGGCAGCGTTGGCCACGTTTGCCGGCAGCACCTCGCGCGTGAGCAGGGTCCGCTGGGCGTAGTATTCGCCCAGCTTTTCCTCGTCCACCCCGTAGACGGCGGCGCGCTTTGCGCCCCAACCTCCGGCGAAGATCCCGGAGCCGCGGACCACGCCGTCGGGGTTGATGCCGTTGACGCGGATACCGTACTCGCCCAGTTCGGCGGCGAGCAGGCGCACCTGATGGGCCTGGTCCGCCTTCGTTGCCGAGTAGGCGATGTTGTTGGGCCCGGCGAACACGGAGTTCTTGGAGGAGATGTAGATGATGTCTCCGCCCACGTCTTGTTCAATGAGCACCTTCGCCGCAGCCTTGGAGACAAGGAACGAGCCCTTGGCCATGACGTCGTGCTGCAGATCCCAGTCTTTTTCAGTGGTTTCCAGCAACGGCTTCGAGATGGACAGACCGGCGTTGTTGACCACCAGATCCAATCCACCGAAGGCCAGCACAGCGGCGTCGACGGCGTTTTGGACGGCTGCCTCATCGGTGACGTCGGCCTGAATGCCAATGGCCACGTCCGGCCCGCCGAGTTCCAAGGCGACGGCCGCAGCAGCGTCCAGGTTCAAATCTGCAATGACAATGCAGGCACCCTCTGCCGCGAGGCGGGTGGCGATGGCCTTGCCAATGCCCGACGCCGCTCCCGTCACCAAGGCGATGCGGGTCGCGTGCGACTTCGGCATGGGCAGACGGGCCAGCTTGGCCTCTTCCAGCGCCCAGTATTCGATACGGAACTTTTCCGCCTCGTCGATGGGTGCGTAGGTAGACAGCGCCTCGGCGCCGCGCATGACGTTGATGGCGTTGAGGTAGAACTCGCCGGCAACCCGCGCGGTCTGTTTGTTGGCGCCGTACGAGAACATGCCGACGCCGGGCACCAGCACGACGGCCGGGTCCGCTCCGCGCATGGCCGGCGAATCGGCAACAGCGTTGCGGTCGTAGTAGGCCGCGTAGTCGGTGCGGTATTTGGCGTGAAGTTCCTTCAACCGTGCAATGGAATCCTCAACGGATGCATCTGCCGGCAAGTCCAGGACGAGTGGCTTGACCTTGGTCCGCAGGAAGTGATCCGGGCAGCTGGTGCCCAACGCGCCCAGACGCCGGTGCTCTGCGGAAGCGAGGAACTCCAGCACGACGTCGTCGTCACTGAAGTGGCCAACGGCAGCCTTGTCAGTCGAGGCCAGGCCACGGATGGTCGGGGCAAGCGCGGCAGCCTTGGCGCGACGCTCGTCTTCGGCGAGGGCGGTGTAACCGGGCAGCTGGGCACCGAACGGGTCCTTGCGGCCGTTTTCCCGGATGTAGGCCTCTGCGGTTTCAATGATCCACAGTGAGTTCGTTTCCGCTTCCTCGCTGGTGGCGCCCCAGGCGGTGATGCCGTGGCCGCCGAGGATGGTGCCGATGGCGTCCGGGTTGTTGTCCTTGATGGCAGCAATGTCCAGACCCAGTTGGAAACCGGGACGGCGCCACGGCACCCATGCAACCTTGGAACCAAAGATCTTGGCAGTCAGCTCTTCGCCGTCTGTGGCTGTCGCGATGGCGATGCCCGAGTCCGGGTGCAGGTGGTCAACATGGGCTGCATCGACCAGGCCATGCATCGCGGTGTCGATGGACGGCGCTGCACCACCTTTGCCGTGCAGGCAGTAATCGAACGCGGCAACCATTTCATCTTCGCGTTCCACACCCGGGTAGGTGTTGACCAGGGCGCGCATGCGATCCAGGCGCAGCACGGCCAGGCCTTCTTGCTTCAGGGTGCCGAGGTCTCCGCCGGAGCCCTTCACCCACAACAGCTCTACATCTTCGCCCGTGACGGGGTCGGTGGCGGTGCCCTTCGCGGATGTATTGCCGCCGGCATAGTTCGTGTTGCGTCTGTCCGCACCCAAACGGTTGGAGCGGGCGATCAGTTGTCCAACAACTGGATGTGTCATGGCGTTATGCTCCCCATCCGGCTTGCTGGCCACCTTGACGATCTGCGTTGATCTGCTCTTGGTAGCCGCTGGTGGCAAAGGCCGCCATCGGGTCGGCGAACAGCCCGCGGGACTCCCGCCATGAGGCCAGCTCCGTGCGGACGTCCGTGTAGAACGCGTCCATCAACACCGCATTGGCGGCCAGGACATCGCCGGAGTTTTGGGCTGCCTCCAAGGCTGTAGTGTCCACCAGAAGCGCCTTAGCTGTCATTTCTTGGACATTGAGAACGGAACGGATCTGACCGGGGATCTTGCCTTCAACGTTGTGGCACTGATCCAGCATGAAGGCCACATTGTTGGCCGGGTCCAGACCGCCGCCGCGGACCACCTCATGCATGATCCTGAATAACTGGAACGGGTCTGCCGCACCCACAATCAAGTCGTCGTCGGCGTAGAAGCGGGAGTTGAAGTCAAATGATCCGAGTTTACCCAGACGTAAGAGCTGCGCCACGATGAACTCGATGTTGGTGCCCGGGGCATGGTGCCCGGTGTCCAGGCAGACCAGCGCTTTCTCGCCCAGAGCTGCGCAGTGGACGTAGGAAGTGCCCCAGTCAGGGACGTCGGTGTGATAAAAAGCGGGCTCAAAGAACTTGTATTCGAGCACCATGCGCTGCTCGTCCCCAAGCCGGTCATAGACCTTTGCCAGAGACTCAGCCAGCCAATCCTGCCGGGCTCGGATGTTTCCCTGGCCGGGGTAGTTGGTGCCGTCAGCCAACCAGATTTTCAGGTCCTTGGACCCCGTCTGGTTCATGATTTCCAGACATTCATACATGTGGTCAATGGCCTTGGACCGTATGGCGGGGTCGCTATGGGTCAGGCTGCCGAACTTGTAGGCATCGTCCTGGAAGGTGTTGGAGTTGACCGTGCCCAGCTTTACGCCCAGGTCCCCTGCGTAGTCAGCCAGTGCGGCGTAGTCACCCACCTTGTCCCAGGGGATGTGGAGGGCCACGGCCGGCGCCAGCCCGGTGAGTGCGTTGACCTGCGCGGCGTCGGCAATTTTTTCCTCGACGGTGCGGGGGGTTCCCGGTGTTTCGAAGACTTTGAATCGGGTGCCCGAGTTACCGAAGGCCCAGGATGGCAATTCGATGCTCTGATGTTCGAGCTGGGTCAAAACGTCCGTGGGAATAGACACGTCAGTCTCCTTTGGTGGTGAAGTGGTTGGGCGCCGGCGCTATCGCGGCCAGTTGGTCCTCGAGGTTGAATACCTCGCTAATTTGATTGAAACCCTCATCGGGGGCCCCGGAGAGATCCTGGAAGAAGCCGGCCATCTCCGCCTGCCAGCGGGCATTGACGTCAGTGGCTGCCATCTTCGCCTGGGCCTGGTGCAGGCTGGTGGTTTCGAAGTAGCCAATCAGCAATCCGTCGGGGCGAAGAAACAGCGAGTAATTGTGCCACCCAGCTGTCTTGAGGGCTTCCAGCATCTCCGGCCATACTGCCGCGTGCCGGCGCGTGTACTCTTCGAGGTAACCGGCCTTGACCTGCAGCGTGAAACAAACCCGCACGGCGCTCATGGGAGCACCACATGTCTGTGTTCAATGCCCAGCAAGGATGCCGCAGCCTGGATATCTCGAGCCCGGTGGCCCAGGCACAGGGCCCAATGGTGGCCGATCCCTGTCTGGCTCCACTGGTCAACCCACAGCCCGGGGTCCCCGCCAAAGTCAACGCGTGAGGTGGTGTTGCCGATGGCCAGCAACGGGCCCGGGACCACCTCACCTTCCGAGGTGACGAAGACGTAGCTGCCGTCAGGGTCCTGCCCCAGGCCGAAGGTGGTGACGGGGCCGTGCTGGACGTCGAATTCCACCGACACTCCCCAACCCCGCTTGCCGTGATAAACGCCCAACCCACGCAGCAACGGGTCTTTCGCGGAGACGGCCAAGTGCGCCGGCCCGTCGTGGCCCATCTCCACCACATTGTCGCGGAAGTTCAGTGCCTGGATTTCGGTGAACGAGCCACCAGCACCGATGGCTTGGGCTGCGAGCATGGCGATGGAGGTACGCAGCTCAAACTCGCCAGCCATGGGGACTCCCCGGGCGGTGAGGATGGAGGCGCCGAGTATCATCCCGGCGCCCAACCGTTCGTGCTGTTCACCTGCCAGTCCACGGTGGTAGTACGCCAGGGAGTCTAGGTTGAAGTCCGCGACGAGGCGGTCCAAGCCCACGGACACCTTGGCACCCCAAGCAAAATCATCGGCGTTCACGGAATCGTCCAAGACAAAAAGTTCACGAGCCAGGTCCATCCTTTCGGCCACCTGTGCCGCTGTCACCTCATTGACGCGCTCCCGCAGATCATCAAATTCGAGCACTTCCACATGAGAGCCAAAGGTGGTGGAGACGGTGGTCAGGTCGGTGGCAACATCCAACATCCCTGGGTACAGGTGGCCCATCAACCCGTGCCGGGCGTTGCGCAACCGTGCACGGACGCCGGCCGCATGCACCCACTGGGTGATCCGCTCCCACGCAGATTCCTGCTTGAGGTGCCCGGAAACGGAGCGGAAGTCGATCCCTGCCCGGCGGAAAACGTTGCCAACCTCCGGCACAGGGCACTGACCGCAGTAGGCAAGCCATTTGCCGGTGTCAAAGGAGGCGTGGTCCATGGCCTCGGTGGGCTGCAGGTCAATGAACAAGACGGGTGTCTTGGCCCGCTGTGCAATGGGCAGCACCATGGAAGAGGTCAGGTAGGTCGTTAGGAAGATGACTATCAAGTCACAATCAGCCACCCGCAAGGTTTCTCCGGCCGCCGCGGCCTCTTCTGCGTCGGAGATGAAGCCGGTGTCCACCACGTCTGCATCGAGGGCCTCGAGGCGGGCGGTGACGTAGCGCACGGACTCCTGCAATTGGGGCAGCAACTGCGGAAACTGGGGCCAGTACGCGCCTAGACCGCCGGAGACCAATCCGATCCGGGTGGGTCGGTGCCCGAGCGCTCGCAACAGCTGCGCTGCGGGTTGAATGTTGTTCATGGGTGGGCCTTTCGGCATGAAAATAGGAACTTGGGCGTCCAGAGAGCGGTGAGACCGTGCAGGGCGGGCTCTCAGCAGCCCACCCTGCACAGCTGCCTAAAAGTCGTACTTGTCGATGTTCTCGGCATTGAACACAGTGGGCGGGCCAACGATCACAACGCCACCATCCTCGACCTTGCGCTCGCCCAGTTCACCTGCGGTGAAGGTGTCGCCGGCCGCGCCGGTGATCTTTCCGTCCTTGAGTGCCTTGCCGGCGAATGAAGCAACGTAGCCCAGCTGAGCCGGATCCCAGAGGGCGAATTCCTTGACGGTTCCGTCCTTGACGAACGGACGCATTTCATTGGGCAGTCCCAGCCCGGTCAGGGCCACCTTGCCCTTGTAGTCGGACGTGGAGAGGTAGCGGGCGGTAGCTGCGATGCCCACCGTGGTGGGCGAGACGATGCCCTTGAGGTTCGGGTGGGCCTGCATGAGGCCCTGCGCTTCCTGGAACGACTTGGTGTCATTGTCATCGCCGTAAACCTTGGCAACGAGCTTGATGTCCTTGTAGTCCGGGTTGCTCTGAAGCTCTTCCTCCATGAACTTGATCCACTCGTTCTGGTTTGTGGCGTTCGCAGTGGCAGACAGGATGGCAATCTCGCCGCTGCCACCGATCTGCTCGGAGATGAGCTTGGTCTGGATCAACGCAACATCCTTGGCGACCACCTGGCTGATGAATACGTCGCGGCAATCGGGGTTGGTGTCCGAGTCGAACGCGACAATCTTTGCCCCAGCGGTGCGGGCCTCACCCAACGCGGTGCACACGGCGTCGGGGTCATTGGCGGCAATCACAATCACATTGGTGCCGGCCTGCGTCTCGGCATTGATGAAGGAGACCTGGCTGGATGCGGAGGCTTCCAGCGGGCCCACGACGTTCGAGGTACCGAAGCCCGCTTCCGTAGCTCCCTTCTTGCCACCAGCCAGAACAACGTCCGTATAGGGGTTGTTCAGCTGCTTGGGGATGAACGTGACGGTTGCATCCCCTCCTGCTGCCGAGTCGCCGCCGGCGGTAGTGCCCGATCCACCGCAGGCAGTCAGCGCCATGACAGCCACTGCTGTGACGGCTAGCAGGGACGCCAGACGGGACGGTCGGGACAATTTCTTGCGGTTCAACATCATTGTTTTTCCTTCGATTGTGGTGGTGAAGTGGTCTTTTGGTCTTATTGGTTTAAAGTTCGGACCTGCGGCGGAGGCGGCGGGTGTGCCGCCAGCCCCTGATGCCGGAGCCGATGCTTGGGGCCACGACGGACAGGATGAGCAGCAGTCCCGTCACCGTGATGAGGACAACATCGGACACCCGTCCCAGCCGCAGCGCGTAGTTGAGCGATCCGATCAACAGCACACCGGCAAGGACACCGGGGATAGAGCCTTTACCGCCGAAGATGGACACCCCTCCGAGCAGCACCGCCGCAATGACGGCCAGTTCCAAGCCGGACGCGTTGTCACTGCGAGCACTGGTGTAGCGCAGTGTCCAGAAGATGCCGGCAAGTGCTGACACTGCCCCTGATGCCGCGTAGAGCCAGAACTTGCTGCGGGCAACCTTGATGCCCACAAAGGCTGCGCCTTCCTTGCTGTAACCCATGCCAAAGAGACCGCGGCCGAACGGGGTGAAGTGCAGCAGCACACCGAAGAATATGATGACCACGACGACGCCGATCATGACCGTCGGGATGCCTGT
Organism: Actinomycetales bacterium; assembly: GCA_038199275.1. GTDB lineage: Bacteria > Actinomycetota > Actinomycetes > Actinomycetales > Micrococcaceae > Specibacter. The sequence goes on from JBBPZC010000156.1 coordinate 24,104, forward strand.
GGCACCCAGTTTCGAGGTGAAGAATGCTGTCAGCGGCTTGGGAAAATTGGCCACGGCATTGTCCCCGATGGTCACCAGGGCCAGCCCACGGAAAAGTGCCAAGGTACCGATCGTGACGGCCAATGATGGCAGACCCAGCACGGCGATCAGGAACCCGTTGAACATGCCGCAAACACCGCCCACCAGGAGACTTATTGCCAGCACCAGCCAAATGTCCATGCCGCCGGCCCAGAGCACACCCATCGTGGCGCTGGTCAGTCCGGCGATACTGGCCACCGAGAGGTCGATTTCCCCCGTGATGATGATCAGCGTCATCGGCATGGCGATCAGAAGGACGGGAATGACATCCAAGAGCAGGAACCCGGTGGTGACAGGCGATGCGAACCGGGGGATGCTGATGCTGGCGTAGATCAAAAATGCCATTAGGGCGTAAATGGTGATCGCGTCGCGGCTTGCCAGCATTTTCGCGGTGCGGGTCTTGCGCCACGGTGTCGCAGCCGGACGCCGGGTGAGTGGCACTGCCGGTGCCGGTGCTTTACTGGTGGGAGTGGTGGTCTCAGACATTCTGGGCCTCGCTAATCCGCAGTTTTTTGGCTGTGCGCAGGCTGGCCACACGGTCAATGATGATGGCAGCCAGGATCAGAATGCCGACGATGGCCTGCTGCCAGAATTTGTCCACTCGGACGGCTGTCAGCGAACTGGTGATGGTGGTCAAGAGCAGGGCGCCCAGCGCCGCTCCCGTCACGGAACCGCTACCACCAAAGATGGCCACGCCACCGACGACGGCGGCGGCAATCACCGTCAGCTCCATACCGTTTCCGGTGGTGGCACCCACGGAGTTGAAGCGGCTGGCGTAGAGAACCCCGGCCAGGCCGGCGAGTGCCCCATTGGCCAGGAAGGCCAAGAGAACGCGCTTGGAGACCTTGATGCCAAACGCTGTGGCCGCGTCGGGGTCGGAGCCAATGGCGTACAGATCCCTGCCCGGCCGGGTGCCGGACATATACAGCCCTACGGCAATGACAACCATGGCGGCCACCAGGGTGATAATAGGGAACCCTAGGAAAGTATCCACAGAGAGGGCGCCGAAAGCGTCCGGCCTGTCGCCGGCGAAGTACTGCTTGCCGCCGGCCCAAGCGTTATTGAGGCCACGGAAAACGTATAGCGTGCCAAGGGTGATGACCAAGGCAGGTACTTTGGCCACTGTCACGAGGATGCCGTTGACGGCCCCAAGTACCACTCCGAAGGCCATTCCGATTCCGAATACGGCGATAATCGGGATATCCGGCATGGTTGCGAAAATGGACCCCGTACCGAAGGCCACCAGACCAAGCATGGAGCCCACGGACAGGTCAATGTTCCTGGTGATGATCAGAAGTGTCTGCCCCACGGCCAAGATCATGACGATCGTGGCGTTTAGCAGCAGGTCCTTGACGCCTTGGGCGCTGAGGAACAGCGGGTTGATCAGGTAGGTGACGATCACCAAGACGATCAGGGCCATGAGGACGGGAAGTTCGCGGAGCTGAAGCACGGCCGTCCAGCCCCGGGATGTTGGCTCCTTGGGTGGCAATTTCCTGCTGTCCAGAGTTGAGCTCATGGGGTTCCTCCCGCGGAAGACGTGGCGGCGTGCATGATGGACTCCGGATTTGCGTCCGCGCGGTCGAGTTCGGCGGCGATTTGGCCCTCGTGCATGACCAGTACTTTGTCAGCCATGCCCAAAACTTCGGGTAGTTCGGAGGAGATCATCAAAATGGCGATCCCACGGCTGGCCAGCTCGGAGATGAGCCGGTGTACCTCGCTCTTGGTTCCAACGTCAATTCCGCGGGTGGGTTCGTCGATGATCAGCAGCCGTGGTTCGGTGGCCAACCATTTCGCGAGCACTACTTTCTGCTGGTTTCCACCCGAGAGGGTGGAGACGGGGTGCTCCAGGGAGCCCGTCTTAACATGGAGGCGTTCGCTCCATTCCTTGGCGGCTCGACGTTCGGCGGCGCCATTGATGAGTCCCGCCGTGGTGAACTTGTTGCGCAGAGTCAGCGTCACATTGCGGGCAACGGACAGTTCCAGGACAAGACCTTGCTTGCGGCGATCTTCTGGAACAAATCCCATACCGGCGGTGATGGCCGCCTGAGGATCGTGTGCCTTGAGCCTGCGCCCCTCGAAGGTGATGCTACCGGCGTCGTACGGATCTATCCCGAACACGGCCCTGGCCACTTCGGTGCGTCCGGCGCCAACTAGGCCAGCGAGAGCAACAATTTCCCCGGCGCGGACCTGAAAGCTGATGTCCTTGAAAACTCCAGCCCGGCTCAGATGCTCAACGTCAAGGACCACGCCGCCAATCTCGGCGTCGGTCTTGGGGAAAAGTTCGCCGATATCACGCCCGACCATCTCACGGACGATGCTCTCGACTGTGACGTCGGCGGTTCGGTGAGTGGCGATGTAACGGCCGTCCCGCATCACCGTGATCCGGTCGCACAGCTCGAAGACTTCCTCGAAGCGGTGTGAGATGAACAAGATGCCGGTCCCTTTCTCACGCAAGCTGCGGGCTACGGCAAACAGCCTGTCAACCTCCACCCCACTGAGGGCGGCCGTGGGCTCGTCCATGACGAGTACCTTGGCATCCAGCGAGATTGCTTTGGCGATTTCGATAATTTGCTGGTCAGCAATGGACAGGCCTTCAGCAACTCGGTTCGGATCGATCGGAACGCCGAGCCGATCAAAGAGCCTGTTTGCTTTTCTAACCATGGCGGAGCGGCTGATCAGCCCGAACCTGCCCTTGGGCTGGCGGCCAATGAAGATGTTCTCCGCGACCGTGAGGTCCGGAAAGAGCGTGGGTTCCTGGTAGATGACAGAGATCCCGGCTTCCTTGCTGTCGCCGACGCTGCGAAACTGTGCGCTTTCGCCGGCGACCCGGAATTCTCCCGAATCCGGTCGGTGGAGTCCAGCCAAAATTTTTACCAGAGTGGACTTGCCAGCGCCGTTTTCCCCGACCAAGGCGTGAATTTCTCCGGGGAGAATTTCAATGGTTCCGTCGGCCAAGGCAACCACTGGGCCGAAGGATTTGGCTGCATGGGTGAGTGAGAGTGCTGGCTCCTCTCGTGGAGGGCCGGACCTGGAGCTGTCTGTTTGCTGCATAGATTGAACCGCACCTTTGGGGCCGTATGAACTCAATTGTGAATCGTTTCATTTTTCGCTGTGATTTGAATCATAAAACCACTGCAGGGTGTGCGTCAATGTCTTTTGAGCACATTTTTGATACGTTTCATTAAACGGGCGCGGGACGCGCCGGACAGGGTAGTCTGATGTCAATATTTCGTCCAGACGCACCCACCGAGAGGCGGGGCGGGGACTAACTCAGGAGCCCACGACATGGTTTCAGCCAGCGTCAAGGACGTCGCTGCATTGGCCGGCGTGTCTGTAGGAACGGTCTCGAATGTGCTCAACCGTCCCGAAAAAGTGAATCCAGCCACCATGTCACGAGTGCAGAAGGCCATCGACAAGCTTGGTTTTGTCCGCAATGACGCGGCACGACAGCTGCGCGCCGGCATGAGCCACAGCATCGGGCTAGTGGTCCTGGACGCAGCAAACCCATTCTTCACCGATTTAGCCCGTGGTGCCGAGGACAGTGCAGCGGCCGAGAACTTCTCCGTCCTCGTGGGCAACAGCAGCGACGATGAACGGCGAGAAGCCGCCTACCTGAATCTCTTCGAGCAACAGCGCGTGCGCGGAATCCTTCTATCCCCTGTGGGAGATGTCCTGCCGCGACTCGAGCAGCTGCGCCGCCGGGGCATCCCCACGGTTCTCGTGGACCGGGTATCGGACAGCGCCAGTTTCTCCTCAGTCGGCGTGGACAACCTTGCGGGTGGAAAAATGGCGGTGCGGCACCTGTTGTCGCTGGGCCGACGCCGGATCGCTTTCGTGGGCGGCCCAATCTCCATCCGCCAGGTATCCGAGCGGCTCCATGGCGCACTCAAGGCGATCGAAGAGGTTTCCGACGCCACGCTTGAGATCTTGGAACCCGAATCCCTAACGGTGCTCGCCGGCAGGACCGCCGGCGAGGCCATCCGGAAGCGGTCGGTTGCGGAGCGCCCGGATGCGATCTTTGCGGCGAATGATTTGCTTGCCGTGGGCCTGCTCCAAGGCCTGATGCTGATGGGGGATGTCCGGGTGCCTCAGGAGATCGCCTTGATCGGATACGACGATATCGAATTCGCGGGAGCAGCGGTGGTCCCCCTCTCCTCGATCCGCCAGCCTAGTGCCTTGATCGGATCAACCGCACTGGAATTGCTTTTGCAAGAAGCCGACGCCGGACCTGAGTTTGAAACCAGTCACGTGGTGTTTCCGCCGGAACTCGTTGTCAGGGCTTCAACGCAAGGCTGAGCTGCCTTCCCCGGATTCCGACACACAAACAGAACTGGCCCATAATGGGGCGAAAAAACGCAAAATTGCGCTTCTTCCCCACTATGGGCCAGCTATGGAGCTCAGGTACTAGATCAGGCCCTGTGCCAACATGGCGTCAGCAACCTTGACGAAGCCGGCAATGTTCGCGCCAACCACGTAGTTGCCCGGAGAGCCGTAGGTGTCTGCGGTCTCCGCACACCGGTCGTGAATCCCGACCATGATCTGTTGCAGGCGCTGCTCGGTGTGCTCGAATGTCCAGGCGTCACGGCTGGCGTTCTGCTGCATTTCCAGGGCGGATGTTGCCACACCGCCGGCATTGGCTGCCTTGCCGGGAGCGAACAGAATGCCGGCCTCCTGGAACACTGCAACCGCACCGCTGGTGGAGGGCATGTTGGCGCCTTCAGCAATGGCAACCAGGCCGTTCTTCACCAGGCGGGTTGCCGCCTCGGTGTTAAGTTCATTCTGCGTGGCGCAGGGCAGGGCCACTGCGGCATTGACGTCCCAAACGGAACCGCCCTCAACGTAGCTGACAGATGCACCGCGGCGAACAGCGTATTCCTTCAAACGGCCGCGCTCTTTTTCCTTGATCTGGCGCAGCAAGGGAACGTCAATGCCGTTCTCATCCACAATGTAGCCCGAGGAATCCGAACATGCCACTACCTTGGCACCGAGCTGCTGGGCCTTGGCAATGGCGAAAGTGGCCACATTTCCAGAGCCGGAGACAACCACGCGCTGGCCATCCAGTGAGGAACCGCGGGTCTTGAGCATTTCCTGCGTGAACATCACCGTACCGAAACCAGTGGCCTCAGGACGTACCAGCGAGCCGCCCCAGCCAATGCCCTTGCCCGTGAGAACGCCGGATTCATATCGGTTGGTGATGCGCTTGTACTGGCCGAAGAGGTAGCCGATTTCGCGTCCGCCAACGCCAATGTCACCAGCGGGGACGTCGGTGTATTCGCCGATGTGGCGGTACAGCTCCGTCATGAAGGACTGGCAGAAACGCATGACTTCAGCATCAGACTTGCCGCGCGGGTCAAAGTCGGAGCCGCCCTTGCCGCCGCCGATGGGCATGCCCGTCAGTGCGTTCTTGAAGATCTGCTCGAACCCCAGGAACTTCACGATGCCCAAGTACACCGACGGGTGGAATCGCAGACCGCCCTTGTACGGGCCAAGCGCGGAGTTGAACTCAACGCGGAAACCGCGGTTGATCTGCACGCGGCCGGCATCGTCCATCCACGGCACGCGGAAGATGATCTGGCGCTCGGGCTCGCACAAGCGCTGCAGAACAGCTGCATCGACGAATTCCGGATGTTTATCCAGCACTGGGCCGAGGCTTTCAAATACTTCCAGCACTGCCTGGTGAAATTCTTTTTCCCCGGGATTACGGGCTAAAACTTGCTCCCGGATGGCTTCAAGCCTGGTATCCATGAGTCTCCTGAAAAGTGTGAGGCGCCGAACCGCGGCGCATAAATATGCTCACTGGCAATTTTCCAGTCACCCAGCCACTATGGCTAATAATTCTCAAGTTCCGATACGGTATGCAAGATCATTCATATTCTCACCCTGCAACTCGCATTTGCGAAGGTTCTTAGTCCTTGCGGCGCTTAAAAGTAGCCAACAGGTCGGCGCCTTTCTTGGCCGCGCGGCCCACGCTTCGCCCGAGCTGGCGCGGGACCCCGCCGTCGCCATCATTGCCAACCCCGGCGATCGCAGGCTGCTTCACAAATGCGGCATTGGACTGCTTCGGGGCTGTCTCTGCAGCAGGCTCACCGGGCGCGACAGCAGCAGAGGTGGCGGCTGTAGAGGAGGAAATCGCACCGGGCGACGAGGTCACCTCAGGCTTGGTTCGGGCCGCGGCAGCTCGGCTCGACGCTTCAGCCACGGATGCAGACGCGGTGGCGGAGCCCGCCGCGGACACGGCAAACTCGGTCCGCACCGCAGCAGGCGTCGCGGGCAGCTCAGTACGATTCGCCGCCGTTGGCGTTTTGGTCACTGGGCGTGCACCAGATGTGGCCGCAGCTGAAACAGCTACCAGAGCAGCGGCTGCCGCCGGCTTCTCGGCTGCTTCCTTGCCCGAGCCCGAAGCCGGGGCCGGTACGTCAGCCACCGTGCCGGCGCCGCGTGCAGCTGCAGCGCCCGGGCTTCCGGAATTCTCAGTGACCCCGGCCCCCAGCGAGTCCAGCCACGTGGAGACCAGTGCCAGCGGCTCGGTGTTGATACCGTAAAAGCGTTTCTGCCCCTGGGCGCGCATCGTGACCACACCGGCCTCACGCAAAACCCGCAGATGTTTGGAAACCGTTGGCTGTGAAACCCCAAGTTCATCAACGAGCTGACCCACAGCTTTGCTGTCCTGGGCCAACGCCTCGAGGATGTCGCGGCGCGTACTTTCAGCGATAACCGCGAAGACTTTTTCTACAACCATTCCACTACCCTAACGACATATGCCCGTCACAGCATCTTGAAACGCCCAAAGCACGACGGCGGAGCTCGCCTAAGCGCGAAAACGCACCTGTGCGGAGTCGTTGCGAAGAGACTGCCGTGGAAGTTTTCAAAAGCAGGTTCTCCATGCACAATGCCCGGACTCAACCGGGCGCATGGGGTCACCGACGTACGCGTATACGCAACGCCAAGCTGTCGCCAAGCGCATAGTGGATGTGGACTTCCGCTATGCGCAGCGCCAGCTCCCAGCCAGGCGCCACAACACCCCCTGCGCCTCCGCAGCCTCCAGCCGGGCGCATAGCGGAATTGACCGCCGCCATACGCACCACCCGGCCCCGGCGCGACGCATACCCGCCGAGAACGTGAGGCGGGCGGCAAAGGCAACGTCCCGCCGTCGTACTCAACAGTGGGAGGGCGTGGATGGGCCCACGCTCGCCAGGTACCCGGGAAATCGCGTCAGCGATTTTCAGGGCCGGCGTGGATGGGCCCACGCTCGCCAGGTTCCCGGGAAATCGCGTCAGCGATTTTCAGGGCCGGCGAGTGGGGACTAATCGAACCAGGGGTCCAGTCCGTAGAGCGGGAAAACGGCCTTCCGCGTGGCCATGACGGTCCTATCCAGCGCGTCCGACGGGTTGTACCCAACCTCCCACGACCGCCACCACGTGTCCGCGTCCTCGCCCATGAGCAGCGGCGCCACCATCCCGTACTTCTCCGCCACATAGCTGCGCCACGTCTCCGGCACCGCGGTGCGCAGCGGCACCGGACGCCCCGCCGCAATCGCCATCAGGTGGCTCCACACGCGCGGCACCACCGAGACACTGTTGTCGCCGCCGCCGCCCATGGCAATCCACCGCCCGCCGCACACCTTGTCGGCCAGCGCGGCA
>JBBPZC010000157.1:0-4814 GCA_038199275.1 Actinomycetales bacterium
GTGGTTTCCGCTGCCAGTGCCGGCGGGCCCAGTTACCACTCCGCCTGGGCCGTCGCTTATCTGGTGCTGGTTTGCGGCGTAGCCCAGCTGGTATTGGGGCTGGGCCAGTCAAGCCTCGCGTCGACGGCACCCGGCCCCGGTTTGCTCGCCGCCCAGGTTGTGGCGCTGAACCTGTCCAACGCGGCGGTGCTTCTGGGTACGTTGGCGGGAATCCCGGCGGTGACATACCTCGGAGCCGGACTTCTCGTTCTCGCCCTGGTCCTGTTCATCTGGGGAGTCCGCGGACATCAGACGCGGAACACCTGGCTTGTGTGGGCCTTCCGGGCCATGGTGGTGGTGTTGCTGGTCAGCGCGCCTATTGGCCTCGTCATTTCACATTTTCGCGCGGCCTAGAGACCCTTTCTTCGCTACCAGTATCTGCTGCCCGCCGCCGCCGTCACGCCTTGGCAGGCCGGACCGGTAACGATGCCGCGGCACTCGTCACCTGCGCCGGTATATCGTCATCTTCACGTACGTCGGCACTTTTCAAGCCGGTCCGAAGTCCACGTCCTCGGTGGTGGCCACCGCGGCGGTGCGGCCCGGCGCGCGCTGAAACTGCCAGTACAGGTTGGTGTGTGCGATGACCTGGGCTGGTGGCGGGGCTCCCCATTCACTGCGGTCGCCGGCGGTGTGTGCGTCAGCCACCAGGGTGACGTCATAGCCGCGTGTGAACGCGCCGTGGATGGTGGAGCGGATGCACGCATCGCTTTCGGCACCGGCCACGACAATCCGTCCCACGCCCGCGGAGGCCAGGACTTCCTCCAAGGTGGTGTCTTCGAAGGAGTCGCCATAGATTTTGTGCACGAGCGGCTCGCCATCGCCGCGGGGCAGCTCCGGCACGTACGCCCAGCCCTGACTGCCGATGGGCAGCCCTTCATCTGAATGTTGTACCCAGATAACGGGCGTTCCATTCTCCCGGGCCGCGGTGACCAACGTTTGGATGTTGGCAATGACCCGCTGCGGCTCAAAGGCTTCGGCCATGACCTCGTTCTGCACGTCAATGACGAGCAAGGCCGTGTTGTTGCGGTGTGAAAGTGTACTCATGCTGCCCATCCCCGGTGTACTGTTGCCTGCTTCCGCACCACACACTACGCCCCGGGGGCCGGCTTGAAAACAGCAGTCTGGTTGCAGAAACCGGCTATTGCACCACGGCTATTGCACCACGAGTACGGGGACCGGCGACTGGTTCACAACGGAGGCACTGACCGAACCCAGAAGCAGGCTCATCAGCCCGCCCTGTCCGCGACGGCCCACCACCAGCATGCGGGCCCCTTCAGCCACGGAGACCAGACCGCTCGCGGCAGGGCCGTGAACCAGACGGGCCGAAACAGTCTCGGGAACGTCATCGCCAAAGGCCTGGAACAGGGCGTCGGTCAACACCTGGCGGGCGCCTTCTTCGAAGTCTCCGATTCCCAACGCGATGTAACTGGAATGTTTGGTGGGCAATTCCCAGACGGCCACTGCGTCCACGACGCCCCCGAGTTCACCGGCCAGCTTGGCCCCTTCCTTCAAGGCGTTCACCGATGCGGCGGAACCGTCCACGCCAACGACAATACGGACTTCTGAGGCAGCTACCGACACGGGATACTCCTTTGCAGCAACGGGGCCGTCCCGTTGTCTCCATTCTCCCGTACAAAGCGCAAAACACCGCATCGGACAGCCCGCCAGACGACGCCCGGAAGAAGCTTGGGCGCCGGGCTGATTCGTGTCCGCCGGGGGTTATGGCGCCGTGGGACCGGCGGGCGGAGCAGGCTGGGCGCCCGGATTGGCGTCGGTGCCGGGCTGGGCCGGCGGGGCGGGCTGGTCCTTTGGCGCGGGTTGCGCGGGCGCCGGTTGTTCAGGGGCAGGCTGCTCCGGTGCAGGTTGTTCCGGTGCAGGTTGTTCCGGTGCAGGGGCCGGCGACTCCGGGGCCGGGGCAGGTTCGACCGGTGTTTCCGGAGCGGGCGCTTCCGGGCTGGCGGGCACTTCCGGGGCGGGTTGCTCCGGCACCACGGGCGGTTGGTAGTCGCCGGGTTTGGGATCGTTGACGCCAGCCACCAGGGAGGCCGTGGGTGCCAGCATGGAAGACGGTGGCTGCGCCAACGCATTTCCCTGATACGTCGGGTTCGAGGCCGCCGCATTCATGACGGCCGCCCACTGGCTTCCGGCCAGGTCCGCACCGTCCACGCCCGGATAATATTTGCCGTTGATCGTAATGTCTTGGTTGACCCACTGCGGACCGGTGCCCTGATAGCTGCCAAACCAGGCGGCCGTGGAAATACCGGAGGTGGCGCCAATGGTCCACGTGTCAATGTTGCCATCAGTGGTGCCGGTCTTGGCAAAGGCATTGGACTTGTCCCCCAGCGGAACGTACCAGCCCGAGCCGATGGTCAGGACATTCTTCAACGCATAAGTCACACCAGCCGCCACGTCCTCACTCATGGTGCGCTGGCAGTCCGCCACCGGAACGGGGTACGAGGTGCCGGCAGCATCCACAATGGAGGTCAGGGCAACAGGGTTGCAGCGGATGCCGCCGCTGGCGAACGTTGCCATGGCCGTTGCCATGTCGATGGGGGCAACGTTCTGGGTGCCAATCAGGTTCGCAATGCTGTCCAGATTGTACGGGCCATTGGTGCGGCCATCCTTCAGCCCGGCCGCCGTGGACATCTTCTGGATGTTGCAAAAGTCCAGCGCCGTGGCCGTTTGGAACGTGACCGTGTTAATGGAGCGGTACAGTCCTTCCTCGGCGCTCATGGAGAAGTAGTGGTTGGGGTCATCATTGGGCAGCAGGAAGCTTCCTGGAACGCTGGGATCGTAGACTCCCGTGGTGGTGCCGCAGCTGTTCTTCCACGGATAGCCCGGCGGGTAGAACCGAACGGAGCCGTTGATGCTGGTCCGCATCGAGTGCCCGCTGTTCAGCCATTCGGCAAACACAAACGGCTTGAACGTTGACCCGATCGGGAACCCGCCGGCCCCGTGCAGTGCCTGGCCATTCGCATCATTGACAGGCAGGGCAAAGTTGCCCATGTAGTTTCCCGGCGCCGTGGCCGGGTTGTAGTTCGTGTTCTGTGCCATGGCCAGCACCTTGCCGGAGTTCGGCTGGACACTGACGACGGCGGCACCCCGCTGGAGTGGGTCGGTGGCACTCATGGTGGCTGATGCCTGCTCCTGGGCCACCTGCTGCAGCGCCGGATCAAGCGTGGTATTGATGGTCAGCCCGCCCTGGTAGAGCAGCTTCGCCCGTTCCTCCTCCGTGGCGCCGAATGAGGTGTCGTTGAGGATCAGCTGCTGGACGTAGTCACAAAAGTACGGTGCGGTGCCGGCCGCAGCGCAACCCTGTGTGGTCTCGGTCAGATGGAGTTCCAGCGGTGCTGCAACGGCGGCGTCGTGGTCCGCCTTGTTGATCATTTTCTGTGTCAGCATGCGGTCCAGCACGGAGTTGCGACGTTTCACCACATTCTCCGGTGCCGTGATGGGGTCGTAGTATCCCGGCCGGTTCACCACTCCGGCCAGTGCCGCTGCCTGAGGCAGGGTCAAGTCCTTGGCCGTGGTGCTGAAATAAAGTTTCGCTGCGGATTCAATGCCGTAGGCACCGTTGCCGAAATAAATGATGTTCAGGTACCCGGCCAGGATGTCATCCTTTGACATCTTCTTCTCCAGGCCAATGGCCATCTGGATTTCCTTGACCTTGTCCCCCACGGTCTTCTCCGCACCCAGTTTGGCCTGATCGGTCTTACCATCCGCGACGAGTTGCTCAATCAACATGTTGTTCACATACTGCTGGGTGATGGTGGAGGCTCCCTGCCGGCCGCCCTGGAGAGTGGCCACAACAGCACGGGCAATGCCTTTGAGGTCCACTCCCCCGTGTTCGTAGAACCTGTCGTCCTCAATAGCCACCACACCATTCTTAATGAACGGGGACATGGCATCGAAACCGACCACCTGGCGGTCCTGGGCATACAAGGTGGCAATCTTTGAACCGTCGGCGGCCAAGACAGTGCTGGCCTGCGCCGGGGCCTTGAAGTCCAGCCCGGCAGGAACCACGGAAAGGAATTTATCGGCGCTGCTCACGGCAGCCGTCGCCACGAGCCCCACGGGTGCGAAGAGTGCCGCCAAAAGAACACCGGACACGGCACACACCAGGAAAAGACGCAACCAGTTGGATGCGGTCTTTCCAGTCCCAGGTCTTTTCCGGCTGTTCCCGTGGCCATAAGCTATTTCCCCTCGCTTGGTGCCGCACGCAATCACATATGGCTGTGTCCCCATTTTCCACCAAAAAAATGGGTATTTGCTGAAAAGCAGCAACCGCATTTCCCACCATGTTACGTTGGCATCATGCACGCTTCCTACCCTGAATCCGCGGAATCTGCTGACGACGGAAACTATTCCACCCCGACCACGGTGGCAGGTTTCCGCGCCCACTTGGACAGGGTGAAGGAACGGATGGCGCAGGCAGCCGCCCGTGCCGGACGTAATCCTGGCGAGGTCCGGCTGCTGCCGGTCAGCAAGACCGTGGATGCGGAGCGGCTGAGGCTGGCCATTGCCGCCGGTTGCACCGATCTGGGCGAGAACAAGGTCCAGGAGGCGTTGCGCAAGAGCCGGGAATTGGCGGACATACCGATGCTGCGCTGGCATGTGATCGGACACCTGCAAAGCAACAAGGCCAAATTTGTTGCCGAGTTTGCCCACGAATTCCAGGCCCTCGACCGGCTCAGTGTGGCGAAAACCCTGAACAACAGGCTCGAAGCGGCGGACCGCACCTTGGATGTCCTGGTGCAGGTCAACACCTCCGGAGA
>JBBPZC010000158.1:0-4379 GCA_038199275.1 Actinomycetales bacterium
ATCGCCGTCGTCGGGCCCGGGGAAAAAGTTGCGCTCTGGCTGGAGACAGCCGACTTTGCGGAGGCCGCGACAGTAGTGCAGGAGGACCCGCCATTTTCCGGTCCAGCTGCCGGAATCGCGGCTGGATTGCAGGCCCTGACCGGGCGGGACGGGCACGTGCTGGTCCTTGCCTGCGATATGCCGCACGCCGGCGACGTGGCAGCGTTGCTGGCAGATGGGCTGGCCGGCTGGGATGTGGATGCGGGCGTGATGGCGGCGGCGGAGGGCAGGAAGCAGCCTCTCGCGGCCATCTATCCGCTGCGGGCGCTACGGGCTGGGGTGGAAGCGGCGCGGAAGGCCCAACGGCTGGAGAACGCGTCGGTTTTCTCCATCATTGCTAGTGTGAACATGAAGGAATGCGCCGTGCCTTCGGCACTGACGGCGGATATTGACACTTGGGCCGACGCCCGCGCGCAGGGTATCGCCGCGGCGCCGGCTGACGCGGAGGGATGAGAGCATGGAAAATCGGGACGAGCTCCTCCAGGAGTGGACAAAAACACTCCTGGAGGCCTTTGAAATTGGCGACCTCGAGGTCGATGTTCACGGCGTGCTGAACGTGGCCGGAGTGGCCGCACATTCAATCGTGCGACCGGCAGCGCCGCTGACCACCTTCATCGCGGGTTTGGCTGCCGGTTTGGCGGCCGGATCGGGCCAGGCCCCCGAGGCCGCCGCCATGAAGGCTGCCCTCGCCCTGGCGAAGAAGCTGGCAGCTGCCCAGGCTCCCGAGCTTGCAGCCGACGGGGTCCAGGCCGGCGCAGCTGCATCTGTTGAGGCGGCTGGGGCGGTCGCTGGCGACGCCGACCGCACCGAAACCACGAAGGGCGAATAGCTTCATCATGGCGGCCGACTTCAGCATTCCCGCGCCTGATACGGCACAGCCTGATACCTCCGAGCCGGCCGGGGCTGCGCCTGCCTTGGGTGGGCCTGCCACCCCAGCACCCGCTGCGGCAGACGGGGTTGGCGGGATGGCCGCCGTCGTGCTTCCCCACACCTGGGAAGAGGCCCGCGAGGTGGCCTGGAATGCGGCGGAGCCACTGGCCGCACACACGGTTCCGCTGGCCCTTGCCATCGGCAGGATCCTTGCCGCCGACGTGCACGCCGGCCACGCCATGCCGCACTACGCGTCATCGGCCATGGACGGGTGGGCCGTCACGGGCAGCCCGCCGTGGATCCTGGCCGAGAAGGGCAGCCGCCTCACGCCCGGCCAGGCCTCCCCGATTGTCACCGGCGGGCTGATTCCCCGCGGCGCCAAGGCCGTTCTGCGCAGCGAGTCGGGTGAAATCGCCACGGATGCGGAAGGGCTGCCGGTTCTGGTTCTTGGCGGCGGGGCCCGCCCGGGGGAGCCGAAAAACGGACAGCACATTCGCCCTGCGGCGCAGGAGGCGCCGGAAGGTGAATTGCTGATCAAGGCCGGCACCACCTTGAATCCCGCCCATATTTCACTGGCTGCCCTGGGCGGCCTCGATGAGCGGCGCGTGTTGGGCCGGCCCGCCGTGAAGATCGTGCTCACTGGTGACGAAGTGGTTTCCTCGGGGCTGCCGGAACCGGGTTTTGTCCGTGATGCGTTTTCCCCCCAGCTCGGTGCCGTGGTGGGCCTGCTGGGCGGTTCGGTGGTGGGACTGCTGCGCGCCGGAGACAACCTGGCATCCATGCTGGACGCGCTGGCGGACGATGAACACGACCCTGCCGACGTCATCGTGACCACTGGGGCAACCGGGCACTCCAGCGCCGACTTCCTCCGCGAAGCCATCCTGGCCATGGGCGGAACCTTTCACGTTCCGCACATTGCCATGCGGCCCGGGCACCCCACCTTGTTGGCGGACCTGCCCGACGGACGCTTCATAGTAGGGCTGCCCGGAAATCCGCTGGCGGCCATGGTGGGCCTGATGGTGTTGGGTGCGCCGCTGCTGGCCCGGCTCGGCAGCCTGCCCGCGCCGGAGCTGATTGAGGTGCCGTGCGGCTCGCCCATCAAGGAATACCACGGGCCCACCAGGCTCATGCCGTACCGCTTGGTGTATGGGTTGGCATCTCCGTGCGCGCACACAGACGCAGCCATGATGCGCGGGTTGGCCGCGGCCGACGGCGTCATGGCCGTGCCGCCGCACGGCGTGAAAATGGGGGAGACCTTGCCGGCTTTGAAGCTGCCGTGGAAGTGAGCACCTCCTCACCGGTCGTCTTCCGCTGTACCGATGGGAGGGAACTGCACGGCACCGTGTTTGAAGTCCCTGCCGGAGTTTCAAGGATCGGAACCGTGGTCATTGGCTGTGCCACCGCCGTGAAGGCAAACTACTACCACCGCTATGCCGCCTTTCTTGCGGCCAACGGGTTCACCGCCGTCACCTTCGACTACCGGGGGGTCGGCGGGTCCCGCGGCGGTTCATTGCGCGGGCAGCACATCCGCTGGTACGAGTGGGGATCGCTGGACATTGACGCGGTTCTTGCTTGGGCCCTGGCACAGGCCGACGGACTGCAGGTCAACTTTGTGGGGCACAGCTTTGGCGGTTTCGGCGTGGGCTTGGCGCAGCATGCTGCCGGGTTGTCACGCATTCTGACAGTCGGCGCCCAACACGCCTATTGGCGCGACCTCACACGTCGGCACAAGGCCGGGCACTGGGGTCGGGCCGTCATGATGCTGCCGCTTGTTGCCGCGCTGGGGTATTTTCCCGCGAAGCGGCTGCGTCTGATGGAGGATCTGCCGGCCGGTGTTGCCCGTGACTGGGCCCGCTCACGCAAGGATTTTACGACGGCGGCAACGGGTACCTTGCGCTCTGAGCTGCGCGCACACCAAGGTGCTGTGACGGCGCCGATCCTGGCGCTTGCCCCCGATGACGACCCGTATGCAACGATCCCGGCGATGGAACGGGCCGTTTCCTATACGCCCAATAGTGCCTCGCGCGTGATCCACCTGCGGCCGGCCGACTACGGCGAGAAAGCACTGGGGCACTTCGCCTTGTTCCACAGCCGCTACAAGGACAGCTTCTGGCAACAGACCATCGCGTGGCTGCGTGACGGCACCTGGCCCTGAGCGCTCCCATGTTGGAGACCCGTCGCCACCACATCGACCCGGGAGATAAGGGTGTTCTGGCCCGTGAAAGCGACCTATTCTCACGGACCGATGGAGGACGGGTGCGTCGATGGGGCTAATGGACCTTCACATGAAGTCCTTGCGGACATACAGCTGGCCGAGAAGCGACTGACCGGCCAGATTTTGCGGGTCGTCCCACCCTCCCAGCACCAGCATGCGCGCTATTTTGGTGATCGCCACCCGGCCCTCGTTGGCCATGTCGTTCTTGTTTATCACTGCCTGGTGCCAGCCCAGCGCTGCCGTGAGAAAGTTCCGGTCGTGGTCCTTGGATTGTTGTTCGGGACTTAAATGATGGGCACCATCATATTCTGCGCAGGTCCGGTAGCGCGGACAGGACAAATCCGGAGCAACTTTGGGATCCCCTGCAGCGTCCTCGATTTCAAAGTTGCACAGGAATTCAGGCAGGGCCCAGCGGCTGAGGCAAAGCCTGAGCCGGGTCTCCGGTGCCGAGTCGACGCCGACCCGGATAAGCTCCATTGACGCCATTAGTTTGCGGATTCCGCGCAGCCCGCGGTGCCGGGAAATGTAGGACTTCAACTCATTGATCTCCACCAGTGGGATTTTGGGCGGGCCAAAGCTTCGGTTGTGGGCGCAGACAATCTGGTCCGCAATGACAACGAGTTCATCAACGGTGAGCTCCGGTGCAATATCCAACAATGTTCGTTGAACGGATGTGACTGGAATGCCTTGAACCAGGGCAAAGTCACCGGCTGCCAAGGACAATTCGTGGCCGTAAACCCGCTTCCGCTGTGGCCTGCCTTGTCCAAGGTTCTTGGACAAGTGCAGATCCTGGGTATTGAGGTAACGAATCGGCAACCGAAACTCATGGAGTTTGGCAGCGGTTATGTGGCTGATGAGACTTCCGGGCGTCAAGGCAGTGACGACCCGGCAGCTGTCAATCAATGTGACGTCCACGTCCTGAGGCAGGCGGATCCCACGGCATGGCGTCCAAAGATCTGGTGATCGGGTTCTGCCACGACTCACACCTGCCTGCAGTGCCTGGACAAGCGTGAATGGTTTCCCGACAAGGTGAAGGGGGAGCGGATCTGGAGTTCTCATCTCTCCATTGACGGCCATTTCAGCAGCCCGTGTCGTCCCGATTTGGGATTTTGTGGACAGAACGGCATACAGAAGTCCTTGTGGATGAATAACGCGGAGGCTGCCGGGCGGCTGCAGCATCGATCCGTGAGAAAAGGTCGCTTTGATACCGCAAAGCGACCATTTCTCACGGATCGACGACGCCGGGGGTCATCTC
>JBBPZC010000159.1:0-20056 GCA_038199275.1 Actinomycetales bacterium
CCGTCACGGACCCGACGTAGTGCAAATCTGCGTGGGTTACGGTGGCGCGGTGGACCTTGGACTTAAACATGGTTCGGTTCATAACGGGCTCAAGTCTACCGTGGATGAGCAAGGGATGGCTGTGAGCTACCTAACCTACCATTCAGCCTGACCCCGGCAGTTGAGACCCTGCCATCCAGACCCTGCCATCCAGACCCTGGCGGCTCAGCGCCGGCTCACCGGGGTGAGCTTGCGGCCCATGATCGCCTGGGTCAGTGCGTCCACCACCTCGGTGTTGGCCAGCGGGTTCCGGATCAGGGTGAAGTCCACGTCTCCGACGGGCGGCAGGTCGAAGCGCCTCGTGATGACCTTCAGGTCTTCCGGAACCAGCGAGGTGGGCATGACGGCAATGCCAATGCCGGCCCGCAGTGCGGCCAGGATGCCGCTGATTTGCTTCGTGGTGCAGGTGACGCGCCAGGTGCGGCCCGCATCTTCCAGTGCGTCGAGCGCCAACTTCCGGCTCAGGCTTGGGGCCGGGTAAACAATGACGGGGACGGGCGTGCCGGGTTCCAGAACGGTTTGTTCCAGGCCCACCCAGTCGAAGGTGTCCTTCTTGACCACCTCCCCTTCCTGCGCGCCGGAGACCCACTTGACGAACACCAGATCCAGCGCCCCGGCCTTCAATCGGCGGTGGAGCTGGTCGCTTTGACTGACCGTCAGCTCCAGATTGATTTGTGGGTAGAGCTGACGGAACTCGCGCAGGATCCGCGGCAGGCCCGTGATCGCCAAATCATCCGCCATGCCAAATCGCAGCCGCCCACGCATGGCGGCGCCGGAAAAGTAGCGGGCGGCGTCGTCGTTCGCGGACAGGATGGTGCGGGCGAAACCGGCCATGGCGTCGCCGTTGTCGGTCAGACGCAGCTCGCGCGTGTCACGGGTGACCAGGGCTCTGCCCGCGGCATGTTCCAGTTTCCGCACGTGTTGGCTGACAGTGGGCTGGCTGATTCCGAGCCGTTCCGCCGCCCTGGTGAAGTTGCGGGTTTCGGCAAGTGCCAGGAAGCTTCGCAGCTGGACGGGATCAAACGTGGGAGACTCCGGCATGGTGCTCATCCTCACAACTATTACGTTCTCCAATAGTATTTATAGGGATCATACACTTTCGACATAGATGGATGCGGCTTAGGGTTTAAAAGATAAAGCCCAGCCACCCTTCGAGTCCCAGGACCAAGCCGTTGACTCCCCCCGTGACACCGTTGAACCCCGCCATGACCGCACCCATCAATTTAGTGACAACACGCCCACCGTGGAGTCAAACGTTCTCCTCGCTCAAGATTCGCAATTACCGCATTTTCGCCTCCGCAAACATTCTGGCTGTCATTGCCGTTTGGATGCAGCGTGTGGCACAGGACTGGATGGTCCTGGAACTTTCCGGTTCCGTGACCGCCGTGGGAATCACCGTCTTTATGCAGTTCCTGCCCTCACTGGTGCTCATGCCGCTGGGCGGGATTCTGGCCGACAGGTATTCCAAGCGGCTCATCCTCATGATCAGCCAAGGCTCCGCCGGCCTGCTTGCGGCGCTCATGTCCGTTCTGGCCCTGACCGGAAACCTCGAGGTGTGGCACATCTACGCCATTGCGTTTGTTTTGGGTCTGGTGGTGGTGGCCGACCAGCCCGCACGCCAAGTGTTCGTCAACGAACTGGTGGGACCGCGCCAATTACGCAACGCCATCAGCCTGAACTCTTCAATTTGCCAAATTGGCGGCATGGTGGGCCCCGCCATCAGCGGCGTGTTGATCATGGCCGTGGGTGGTGGCTGGGCCTTCGCCGCCAACGCGCTCGCCTGCGCCGTCACCGTCCTGTCCCTCTGCCTGATCCGCAGCAGCGAGCTCGTGAAGATGCCGCCGGTGCGACGCGCCAAGGGCCAGCTCATGGAGGGTGTCCGCTACGCACTACGCAAACCCACCATCTTCTTCCCGGCCGTCATGGCTGCGGTCTTCGCAGTGTTTGGCCTGAGCCTGGCGGTCCTGATGGCCGCCTATGCCAACAACGTGTTCGACGCCGGTGCCGGAGGCTACGGCCTGCTGAACACTCTCGTTGCGCTCGGTGCGCTGGGCGGCGCAATTGCCTCCACGCGCTTTGCCACGCTGCGCCTGCGCGGGATCATCTCCGCCGCCGGCAGCTACGGGATTGTGCTCATGATTGCCTCGCTCGCCCCCAATATGGTCACTTTCGGGGCCGTCATGGTGGTGGCGGGCTTCGCCTCGCTGCTGTTTTTGACCAGCGCCAACCAACTGGTGCAAATGTCCACGAACGTGCTGATCCGGGGACGGGTCATGAGCCTGTACATCATGGTGCTCATGGGAGGGCAGGCCTTGGGCGGACCGCTCATGGGTTGGCTGGCCGAGCACTGGGGCGTCCAATGGGCCACCTTGCTTGCCGGTGGCATGCCTGCCTTGGCCGCCGTGGTGATCGGCCTGGTGCTGGCCAAGCGCGGCCAGCTGACACTGGCGGTGAACCTGCGCAGCGTCCGCAACCGCGCGTTTATTGTGCCGAAGGTGGGCTGACCCGCCCGGGCAACGGCGGGGGACCCAGAAATCCGTGCAGTTGCACAGCCACCGAGTCGAGGTCGCGCAGCTGGCACTCCCAAACCGTTGTGGAAGACCAGCCTCGTGCAGCCAGCGCAGCCACGGCCTGGGCGTCGCGTTCCACGGTCCGGGTGCGCTTGGCCTCCCAAAATTCCGCATTGGTTGCCGGCTTGTGCGAGCCGTTGGAGCAACTGTGCGAGTGCCAGAAACAGCCATTGACGAAGATCGCCTTGTGCCGGCCGCGGAACACCAGATCAGGAGTGCCGGGCAGGTCCTTCGCGTGCAGCCGGTATCGGTAGCCCTGCGCAAACAAGAGCCGGCGCACCAGCATTTCCGGTTTCGTGTCCTTGCCGCGGATGCGCGACATGACGCGGCGGCGTTGTTCGGCGGTCAGTGAATCAACCATCCACCCATGCTACGTGCGGCCGCTGGGCGCCGGCCCGGGCCATCACGGGCACTAGCAGCGCCGCCGGGCCTTACAGCGGCAGATGCGGGTAGGCTTCCTGGCGCCGCTGGAACTCAAGGATGGCAGGGTTGACGATCACGCCGTCGGATATTTCAATGGCGCGCTGGATAGTGTCGCGGCCGGCCCAGGCGGCCGGGCCCTCCAATACGGTCTCAATGAACGGCAGCAAGGCCTCGCTGATTTCCCAGGTTGCGGAATTCCACAGGTAGCTGGGGCTGTGGTCCACCGCGTAGTAGTTAATGTGGTCCCCAACCGTGAACATGGGGTCGGTGAACGTTGTGCTGCGGGCCCAGCTAAAGCCCATGCCCTCGTCGCAGGAGACATCAACAATCAGGCTGCCGGGGCGGAACGCCTCGAGATCCGCTTCGCTCACGTACGTCACGGGAGCATTGGGATCCTGCAGGGTGCAGTTCACCACGATGTCAGCCTGGGCCAGGAACTCGCTCAACGGCAGGTCCCCATCCTCAAGCATGACAAAACCTGCGTGTGGCGCTTCCGGTGCAAAATCGAACTGCACCATCTCGACCGAATGGATCGGAGCGGCGACGGCTGCCACACTGCGGCTGGTCAGCACCTGCACGTCGTGGATGCCCAACGCCTTCAGGGCCGTCACGGCACCACGGGCAGTGGCGCCAAAGCCAATGACAACGGCACTCATCCGGCGACCGTAGTCACCGGTTGAACCCGTCAGCGCCAGCGAGTGCATCACCGAAGAGTAGCCGGCGAGCTCATTGTTTTTGTGGAATACGTGCAGTCCAAAACCGCCGTCGGAGGCCCAATGGTTCATGACCTCAAAGGCGATCAACGTCAGCTTCTTGTCAATGGCAAGCTGTGTGAGGGCACGGTCCTGGACGCAGTGCGGCCAGCCCCACAAGACTTGGCCGTCCTTCATGTCAACCAGGTCCGAGGCCTGCGGCTTGGGCAGCAACAGTACATCCGATTGGGCGATGACTTGTTCGCGGGAGGCGACGGAACCCACCAAAGTGGCCAGCACGCCGTCGGAGACCCCAAAGCGGGCGCCGTACCCTTCCTCAACCACCATCCGGGCGAGAATTTCGGGCTCTATCCGGGAAAAATGCTCGGGGTGGATGGGTGCACGCCGCTCATCGGGCTTGCTGGATTTGCCCAAAACGCCGAGGCGCAGAATAGGTGCGGTTGGCACATTTTGTGGATCCTGGGACATCGAAAACTCCTCATCCAAGAACCCGCAGGCCCTTTTCTTCCTGACCCTACACTCATGCAGCGTCAAAGCAGTGTGGCCCCCAAAAATCGGGGGCCACACTGGGAAATCTGAGCGGGCGACGGGAATCGAACCCGCGTATCGAGCTTGGGAAGCTAGCGCTCTACCATTGAGCTACGCCCGCATAGAAACGTCCGCGGCGAACCGCGGCTTTGTTCCGGTATTGATTGTAGCCCGATCGGCCGGGTTCTCATGACCAATGACACGCACGAGGTGGGCCGGATACGGAAGCCAGGTGCCGCCGTCGTACTTCCCTTGGCGGAACAGCTACAGTGCGGGCTCCGGTTTTGTGCCCTGGATCAGGCGCACCAGCGGCTCCACATAACGGGCGGCGACGGGGCCGCTGACCGCCATGATCAACACGTAGGTGGTGGCCAGCGCCGCCAACTCGGCGGGCACGGCACCCGAGGCAACCGCGAGCCCGGCAATGACAATGGAAAATTCGCCGCGGGCAATCAATGCCGCACCGGCACGGGCGCGTCCGGGCACCCCAATGCCCTGTCGCCGGGCGGCCCACCAGCCAGTGACAACCTTGGTCGCGGTGGTGACCAGGGCCAGCAGGAGGGCAACGCCGAGGACGGGCGGAATGGTGCGCGGATCGGTGTTCAGGCCAAACAAGACAAAGAACATGGCAGCAAACAGGTCCCGCAACGGCTCCAGAACACGGGTGGCATTCTCGGCCGTACCGCCGGAGATCGCGATGCCCAACAGGAACGCGCCCACGGCGGCCGAGACCTGCAGGGCCGAGGCAATGCCGGCCACCAGCAGTGCAACGCCGAGCAGCTTGAGCAGAAACGATTCCCGGTCCGGGCTGTCCAAAACGTTGGAGACCATGTGTCCGTAACGCAGCGCTCCGAGCAGCACCAAGGTGATGATGGCCAGGGAAATTCCGACGGCGGTCAGCCCGCCCAGGAATGACACGCCCGCAAGGACGGCGGTCAGGATGGGCAGGTAGGCGGCCATCGCGAGATCCTCAATGACCAGAATGGCCAGAATGACCGGAGTTTCGCGGTTGCCAAGACGGCCCAGATCGCCCAGGACCTTGGCGATGATGCCGGAGGAGGAACTGTAGGTGATGCCGGCCATGACCAGCGCCCCGACCGGGCCCCAACCAAGGATCAGGGCCACGGCAACGCCCGGCAGCATGTTCAACACCAGGTCCACAAGTCCGGCCATCCAGGATTGCCTCAGACCGGTGACAAGCTCTTTGGCCGTATATTCCAAACCAAGCATAAGCAGCAGCAGGATGACACCAATTTCGCTTCCAATCGGCGCGAAACCCTCAATGCCGCCCAGATGGACAAAGCCGCCCTCTCCAAACGCCAGGCCGCCCAACAAGTAGAGCGGGACGGGGGACATGCCAATCCGTCCTGCCAGACGACCCAGAAATCCCAGCCCGAAAAACACGATTCCGAGCTGAATCAAGGAGAGGGTCATTGCGTCCATTGGCGCAGCCTACGGACGCGACTGCAGGATGAGCGCGGCCTCGGCCAACCCGTCATCCGTACCGACAATGACAACCATGTCGCCAGCATGCAGAATTTCATCCGGACGGGGTGAACCGATCACGTCGCCATCCCGCAAAAGCGCGACGATGGACGCGCTCGTGCGGGTGCGCATCTGGGTGTCGCCCAGCGGACGGTCGGCAAAGCGGGAGCCCTTGCGAATCATGATTTGGTGGGTGCTGACGCCGGACACGTCTTCCTGCTCGGCGCTGAGCTGCGCAATGAGCTGCGCGGAACCCAACAGGGTGCCCAGCGCGGCGGCTTCCTCGGCACTGAGCGGAATCGATGCCACACAAGCGTCGGGATCGTCAACACGGGAGAGGATCAGCTCGGTGTGACCGTCACGGTGCGTCACCACGCCCACTCGGCGGCCTGTGGCCAAGCGCAATTCCCTGCGAATGCCAATGCCGGGAAGAGGTGTCTCTTCAATATTCATACTTCCAACCTTATGCGCATTTGAGCCCGCCCTGCCCTGAGGCAACAAGCCCGCGGGCGTTAATATTCCGGGCTCGTTGCGTTCTGTCGAAGTCCGGCCGGAGTCTGGCCTGCC
The DNA here is from genome assembly GCA_038199275.1 of Actinomycetales bacterium. Taxonomy (GTDB): domain Bacteria; phylum Actinomycetota; class Actinomycetes; order Actinomycetales; family Micrococcaceae; genus Specibacter. Next base: position 6,326 of record JBBPZC010000159.1, read on the forward strand.
GCAGCTGCGCGTCCGCCCCCCGCGCTGCGGGTCCGGTCCTTGCCCTGTTTGGGGTGTAAGTGCGCTATTTTTAGTAGGTGCTGATCTCTGACCGCGACATACGTGCCGAAATAGCCGCCAACCGCATTGTCTTGGACCCCTATGACCCTTCCATGGTGCAGCCGTCCAGCGTCGATGTGCGCATTGACAGGTACTTCCGGCTGTTCGACAACCACCGCTATGCCCACATCGACCCCGCCGAGGAACAGCCCGATCTGACGCGCCTGGTTGAGGTTGACCCGGAAGAATCATTCATCCTGCACCCGGGCGAATTTGCGCTGGCTGCCACTTATGAGACTGTGACGCTGCCGGACAACGTGGCCGCACGCCTTGAAGGGAAGTCCTCCCTGGGCCGCCTGGGTCTGCTCACACACTCCACCGCGGGCTTCATTGACCCGGGCTTCTCCGGCCACATCACCTTGGAACTTTCCAACGTGGCCACGCTGCCCATCAAGCTTTGGCCGGGCATGAAGATTGGCCAGCTGTGCTTCTTCCAGCTGAGCTCCCCGGCCGAAAACCCCTATGGCACCGGCCCCTACCAGAACCGTTACCAGGGCCAGCGCGGCCCCACTGCCTCACGGTCTTTCCAGAATTTCCACCGCACCAAGATCTAGGGCGCGCAAACCCGGCGCAAAACATCAGGCCCCGGTGCGACGCACCCCGTGCCTCACATCGACCCGTGAGGTATGGCTGCATAGAACGTTCTAAACAGCCATACCTCACGGGTCGATTTCAGTTTTGGCGGATGGCTGCTGATTGAGCCTGTCGAAATCCAGGTCTCGACGAGCTCAACCGGCGGCGCGGCTCAAGCATTCGCACCGTGAGGGGGAGCCTTGACTGGCAGGAGCAGCAGCAAACCGGCCAGCAGCACCACCAAAATGCCAATGATGCCCCAGCGCTGGGCGTCGAAAATCACAATGGACCAGGCGAAAAGCTGGGGAGCCAGGAATGAGACGGCCCTGCCTGTGGTGGCGTAGAGACCGAAGAGTTCGCCTTCCTTGCCTTCGGGTGCCAGCCGGCCCATGAAGGTTCTGGCGGAGGACTGCGCGGGACCCACGAAGAGGCACAGGAGCAGTCCGAAGATCCAAAACGCCATGCTCCCGTGGAGGAACAGCAGCGCCCCGCCGGAAACCAGCAGGCCCACCAGGGATGTCAGGATGACGGCCTTGGGGCCGAACCTGTCGTCGAAGAAGCCGGCGGACAATGCCCCGACGGCGGCCACCACATTGGCGGCGATGGCGAAAAACAGCACGTCCCCGGTTTTGAAGCCGAAGGAGCCCACGGCCAGCACGGCACCAAAGGTGAAGATGGCGGCGAGGCCGTCGCGGAAGATGGCGGAGGAAATCAGGAAGTATACGGTGTGGCGGTCCTCGCGCCACAACTGCGCAATGGTCCGGAACAGTTCCACGTAGGACTGGAAGAATGTCACCTTGGGCATATTTGGATCGGGCTTGGATTCCGGGATCGCCAGCATGACGGGGATGGAGAAGATCAGGATCCACAGTGCCGAGAACACAGCCACCGCGCGGTAGGTCATGCCGTCTGCGCTGGTAATGCCGAAGATGCCGACGTCGGGCTTGATCAGCACAAAATAAACGATGAGCAGGGCAACAATGCCGCCCAGGTAACCGGCGGCCCAGCCGATGCCGCTGATCCTGCCAATGGTCTTCTTGTTGGAAATCTGCAGCAGCATGGCGTTGTAGTTCACTCCCGCCAATTCAAAAAACACGTGCCCGGCAGCAATCAGCATGCAGCCAAAGAGCAGGTACGATTCGTGCGGCTGAACGAAGAAGCATGCGCCGGTGAGCACCACAACGATGAGCGTGTTGACGCCCAGCCAGAGCTTGCGCCGGCCACTGTGATCGGTTCGCTGCCCGGAAACCGGTGCCAGCAACGCGATCACGAAACCGGAGATGGACATGGCAAAGGCGAGGGTGGTCGTGGCCTTGTCCGAGCCGCCAAACGCGTCACCGGTCAGGTAGAGCGCAGTAAAAATAAACGTGGTCATGACGGCGTTGAACGCGGCGCCGCCCCAATCCCAGAGGGACCAGGCCGTAATTTGCCATGCGGTGCCGTGCGGTTTGTCCTCGGCGGTGGAAGGCGCCGCGGTTGAGCCGATATTCGTCATACGGCACATGCTAGCCGGGCGCGGTGACTTCCCCGTTGACGCCGCGCGAGGATTAAGCATCCGACGTGGGCCTTAAACGGCCGGTCCGGGCACCAGGTTCGGCATTTTCCGGCCGGGTTGATTGGTAGGCTTGAGTGGTCGGTAACCGACTTTAACCCCCCGTGGTTCGCTCATTTCCAGCCCGAAACATGTGGAGCCCTAGTGATTTATGTCTTGTGTGCGCACTTCCTAGTGGCTATTCTCGCGCCCATTTTGTTCTCCCGGCTGGGCCGTTCCGCGTTTTATTACCTCGCCGCAGTGCCGGGAATCAGCTTCATCTGGCTTATTACGCAACATAACAATGTGTATTCGGACACACTCTCCAGCCCCTCGTTGGAGATCCCCTGGGTGCCGGTGCTGGATTTGAATCTCACCTTCCGCATGGACCAACTTTCCTGGTTGATGTCCCTGCTGGTGCTGGGCATTGGCGCACTGGTTTTGGCTTACTGTGCCCGCTATTTCAAGACCAACGACGCCGGACTGGGCGGCTTTGGTGCCCAACTGTTGGCCTTTGCGGGCGTCATGTTTGGGCTGGTCACGGCCGACAACCTCATTCTTTTATTTGTTTTCTGGGAACTGACCACCGTCCTTTCCTACCTGCTGATTGGCTACGCCCGGACCCGTATTGCAGCCCGACGAGCGGCACTCCAGGCACTTATCGTCACCACCTTCGGCGGACTGGCCATGCTGGTGGGCCTTATCATGCTGGGCGAAAGTGCCGGAACTTACAGTATTTCCGCGATCTTGGCGCAGGCGCCCGAGCTGATGGCCGCCGTCGGAAGTTCCAAGGTGGTGCTGGACATTGGGATTGCGCTGATCCTGGTGGGCGCCGTGACCAAGTCCGCGTTGCTGCCCTTCCACTTCTGGCTCCCCGGGGCCATGGCCGCGCCCACGCCGGTGAGCGCCTACCTGCACGCGGCGGCCATGGTGAAGGCTGGCATTTACCTCATCGCGCGTCTGGCGCCGGGGTTCTCACACACCCAATATTGGCAAACCATCATTCTGGTGCTCGGTTTGGGCACCATGCTGCTGGGCGGTTGGCGCGCGCTGCGCCAGCACGACCTGAAGCTGATTCTGGCCTATGGCACGGTGAGCCAGCTTGGTTTCATTGCACTGGTGGTGGGTCTTGGCGGTCAGGAGGCTGCCATGGCGGGCATGGCCATGGTGCTGGGCCATGGCTTGTTCAAGGCTTCCCTGTTCCTGGTGGTGGGCATTATTGACCACCAAAGCGGCACCCGTGACATTCGCGAACTGTCCGGTGTGTTCAAATCCGCGCCGAAGCTGGGCGTGGTTGCCCTCATTAGTGCGGCGTCCATGGCGGGGATTCCTCCGCTGGGCGGATTTGTGGCGAAGGAAGGCATCTTCCAGGCACTTATTGCCTCCGCCCAGCACGGCCCGGCGGGTGCCGTGGTTGGCTGGTTGGTGCTGGCCGGCGTCGTGCTTGGCTCAGTAATGACGTTCGCCTACAGTGCGCGCTTCATGTGGGGTGGTTTTGCCATGAAGGAAAAGGGCATGGCCACCGTGTTCAAGCCGGCGGGCTGGCTGTTCATTGCCGCCCCGGCCCTGCTGGCGCTGCTGACCGTTGCGTACGGAATTTTCCCCTCCATCGTCGAGGCGTGGATCAAGCCCTACAGTGCGCAGTTCACCGCCTACGATCCGCACGGATTCCACCTGCTGCTGTGGCATGGTTTCACCCCGGCTCTGGGGCTGAGCGCAGTTGTTGTGGCGCTTGGCTTGGTGCTGTTCGCGGTGCGGGCCAAGGTTGAGTCCTTGCAGGCGAAGGTGCCTGCGCTGGTGGATGCGGAGCGTGGTTACCGGCAGTCAATCGTATGGTTGGACATGGTGGCCATTTGGGTCACGGGCCGCACCCAGCGCGGTTCCCTGTTCTTTTACCTTGTGGTCATCCTGTCCACCGCCATCGCTTCCATTCTGGCCGTCTTCTTCCTGGGCGACCAGGACTGGAGCAACCCGATGTACATCATCGACCCGGGCTCGCCCTTCCAGATCATTGCCGGTGCCGTCATTGCCATCGGTGCCATTGCGGCCGCCCGTGCCAGCAAACGGTTCATGGCCGTGCTTATGGTGTCAGTGACCGGATACGGCATCGCCCTGATCTTTGCATTGCAGGGTGCGCCGGATCTGGCGCTGACCCAGATGCTGGTGGAGACCATCATGCTGGTGGCCTTTGTGCTGGCCATGCGCTCGCTTCCCGCGAGGCTTGAGGAACGCAAGTCCGGCAGTCACAAGGGTTTGCGGGCGATTCTGGGCATCACCTTCGGCGCCACCATGGTGGTGGTGGGGACCATCTCGATGGGGGCACGCATCCACGATCCCGTCAGCCTTGACATGCCGAAATTGGCATATGAAGGCGGTGGGGGTCTCAACGTCGTCAACGTCACCCTGGTGGACATCCGCGCCTGGGACACCTTCGGTGAAATCTCCGTTCTGGCCATTGCCGCCACTGGCATCGCCAGCCTGATCTTTGTGCGGGGACGCGGCCTGGGTCTGCCCCGGGCTGCAACCGTGGAGACGGGCAGCATTGGCGGGTTGGGATCGGCACTGAGCACACCAACGCGGAAGCTTGCCGAAAAATTTACGACGACGGCCGGGAACCCCTGGCTTGTGGCCGGACGTACGCTGGCACCGGAGCGGCGCTCCATCATCATTGAAGTGGTCACACGCCTGGTGTTCCACAGCATCATCATCATCTCCATCTACCTGTTGCTGGCAGGACACAACGGCACCGGCGGCGGATTTGCCGGCGGGCTGGTGGCCGGGCTCGCCCTGACCATCCGTTACCTGGCAGGCGGGCGCTTCGAGCTGGCGGAAGCCACCCGTATTTCCGCGGGTACGCTGCTGGGTCTTGGCCTGGCCGTGGCTGCGCTGACGGGACTTGCGCCGTTGTTCTTTGGCGGGGACGTTTTCCAAAGTGCCATCATCAGCTTCGATGCCCCCGTCTTTGGCAACATCAAGTTCGTCACCTCCACGCTCTTTGACATCGGTGTTTACCTGGTGGTTGTTGGTCTGGTAATTGATGTGCTGCGAAGCCTGGGATCCGAAATCGACCAGCATGAAGAGAGCGGCGTACAGGGTGTTGATTTGATTGAAGACGAAGAGCCAATGGAGGCTGGGCGATGAGCGCAAACCTCACCCTGCTGCTGGTCGTGGGCGTTCTGTTTGCTGTAGGCATCTACCTGCTCCTGGAACGAAGCCTGACGAGGGTCCTGTTGGGTCTGATGTTGCTGACGAACGGCGCCAACCTGCTGCTGCTGACGACCGGCGGTTACGCCGGCCTGGCACCAATCTTCAACAAAGACATACCGGCAGCAGAATTTAATGACCCGCTGCCACAGGCTTTCATCCTGACCTCCATTGTTATTTCGTTCGCGGTCAGCTCGTTCATGCTGGGACTGATCTACCGTTCGTGGCTCCTCAGCCGCGCCGATGACATCCAAGTGGACCGGGAAGACCTCAGGGTTGCACAGCAGGCCTTGTACGACGACGAGGAAGACTCGGAGATTGCCATTGAAGTCTCCGACTTCCACGAAAACCAACAGCCGCTTGGAAAACGCGAAACAATTCCGGGCATCGGACCCAGGAAAATAGATCCGCAAAAGATCGATCAGCTCAAGTTTGTAAAACCCAAGGCGGAAAAGTCCAAGGCGGAAAAGTCCAAGTCCGATAAGTCCAAGTCCGATAAGCCAGGAAAGGAGAAGCCGTGAATGTAGAGCATCTAGCCCCGCTCGCGGTTGTTCTGCCATTCCTGGGTGCCGCACTGGCCTTCGTACTGATCAAACACCCCAAAGCCCAACGCAGGGTCAGCCTGGGCACTCTTTCCTTAACCCTGGTCGTTGAGGCGTGGGTGCTGGCCAGTGTATGGAATACCGGGCCCATTGCCGTCCATCTGGGTGGCTGGGCTCCGCCCTTTGGCATTGTCATGGTCGCCGACCAGTTTTCCTCGCTGCTGCTGGTCATCTCCTCCGCTGTGAGTTTGGCCGTGCTGGCCTACGCTACGGGGCAGGGCGCCGCGGACGGTGAAGAAGGCGGTCCGGTCTCGGTATTCCACCCCACCTATCTGATCCTGGTGGCCGGTGTTTCCAACGCCTTCCTCGCCGGTGACCTCTTCAACCTTTACGTGGGCTTTGAAATTCTGTTGACCGCCAGCTATGTGCTGATGACCCTGGGCGGAACGGGTTCGCGAATCCGGGCCGGCATCACGTACGTGGTTGTCAGTGTGGTCTCCTCACTGCTGTTCCTGATCGCCATCGCCATGGTCTACGCGGCCACCGGCACGGTGACACTGGCCGATCTGGCGGTGAAGCTGGGCGAGCTTGATCCGGGCACCCAGAACCTGCTGCATGTGTTGTTGCTGGTGGCTTTCGGTATCAAGGCGGCTGTTTTCCCGCTGTCGTTCTGGCTCCCTGACTCCTATCCCACCGCGCCAGCACCTGTCACTGCCGTATTCGCTGGGCTGCTGACCAAGGTCGGGGTCTATGCCATTATTCGTACGGAAACCCTGCTGTTCCCGTCAGGTGATTTCGACACGGTGCTGCTGGTCGTGGCCTTGCTGACGATGTTGGTGGGCATTCTGGGTGCCGTGGCGCAGACTGACATCAAGCGAATGCTTTCCTTCACCTTGGTGAGCCACATTGGGTACATGATTTTCGGCGTCGCCCTGTCATCCGTACTGGGCTTGGCGGCAACAATTTTCTACGTCATCCACCACATCACCATCCAAACGAGCTTGTTCATGGTGACGGGCCTGGTGGAGCGCCGTGGCGGAACATCCTCCATCATGCGGCTGGGCGGGTTGGCCAAGCTTTCACCCATCCTGGGCGTGCTGTACTTCATTCCGGCCATGAACCTGGCCGGGATTCCGCCATTCTCCGGTTTCCTGGTCAAACTCGGCCTGCTGCAGGCCGGTGTTGCCGACGGAAGCCCCATGGCTTATGCGCTCGTAATTGGCGGCGTGGTGGCCAGCCTGCTGACGCTGCTGGTCATGGCTCGTGTATGGAACAGGGCCTTCTGGCGCAGCACGGTCGACGCCGAGGATCCGGATCCGGTGCTGCTGGCAACCGCACCCGACGCCTCCGGTGTGCCGAGTATGCGCGCCTTGCGGACCAGCAAATATGTGGATGCCACTGAGGGACGTTTCTCCGGTGACAACGAGATCCCGATCCTACCCAAGATGATGGTGTATTCCACGATGGGTCTGGTGGTGCTGGGTGTTGCCATGACGGTCTTCGCCGGACCGCTCTTTGACTTGAGCAATGATGCCGCCACGAGCATGCTGGCGCGCATACCTTATATTGAAGCCGTGATGGGATCCGGGGCGGGTGCGCCATGAGTGCGGCCAAGCGTAGAAGGAATTTTTGGCAGAAACTGCCCCTGCTGATCTGGCTTGTCCTGGTGTGGGGCGCCTTGTGGCAGGACTTCAGTGCCGGGAACCTGATTTTCGGTGCGTTGATCGCTTTCGGCGTTTCACATGTGTTCTACCTTCCGCCCATTGAACTGAGCGGACGCTTCAACATTGTGCGTGCCGTGCTGATGATGGCGTGGTTCATCGGACAGGTCACAATCGCCAGTTTCCAGGTCTTGTATTGGTCCGCGGTCAAGGGCCCGAACATTCGCAACGCTGTCATTGCTGTGCCGCTGCGCAGCCCCTCGGACCTGCTCATGACGGCGGTTGGCCATGTGCTCTCCCTCATCCCGGGTTCGCTCGTGGTGGAAGTGGACCGCGGGACGGCCACACTCTATGTCCACGCCATGAACGCTCCGACGCCGGCCGACGTGGAGCGGATCCGTGGGGATATTCAGAACTTTGAAGTCCGGCTGATCCAAATCATGGGAACCCGCGAGGAACTGGCCGCGCTTAAGGCGGAACAGGCTGGTGCCCCCATGATCACGTATGCCCGCAGACTGGCCCAGGCTGAAGCAGCGCACGAGGCTGAAGCGGCAAAGTTCGCAAAGGGTGGAGAGGGTGAAACAGAATGAGCGTCATGGAAATAGCCGGTGTCATAGTCGCCGCCGTGTTGACCCTGGCCGCAGCAGGGACTATCTACCGGATTGCCGCTGGCCCATCACTGCTTGACCGGGTGATAGCTGCGGATGTTTTGCTCGCCATCTTTGGGGCCGCACTGGCCACGGAAATGGCCGTCAACAGCCATCTGGACAACCTGGCGCTGCTGGTGGTCCTTACCGTGATTGGTTTTATTGGTTCGGTGACCGTTGCCCGCTTTGTCGCCCACAAGAAGGAGGACGGATGAACACGTTTCTGGATGTGTTGACGGCCGTTTGCCTGGTTCTCGGTGCGCTGATGAGCCTGGCCGCTGCCATTGGATTGTTGCGTTTTCCCGACTTGTTGAGCCGCATGCACGCCGCGACGAAACCGCAGGTTCTGGGGCTGCTGCTGATGCTCGCGGCCCTGGGCATCCAAATGCGGTCATGGGCGTTGCTGCCCATTCTCCTGATTGCCTGGTTGTTCCAGCTTCTGACGGTGCCTGTCTCCGCCCACATGGTGGGTCGTGCCGGTTACCGCACCAAGCACCGCCGCCCGGAACTGCTCAGCGTCGATGAGCTGGATGAGATCGTTGCCGCCGCCGTGGACGACGACGGCAGGAACGCCTAGACCTCTTCCGGGTGCTTGTTGAAGCGCGCGATGGCCTTTTGCGTGGTGCGCCCGGCCAAGGTCTGGATAATGGCGGCGACAGCAGAAGACACCAGTGCGAAAATCAACGCGGAGCGGAGGCTGTTTTCCATGTCGGCACCATCTTTGGGCGGCTTGTTCCCGGTGCTCTTCTCCCAGACTGTGTCCACGAGCTTGCTGGCAGCAAAACCGGCCCCCAGGCTGACGCCCGTGCCAAGCAACTTGAAAACGATGTTCATAAAAAGACTCCTGATGTTTCTGCGCAACCTGGACCGGCCGCGCTGGTGGGCAATAACCTTAGGGCCAGCCTAGCGCCTTGAACCGGCACCCGCTGAAGGTAAAACGCCGAGGCAAAACACCGTGCCCCTGCCAAGACGATTCGGCGCATTGGCCCCCGGCAGGGCGCGGAGGTAAACTGAAGCCGCAATTCAAACACGACAGGGGAGCGTCATCCCAATCCTGGGATCCGGCGCTGAGAGTGCGGTTCGCCGCAGACCCTCGAACCTGCTCCGGCTAGTACCGGCGAAGGGAGTCGAGTTCTCTTCGGCTGCGCGGAAATACCGCAGCAGCCGCCCCTCCTTAAAAGGAGGAACCATGAGCAAGTCATTCGCGGGCGCATCCGCCCCAAAAAATAAGCAACAAAAGAACAAGAGCACGTGGCGGGTCGTCGATATCGTCGTTGTCTCGGTTCTCGGGGTGGCGCTTGGTGTCATTTTTTGGCTCTGGTCAGCCGGATACGGTCTCACGAGCGCCATCACCGTGGCCTTCCCGCCGCTCGGCGCGCTTTACGGCGGCGGCTGGCTGATCGCGGGCGTGCTCGGTGCCCTGGTGATCCGCAAACCGGGAGCCGCGCTGTACTGCGAACTCATCGCTGCCAGTGTTGAGGGACTGTTGGGCACCCACTTCGGTTTCACGGTGCTGCTGTCGGGCCTGGCCCAGGGCCTCGGCGCGGAGCTTGGTTTCGCGCTGTTTCGCTACCGCAAGTTCAATCTTCTCGTCGCCCTGCTGGCCGGTGCGCTGGCCGGGCTGGGGCTGGGGATCAACGACAGCCTGGTCTGGAACATTGAGTGGGCCATGGCGTGGAAGCTGGTTTACGTGGTCCTTGCCATGATCTCCGGCGCCGTCATTGCCGGACTGGTGTCCTGGCTGGCGGTGCGTGGGCTGGCCCGCACGGGAGCCCTGGCGAATCTGCCTTCCCGCGGGGCCGGCACCGAAAAGGCGGTGTAGTCCATGGACACCGTACAAAACCGAGGCGCTCCGGTGCGGGTGACGGCCAGAGGTTGGGGATGGCAGCATTCCGGCCGAAACGGTCAAGCCCTCCGCGGCCTGGATCTGGAGATCGCCGCGGGCGAGCGCGTCCTGCTGTTGGGCCCCTCCGGCGCCGGCAAGTCCACACTGCTGCACGCCCTTGCCGGTGTGCTGGGTGTGGATGAGGACGCCAATGAGATGGGCGAACTGCTCATTGACGGGCGCCCCGTGCAGGAATCCCGCGGCCGGGCCGGGCTCATGCAGCAGGACCCGGACGCCCAGGTGGTGCTCTCGCGCATTGGCGACGACGTCGCCTTCGGCGCGGAAAACCTGGCCGTCCCGCGCGAGGAAATTTGGCGTCGCGTCCCGGCTGCGCTGGAATCCGTGGGCTTGAAACTCCCCCTGGACCATCCCAGTTCCATGCTCTCCGGTGGGCAGAAACAGCGGTTGGGGCTGGCCGGCATTCTGGCCATGCGCCCGGGCCTGCTGCTGCTCGATGAACCCACGGCCAATCTGGACCCGGTCGGCGTGCTCGAGGTTCGTGACGCCGTGCGTCGCAGCCTCGACGACACCGGGGCCACGCTCGTTGTGGTGGAGCACCGCGTATCCGTCTGGCTCGACGTCGTCGACCGGATTGTGGTGCTGGCCCCGGCTGCTCTGGGCGAGCCCGGCGGCGTCTTGTTCGACGGCCCGCCCTCCACCGTGCTCGCGCAGAGCCGTGAACTGCTCGCCGCCGCCGGCATCTGGGTGCCTGGGTATGTCCCGGCCGTCCGTGCCCGCACCACCGCGGCCGACGCCGGTGCCCCCTTGCTGCTGGAAGCGGAATCCTTGGCGGTCTCCCGCACCAAGGGACGCAAGCGGCACCCGGTGGTGCCGGTCGCAGTCGTACCAACAGTAAAGGTGCGTGCCGGGACGGCCCTGAGCGTAACCGGGCCCAACGGCTCAGGAAAATCAACGCTGGCGCTGACGCTCGCCGGGCTGCTGCTTCCCGTGGGCGGGCGGCTGACGGCGCTGCCGGAGTTGGCGCGTGGCGCCGGCTCCCTGCCGTTGAAATGGCGGGGGCAGGAGTTGATCAGCCGGATTGGCACCGTCTTCCAGGAGCCGGAACATCAATTTGTGACTGGCAGTGTTAGGGACGAGTTGGCGTTTGCACCGAAAATTCTGGGCCGGGGCGCGGATGCCGTTGATGAGCTTTTGGTGCGCTTGCGGCTGGAACATCTGGCGGAGGCCAACCCATTTACCCTTTCGGGCGGGGAAAAGCGGAGGCTCTCGGTGGCTACGGTGCTGGCAGCCAGCCCGCAACTGCTGGTCCTGGACGAGCCCACTTTCGGGCAGGACGCAAACACGTGGGCCGAGCTTGCCTCGCTGCTGACTGAATTGCTCGATGCCGGCACGGCCGTCATTTCAGTCACGCACGACGCCGCGTTCAACGCCGTGCTGGGCGGTGGGCGGCTGGTCTTGGGCTCTTCCACCCCCGTTGAGATGTCAGATAACGACGTCTGCGCGCTGCCGGGGACCGCCCGCTCGAAGGCGGTGCAGCCATGAGCGTAGACATTATTGCCACACCGCGATCCACGGCGCTGCTGGCCCGGGCCAATCCGCTGGCGAAGCTCGGAGCCGGCATGGCGCTGACCATCGTGCTGCTGATCAGCGTCGATTGGGTCTCGGCAACGGTTGCCCTGGTGCTTGAATGCGCGCTCCTGCCACTGGCCGGATTGAGCCTTCGAATGCTGCTGACCCGCGGCTGGCCCATCCTCGTTGCTGCTGTTGTGGGCGGCTATGGGACTGCGCTGTTGGCGCCCAAAACCGGGGAGCTGCTGCTCTCGCTGGGCCCCGTCACGTTCACCACCGGATCTTTGGAGGCAGGTGTGGCCATTGCCCTGCGTGGCTTGGCCATTGCCCTGCCGGGCATCATTGTGCTTGCCTCAACTGACCCGACCGACCTGGCCGACGCGCTGGCGCAAAAGCTGCGTATGCCGCACCGCTTCGTGCTCGGGGCGCTGGCAGCCATGCGTCTGGTGGGGTTGCTCGTGGCTGAATGGCAGACCCTGGGCATGGCCCGCCGGGCCCGCGGCGTCGGCGGAGAGCCGGGTGTTTTCAGCGGCGTAAAGGCGCAGCTGGGCCAGGCGATGGCACTGCTGGTGCAGGCCGTCCGCCGCGCTTCACGACTGGCCGTGACCATGGAAGCGAAGGGTTTCGGGGCCGGAGAGCGGACCTGGGCCCGTGAATCGAGATTCACCCGGTTCGACATCGCGGTGGCGGCCACCGGATTGGTGATCGCGGCCGTGTCGGTGGGTGCCGCAGTCGTACTGGGCACTTGGAACCCGGTGTTTGGCTAACCGCAGCTGCTGTAATCCGCCCACGGTAGACGAAGGGCGGATTACAGCAGCCGCCGTCCTCCGGTCCGGACACTCTCTGGATCTTCACAGGTGGCACGCGCAGGGAATCGCGGGTGTGTTGGCCCGGATGGAGGTACCGTAAGGAGAGGTGCTGCTCATGAACGAATTAGACCATCGAATTTATCGCATGGTTCGGTTATTTATCCGTGATCATCGGAAAAAATGCCATAAGGGTCACAAAAATCCTTGAATATATGCATCCCATGATATAAATATTGCTATGACTCAAATGGCTGCAGAAACAGTAGGCGTCTTGGTGCGAGACGCCCGGACTGAAAAAGGCTGGACCCAGGGTGAACTGGCGACGCAGCTGGGAACCAGCCAGAGTGCTGTGGCCCGGATGGAACAGGGCAAACAAAACCTGAGCCTGAAAATGATCCAGCGCATGGAAAGACTGCTTCAAGCGAATCTATTCAGCGTTGGTGCCGTGTCCAAAAACGCCGTCACCCACCTGCGTGTGCACGGTGGCCGCCAGCTCTCCGGCAGTGTGGAGGTCAACACCAGCAAGAACGCCGGCGTCGCCCTGCTCTGTGCCAGCCTGCTGAACCGCGGCACCACAACCCTGCGTCGTGTGGCCCGCATTGAGGAAGTCAACCGCATTGTTGAACTGCTGACCTCCATCGGCGTCGAGTGCACCTGGCTCGAGGACAACGACCTGCAGATCCGCCGCCCCGCCGTCCTCAACCTAGCCGCCATGGACGTTGCCGCAGCCAAGCGCACCCGCAGCGTCATCATGCTGCTCGGCCCGCTACTTGACGAGATTGACCCGTACCGCATCCCCTACGCCGGCGGCTGTGACCTCGGCACGCGCACCGTGGAACCGCACATGCAGGCGTTGCGCGAATTCGGCCTGACCGTCAACGCGCACGACGGTTTCTACAAAGTGCAGGCGCCCATCAGCGACAACCAGGACCGCACCTTTGTGCTGACCGAGCGTGGGGACACTGTCACTGAAAATGCGATCATGGCCGCGGCGCACCGCGAAGGCACCACCGTCATCCGCAACGCCAGCCCAAACTACATGGTCCAGGACCTGTGCTTCTACCTGCAGGGCCTCGGTGTCCAGGTCGACGGCGTCGGCTCAACCACGCTGACCATCTAGGGCAAGTCCGTGATTGACATGGACATTGAGTACGCACCGTCAGAGGACCCCATTGAGGCGATGTCCCTGATCACCGCCGGCATCGTGACCAAGTCGCAGGTCACCGTCACGCGCGTGCCCATTGAGTTCA
>JBBPZC010000160.1:0-11707 GCA_038199275.1 Actinomycetales bacterium
ATGCCTTGCAGAATTCCATGATGTTGACGCCGTGCTGACCAAGCGCGGGACCGATGGGCGGTGCCGGGTTGGCGGCGCCTGCCTGGATCTGCAGCTTGATAAGGCCGGTGACCTTTTTCTTGGGAGCCAATGTAGGGTCCTTCTCTTTCATATCTTTCCTGGGACGACGGAGCGCGTTCCAGGTGGGTGGCCGAATGGCGTCCGGCCGAACGTTTCGCAGGGGCTAAGCAAGCCTGAAGCGGAACGAAACTTGTGGGCAACTAGATCTTGGTGACCTGGTTGAATGCGAGGGTGACGGGAGTCTCGCGCTCGAAGATGGAAACCAGCACAACCAGTTGGCCGGCTTCGGGCTTGATCTCGGAGATTGATGCGGACAGACCCTCGAATGGACCATCCTTGACGGTGACGGCTTCGCCAACTTCAAAGTCAATCTCAGCGTCGATCGGGTCGTGACGCAGCGGAACGCCGGTCTCTTCTGCCTGCTGCTCCTCGAAGATCGGGGCAAGCATGGAAAAGACTTCGTCCAAGCGCAGCGGGACAGGGTTGTGGGCGTTGCCAACGAAGCCTGTGACGCCCGGGGTGTGGCGAACAACGCCCCACGATGCGTCAGTCAGGTCCATGCGAACCAAGACGTAACCGGGAATGCGGACACGGTTGACAACCTTGCGCTGTGCATTCTTGATCTCCACGACTTCTTCCATGGGGACCTGAATTTCGAAGATGTAATCTTCCATGTTCAGCGAGAGGCTGCGGGATTCAAGGTTTACCTTGACGCGGTTTTCGTACCCTGCGTAGGAGTGGATGACGTACCAGTCACCCTCCTGGCGGCGCAGTTTGGCCTTGAATTCCTCTGCCGGGTCAACCTCGGGCTCGGCGTCAGCGTCCGGCTCGGCGTCAGCGTCCGGCTCAGCGTCGGCGGCCGGCTCGGCGTCGTCAGCGTCCGGCTCGGCGTCTACAGCGTCGGCGGCCGGCTCGGCGTCTACAGCTTCTGCTGCGTCGGCTTCCACGGCTGCCTCTTCTGCAACGGCATCAAGGTCGGCACTGATGGCAGCATCAACAACCACAGTGTCCTGGTCCTGCTCACTGTGTGTTGCCTTGGGCTCCTGCTCAGACACGAATTTCCTGCTTTCCTTGTGCGTTTCTTAAATGGCTCAAACCGACCCCATGCCAAATTGCTTCGGCGAGGTCGGCCAAGTTGAGCGTTTTACTGCTCGACGTTTACGTTTCCGCCGAAGACCCACAGCACGGCTTGGCCGAACCCCAGGTCCAGAACGGTAACAATACCCATCACGATGACTACGAATACCAGCACAACAGCAGTCATGTTGATCAACTCTTTACGAGTGGGGGTGACTACCTTCTTCAGCTCGCCAATAACTTGGCGGAGGAAGATGGCAATGCGCGCAAAAAAGCCGGGCTTGCCCGGTTTGCTTGCCTTCTTGGCAGGGCCCTTAGAGCTGCTCGCCGCAGTTTCGGTCACCAGTGCCTCACTCATCAATTAGTTGGGATGCCACTCGGGCCCGCAGATGCGAACCTTGGATGTGCAAACTATTCGCTTGGATACCGGAGGTGAGTTGCACTTTGGAAGTGCGAATTTCACCTGCCGCATCCATGCGCAGGGCAGACAGGACTCGAACCTGCAACCTGCGGTTTTGGAGACCGCTGCGCTACCAATTGCGCCACTACCCTTTGAAGTTTTCGCCCTCTTAAAGCCCGCTGGCTTCGTGAGGATGAGACCCTCTCGGTGCTAATAACCATGAATAACTTACAGTCTGAAGGCGGTCTTTCCAAACCGACTTCAAGGCGTGAACCATCATTGTGCTTTGAACACCGGTTATCCATTCTACGCAGCCAACAGCTCATTCGTCGAACCGGGCACCGGATGCGCCTAAAGTAGGAGGTGACGATAGAACGTTTTTTGGCCTCTCCCACCGAAGAAAGAATCCTGATGTCTGCCGAACTGAGTGCTGACCAAGCCTCCGCCCGCCGTGTTTCCGCACGGATCGCCGCCATTGCCGAATCCGCCACCCTGGCTGTGGACGCCAAAGCCAAGGCCCTGAAGGCCGCCGGGCGTCCTGTCATTGGCTTTGGTGCCGGTGAGCCCGACTTCCCCACCCCCGATTACATTGTGGAAGCCGCCATTGCGGCCGCCCGCCAGCCCAAGTACCACCGCTACTCCCCCGCCGCCGGGTTGCCGGAACTTCGTGCAGCCATTGCCGAGAAGACGCTGCGGGACTCGGGCTACACCGTCGACCCGGCCCAGGTGCTGGTCACCAACGGTGGCAAGCAGGCCGTCTACGAGTCTTTTGCAACCCTGCTGGATCCCGGCGATGAGGTTATTGTCCCCACTCCTTTCTGGACCACTTACCCGGAGGCCATCCGGCTTGCCGGCGGTGTTCCCGTTGAGGTGTTTGCCGGCCCTGAGCAGGACTACCTTGTCACCGTCGACCAGCTCGAGGCGGCCATGACCCCGCGCACCAAGGTGCTCTTGTTTGTCTCCCCCTCCAACCCTACCGGCGCTGTCTACACGCAGCAACAGACTCGTCAGATCGGCCTGAGGGCCGCATCGACGGCCCTCTGGGTAACCACCGATGAGATCTAAGAACACCTGACGTACGACGGCGTTCCCTTCCCCTCGCTTGCCACGGCCGCCACTGAGCTGGGCGACTGCGTGGTGATCCTGAACGGTGTGGCCAAGACCTATGCCATGACCGGCTGGCGTGTGGGCTGGATGATCGCACCTCTAGATGTGACGAAGGCAGCCACCAACATGCAGTCCCACGCCACCTCCAACGTGGCCAATGTTTCCCAGATGGCGGCCCTTGCCGCGGTGTCCGGTCCGTTGACCGCCGTCGATGAAATGAAGGTCGCTTTCGATCGCCGCCGCAAGGCCATGGTCTCGGCCCTGAACGCGATCGACGGCGTGGCGTGCCCCACCCCGCACGGCGCCTTTTACGCCTACGCCGACGTGCGTGGACTGCTGGGTCGCGAAATCGGCGGCATCCGCCCCGCAACCTCCGCCGAACTTGCTGCACTGATCCTGGACAAGGTCGAAGTTGCCGTGGTTCCGGGTGAGGCCTTTGGCCCCAGCGGCTACATGCGACTCTCCTACGCACTGGGCGACGACGACCTTGCCACCGGCGTGGGCCGTCTCCAGGAGTTCCTGGGCTCCGCCAAGTAACGGTTCCGACGCATCCGCGGGAGGCCCCTCGCGAGCAGTAAGATTTCCTCGGTCGCTGGGCGAGCTCGCTAAGAGATTTCCGAGGCCTCCCGCTGAGCTTGCGAAGCGAGGGAAGGAAATCGCGCCATCCTCGCTCCGGGCCTCCCGCTTCTGCGCCGTCGCCCACCAGTTACAGCAGGCGGC
Organism: Actinomycetales bacterium; assembly: GCA_038199275.1. Lineage (GTDB taxonomy): Bacteria > Actinomycetota > Actinomycetes > Actinomycetales > Micrococcaceae > Specibacter. The sequence goes on from JBBPZC010000160.1 coordinate 3,365, forward strand.
GGTCGGCGGCCCAGCGGGTCAGTTCGTGGCGGGAAGAGAGCTGGAGCTTGCGCAGTACGGCGGAGACGTGCGTTTCCACGGTTTTAATGGAGATGAACAGCGCCTTCGCCACCTCTTTGTAGGAGTAGCCGCGGGCAATCAGCCGCATGACTTCAAGCTCCCTGGCGGAGAGTCTGTCCAGTTCGTCCTCCACCGCGACCTCCGCCGTGCCGAAGGCGTCCAGCACAAATCCGGCCAGGCGCGGCGAAAAAACGGCGTCGCCGCCGGCCACGCGCCGCACGGCATCGGAGATTTCGGCACCTGAAATTGATTTTGTGACATAGCTGCGGGCGCCGGCGCGGATGACCGAGACCACGTCCTCCGCCGAGTCTGACACGCTCAGGGCCAGGAACTTTGTTCTCCCCAACAATCCCGTGCACCCGGCGATGACTTCCCGGCCACCCTGTCCGCGCCCGCCCGGCAAATGCACGTCAAGCAGCACCACGTCCGGTTGCTGCGCGTTGACGACGGCGATGGCTTCTTCAACGGTTGCGGCCTCGGCCAGGACCACAATTTCCGGATCAAGATCGGCCTTCAGACCGGACCGGAAAATGGCGTGGTCGTCAACAATGACAACTCGGACGGGTGTGGCAGATGCGCTCATTTGGCGTCCTCGCTGGCAGGTGTTTCGTTGGGCAGGTGCAGGCGCACTTCGGTGCCGTCATCTGAACTAATGATCTCAGCACTCCCACCATTGCGTTGCATGCGCCCGACGACGGACTCCCGGACTCCCAGCCTGTCGGCGGGAACGCTGCCCACATCAAAGCCGGGGCCGCGGTCCTTCACAAACACGTCCACCCCGTTTGCCCCGGCCTCGACATACACCGACACGGTTGTCCCGCCGTGCCGCGCCCCGTTCAGCACGGCCTCGCGCACCGCCTGGACAAGGGCGTTGCCGCGGTCCGTCAATTCGGTGTCGCCCACGGCGACCACTTCCACAGCCTGCCCGTACAGGTCCTCAACTTCTGCACAGACGGATTTGATCCGCTCAACCAGCGCCCCGGGTTTGTGGGCGTTGTCCTGGTAGATCCATTCGCGCAGTTCTCGTTCCTGTGCGCGGGCCAGCCGGGTCACATCGGTGGGGGAATTCGCATTCTTTTGGATCAGGGCCAGGGTTTGCAGCACCGAGTCGTGCAGGTGGGCGGCAATCTCGGCGCGTTCACTCTCGCGGATGTGCCCGGCTCGTTCGGCTTGGAATTCACGCCAGAACTTCAGTGCCCAGGGTGCGAGCACCAGGCCCACTCCGGCCAGCACGGCGAGAGAGGCCACCACGGAGGACCACACGAGCGTCCAGGATCCGGAGCCTGCCACAATGACAATCACCCCGGTGATCACCAAGGCCAGTCCACCGCCGAGGCGAAGCATGGAACTGGGAGTGTTTATTTTGGTGATGCTGAGCAGCCCCAGGCGGCGGGTGTCATCCAATTGCATCCATGCCAAGACGGCTCCGAGCAGGATGACAAGCAGGGGGATCAGGGTGCCCAGCCGCAGGTCCCAGCCTCGTTGCTGGCCGAACACAATGAAGGCGGCAATGACGAGCACCCCGCCAATCGCGACCTCCCGAAATCCCAGCGGAATGCGTTTTCGTGCCTCGTTGGAGTTCACGCCTTGTTCATCCACGGCGCCGGCCGCCGGCCGGAACAGCGCAAGGCGGGGGTTCCCGTCGTCGTCAAGGAACTTGTTGCCCCGGTCTTGTCCCTCCCCTGCCATCGGCACCAGCAACCACAACCAGACATAGAGGACGATTCCTGCGCCGGAGAAGAAGGCGGCGACGATCATGATGGCGCGCACCAGCCGCACACTGATTCCCAGGTGTTCGGCCAGGCCTCCACAAACCCCGGCAACAACACGGGTCTGGGTGCGGTACATCTTTGCGCTCATGCATCAATCCAAACACGCCCCGGAGCCTTCCACACCGCTTTCCGGGGTTACCTCAGGGTTCTTTCAGGGGGACCCCCTATGTTGCAGGCGGCGCGCAGGCGGCACGATTGAAGCATGAACACTTCCCATGACCTGCCAGGGCAACCGTCGGAACAGCCGATCGGGCCCGACGCACCTCCCCCGCTGCAACCGTCCGGCGCTGCCAAGTTCTTCCAATGGATCCGTGGCCTGGGTATCCGGCGCGGAACCAACCGCTGGGTGGGCGGTGTGTGCAGCGGCTTGGGCGAGAAGTGGGGCATCGACCCCGTGATTGTGCGCGGCGTGACCGTGGTGCTGACACTGTTCTTCGGTATCGGGCTGCTGGCGTACGGCATTGCGTGGGCGCTGCTGCCTGAACCGGACGGGCGCATCCACGTGGAGGAAGTGGGCCGCGGGCACTGGTCCGCCGGCATGACCGGCGCCGCCATCGCCACGATGCTCGGCCTGGGTGGTTCCGGCCGGGACGCTTTTGGGGCCAACGATGGCTGGTCGTTCTGGCCGGTCATCTGGATGGGCGGGGCGGCCTGGGTCATTTACTGGGCGTACAACCATTACAAGGCCAAGGACAACCCCGACAATCCCAAGCAGACGGGCGAGGGCCTCTGGCAGGGCGGCCAGCCAAACAGGCCCGGCCAGAACGAGGAGAGCGCAGAGGCTCCGGCTTCGGTCACCCCGCAGTCCAAGGCGCCCTACCAGCCCGCGGGCTACCCAGGTGCATGGCAGGTTTCCGGCGCCCAGCACACCCCTGCACCCCAGTACGGCTACTCGTTCACGCCGAATCCGGGCAACTACGTCAAGGTGCGCCCGGTGCGGAGCACACCCCGGCTCGGCGCTGCGGCGAGTCTGGTCGTGATGGGTGCGGCCGCCGTCGTCGGTGCCGTAATTCTGCTCCTGAGCGCCAACAACGTGATCGATTTGAACGGCCATGGAACGGCAGTTGCCGTGGCGGCTGCAGCCATCACGGCCGGATTGGGCATTCTGGCCGCAGGAATTGCCGGACGCACAGCCGGCGGCCTTGGCACCTTCGCCATCATCGGATTGGTGGTGGCCGGGGGCCTGAGCCTGCCGCAACAGGACGTCTCCGCCTTCAAGGACGCCAACTGGGCCCCAACCACCATCAGCGCAGCACAGACCGGGCGCACCATCCTGATGGGCAATGGCACCGTTGACCTGACAAAGTTCGACGGCGGCACCACCTTGACGAAGGATGTCCAGATCCCACTTAACCTGGTGGCCTCCAACGTCACCATCCAGGTCCCCGACAACATCCCCGTCCAGTTCCAGAGTGAACTGGCCGCCGCCTCATTGACCATTGACGGCAAAACAACCGGCAGCGGAGTGGTGGAGAAGACCACAAGCAACATCAATCCCAAAACCTCCGGGCCCGGTCTGGTCATTACCTTGCAGGGTGCAGCCACCAACATCGAAGTCCAAGTGGTGCCGGCGCCGTGATGGCGGCCGGAACCTGCCAGCACAACCTTCCCCAATCATGATCGAAGAAGCGGAAAACACCATGTCTAAAGCAACAGATCCCCATCCCGGCAACAACCACGGCAACGAACATCCCAAACCGACCACACCGGCACCTGCCGGCTACTTCACCACACCTGAACCGGCACCGACACTCGGTCCCGAACCAGCCACGGATCCGCTCCCGGACTCCGGGGCCGCGGCCACCGTGGCCAACCACTCAACAGTCACCGCTGTCAAAGCCGTGCGGCACCCGGTCCGGGTGGGCACTGTGGTGTGGGGCGCCGTCGTACTTGTCATGGGACTCCTGATCATCCTCAGCACCCAACTGAACCTGGATTTGAATGCTGGACTGACCGCGATGTGGCTGCTGCTGGGTGCGGGTGTGGCGATGTTGGCCGGCGGTGTCATTGATTTGATCCGCAAGAAGCATCCTTAATCGGCGCACCCTGGAGTTTGCTGCTGTATCGGTTTTCCGGCCGGCCGGCACCGTAACGCGGAGTGAGGCTCGCCTGGCCCACGTCAACCAGATGCTCGAGGTAGCGGCGGGCGCCAACACGCGACATGCCAACGACGGCCGCCAGTTCAGCAGCCGAAACATCCGTGCCGGATTGCTGCAGCGCCAGGTGCACCCGCTGCAGGGTGGCCTCGGACAATCCCTTGGGAGGCGGCGCATAACGGGTCCCGGCACTGGAAATGATTTCATCGACGCTGCGCTGATCAAGCAGTTTTCCCCTGGCCGTGCGGCGTACGGTGTCGAACTGTTTGGCCACCTCGTCCAGCCGCTCAAAAAGTGCGGCGGCCATGAACGGCTTGACCAGGTAGTGGCGCACCCCTTCCGCCCTCGCGTGCCGGACGCTGTCCACGTCACGTGCCGCCGTAACCGCAATGACCTCCATGGCGGAGCGGGCAGTCTGCCCCAGTCGGGCCAGGACCTCGAGTCCGGAAAAATCGGGCAGATAGAAATCCAGCAGGACGACGTCGGGGCGCAGTTCCGTAATCAACCGCACGGCTTCCGTGCCATTGTGCGCCTCACCAACAACAGTGAAGCCGGCATGGGAGCCGACGAATTCCCGGTTGATCAGGGCAACGCCAATGTCATCTTCAACAATGACGACCCTCAGCGGTGTGCCCACAGGTGGTCCACCCCGTCTCTGGTCTCCAGCTGATCATCAGCACTTTCCGGGGCAAAGACCGCTGCATCCACCGGCAGCGTGACGGTGATCCGGGCACCGTGCTGCTGCCAGGCGCCGTGATCGGATTCCCCACGGGAACTGCCTGAGGTCAGACCGTCGCTGATTTCCACGGTGCCGCCGTGGCGCGAAACGATTCGCTCCACCAATGTCAGGCCAATGCCACGGCCGGTGGTGAGCGCGCCGGGCAAGGCTGACTTGGAAGAGTATCCCGAATCAAAGACACGCTTGCGGTGCTCCGGCGGTATACCGCAACCTGAATCCGCCACGGAAATCACGAGTCCGGCCATGGAGTCCGTGCCCGCTTGGTCCGCATCGACTTCTTCCGCATCGGTGACCTCCGCGACTGTCACGGAAATTCGGCCACCGGATGGTGTCGCCTCTGCAGCATTGTCCAGCAGGTTGCCGAGGATCGTCACCAGATCGTCCCGGAGAGCCTCCCCCGCATGACCGGCCACCAGCAATGGAAGTGTGGAGTCTTCCTCGATGGAAATGTGCAGGCCCAGTTCCTCCGCGCGGGCCGCCTTCATGAGCAACAGTGCGGCGACTTCCAGATCGCCGATGCCGGTCTCCCCGGAGAGACTGGCCAAGGTGCCACTGCTGCGCTCGTGCGAGATGAAGGACACCGCCTGGTCCACCCGGTCCAGTTCCAGCAGTCCGGAAATGACGTGCAGCTTGTTCGCAAATCCGTGGGCCTGCGCCCGCAGACCGTCGGCCAGCCCCTGCACGCCGTCCAGATCACGCATCAAGGTGTGCAGTTCCGTGTTGTCCCGCAGGATCAGGATGGAGCCAATCTCCCGGCCACCAATCTTGGCCACGTCACGACGCACCAGCAGCACACGCTCCCCTGAAAGGATCAGGGATTGTTCGGCATCCCCTGCGTCCAGCAACTGCACAAAGGCATCATCGAGCGTTCCCCGCACACGCGTACCAACCAGGTTCGGCTGATCTTCCAGGGAGAGCAGACGCTGCGCCGCATCATTGATCAGAACAATGCGCCCGGTGTCATCCACCGCAACAACGCCCTCGCGGACACCATGCAGGATTGCCTCCCGCTCCTCCAGCAAGCCGGCAATTTGTTCCGGTTCGAGACCGAAGATCCGCCTGCGGATGACGGACGTCACCAACGCCGCGCCAATCACCCCGATGATGGCGGCAATCCCGATCGTGATGAACAGCCAGAGTGCGTTGGCGAAGTATTCGCGCCGGAGATCTGATTCCAGCACTCCCACGGACACGGCGCCAATCACCTCATGGGAGTCATTGAAGATGGGGATTTTCACCCGCCACGACTGGCCCATGGTCCCGGTTTGGGTGCCGACGTAGGTCTCGCCCGACAGGACCTCGCTGGGGTCTGTCGAGACGTGCTTGCCGATCAATGACGGGTCCGGATGCGAATAGCGGATGCCGTCGTCATTCATGACCACGGCGTAGGCAATGCCGGAGGTTTGACTGATCAGCTCGGTAATCGGTTGGATGGTCTCGCTGGGATTCTTCTCGGAAAACGCTTCACTGATGACGGGGTTCGTGGAGATCGACTGCGCCACACCGATCATCCGGTCGCGGTAGTTGACCCTCAGTTGGTGGTCCTGGGTGAAGATGGCCACGGCGCCTGTGCCAATGACCGTCACCAGAACGATGACCACCTGCAGCATCAGCAGTTGGGCCCGTAGCGTCATCCGTCGTCTCATGCGCCAATTTTGCCAGAAATTGGCGGCCCGCTTACGCCCTTGCAGGTTCATCGTCCTTGTCATCCCGGTCATCCTCACTTTGGGCATGTCCGACGGCGGCACCGGCCCAGGCGCCCCCGGCCAGCAGGATTCCGGTACCGACAAAGACGCCCGCCACACCGGCCGCTGCTGCGATGGTGCCCAGAAGGGACGGCAGCAGCGTCTGGCCAAGGCGGTTGCTTGCCAACCGCAACGACATGGCAAGACCGCGCGTGCCAGGAGTTGCCAGCTCCGCAATCCACGACATGGTGATGGGCTGGCAGGCGCCAATCGTGAACCCGTAGATCGCGGACAGAATCAGCAGCGCGGCAATGGGCAGCGGAAAAACAAACGTCAGCAGGGCCGCGGCCGCAACAGCAATGGTCCACACCATCAGCCTGCGTCGGCCCATGAACTTCACCATGGGGCCAAGGAACAGCCGCGAGAACATGGAGAACATGGACCGGGCCACCAGCATGGTGCTGATCAGCACTGCCGAGATCCCCCGCTCGTGCCCCAGTGCCGGCAAATAGGCCAGGAACAAGTCCACCGAGGCCAGCACAATGCTGCCGGCCAGAAGCGCCCGGATCAGCCCCGGTGTGCGCAGCAGGGCCGCTGCGGCAGGGAGCATGCTGGGCTGCTTCTGTGCATGGGTGATCCTCTGCGAGCTCTTCACACAGAAGGAAATGCCCAACAACACAACGCTCAACGCCCCGCATACGCCAAAAATCAGCGCCACCGGAGGCGTCTCGACGGTTCCCCCTGGAAGTGCCAGAAGCAGCGGTCCAATGGTTTGGCCCAGCGCCGAGGCGAAGGTGAAGTGACCGAATTTGGAGTCGAACTGGCCACGGTTCGTCGTGTTCGCAACAATCGCCTGCTCGCCAATCACCGAGAGCAGATGGCCCACACCCAGGAACATCGTGGCCACCAACAGCACCGCCAGCGATCCGCCGCCAAAAAAGGCCAACAGCGCCGCCACAATGAGCGCCGCCGCACCGGTCAGCAGCGAGGCCCGCTCACCGGTGCGGTCTATGACATGACCGGCCGGCAGCGCCAAGATCAGTGCCGGAACAGCAAATGCGGCCACCACAACACCCAGCAGCGCCTGCGCCCCTCCCACATCCAAAACGGCGTAGGAGAGCGTTGGCCGCATTCCAAAGGTGATGATTTGAATGACGACGGCGTGCGCCAGGACGAACATGACGGCCCGGCGCCCGGTGCGTGCAGCCATTACTTTTCCTGACTCATGCATCCACCGTCATGAGTTCCTGGGCCTCTTCCGACGGCACGTCTGCCCCGGCGAACAGCAACGCATCGGTGGGTTCAAAGACCAGCCGCACACCGCCGTCGAGCGTCCCATTGGGCGAGATGACCTGAACAACATTGCTGCCAAGTTTCAAACCGTACTCATAGCGCGAGCCAACATAGGAACGGGTCAGCACCGTGGTTTCAAGAACATTGGCCCCGGTGGCATCGTCTGTTGCCGCAATAATGCTCAGACGTTCCGGCCGTACGGCGACGGTTACGTGCTCGCCGGCTTTCAACTCCAGCGTACTGGCCACTTTCACAACCAGCCCGGTGTTGTCCAGACGCACATGGGCCGTTCCATCACTGATCTCTTCGAGCACTCCGGTGAAGAAGTTGCAGCTGCCCACGAAGGCGGCAACGGCGGCTGTTGCGGGCTTTTCATAGATTTCCGCCGGGGTGCCGATCTGCGCCATGTGGCCATTGAACATGACCGCAATCCGGTCGCTGAGGGACAGTGCCTCGTCTTGATCGTGGGTGACGTAGACGGTGGTGATGCCCAGTTCAACTTGCAGGCGCTTGAGCCAGGCCCGCGACTGTTCACGCAGTTTCGCATCCAGGTTGGACAGCGGTTCGTCAAGCAACAGCACCGACGGCGAATACACCAGGGCTCGTGCCAGCCCCACCGTATCCAGCGCCTCATGAATACGGGAGGCTTTCTCCTCCTTGGAGATCTTGCGGATGGCGAGGGGCATCACCAGGTTTTG
>JBBPZC010000161.1:0-6308 GCA_038199275.1 Actinomycetales bacterium
AACAAGCAACGCGTCATTGCAGGATTTATTCTGGCAGTGGCGCTCCCGGTCCTGGTGGAATTGGTCACGGGAGCCTTGAGCCTGCAGACCACCATGGTGGTCCACCTGGCGGCGACAGTCGCCGTTGCCCTGGTGGGTGGACTGTGGCCGGCTGTGCTTGCCGCCGTGTGGGGGAGCATGCTGCTGAACTATTTCTCGGCAGCCCCCGTGGGTACCCTGACCATCAGCGACCCGGAAAACTTGCTGACCCTGGCCGTTTTTCTGTTGGTGGCCGTGGCTGTTGCCTTGGCCGTTGACCAATCCGCACGGCGCTCGCGGGAAGCCATCAGGGCCGGCGCGGAGGCCGCCACCTTGAGCGAACTGGCCCGCGGAATCCTTGCCTCCCAGGACACCGTGCAGGTGCTGCTCGAACAGCTCAGGGATCATTTCGCGATGCGCGCGGTGACCCTTTTTCGCAGCACCGCGTCCGCGGGCAGAACGTCCCGCGCCCCGTCCGATACTCAGGACGGCAACGGCTGGAGCATGGCAGCCTCGGTGGGCGATGAGCCGCCGCAAAGCCCCGAGCAGGCCGACACCCTTGAAGAGGTGTCCGAACACTGGATGCTGGGCCTTTCCGGGCGCATTTTGTCGGCCAGTGACAGGCGGTTGCTGAGCGCTTTTGGTGCACATCTGCTGGCCCTGGAACAACGCGAGGAGCTCAGCGTCACCCAACGTGAGAACCTGCAGCTGAGCCAGGACAACAACATCAGGACCTCTGTTTTGCGGGCGGTGTCCCATGACCTACGCACACCCTTGGCCGGCATCAAGCTGGCCGTCAGCAGCCTGCGCCAATCCGAGGTCGTGTTCAGCCCCGAGGATGAAGCCGAGCTGCTGGGAACCATTGAGCACTATTCGGACAGGATGGACCTCCTCGTGGGCAACCTGTTGGACATGTCCCGGCTGAGCGCCCAAATGGTCAGCCCCGTGGTGGGGCCCGTGGCGTGGCAGGAAGTATTGCCGGCCGCCTTGCATGGGGTCCCCTCGGACCGCGTGCGCCGGGAACTGCCGCCCAATATGCCAGCCGTCGATGCCGATCCCGGCCTGCTGGAGCGGGTCATTGCCAACATTGTGGAAAACGCCGTGAAGTACGCACCGGACTCGGAAATCCTGGTGGTGGGTTCCATTGGCGGCAGCGGCAGTGCCACGATCAACGGCCATCCTGCCAGCGAACTGCGCGTGGTGGATCACGGCAAGGGAGTTCCGGCGGCTGAGTTGATGGCCATGTTCCGGCCCTTCCAAAGGCTCGACGACGTCTCCTACGGTCCGCAGGGTGGCACAGGTGTGGGTCTGGGGTTGGCCGTTGCCAAGGGCTTTACGGAGATTATGGGCGGCGTGCTGGAAGCGACACAAACCCCCGGTGGCGGCTTGACCATGATCATTAGGATGCCGCTTTCCACCGGGATCACGAGGACACTTTGAGGACTGAATATTGACAACGGTTTTGGTGGTTGACGACGAACCCCAGATCCTGCGGGCACTGCAAATCAACCTGCACGCGCACGGCTATACAGTGGTGCCGGCCCCCAACGGAACCACGGCACTGGCCGCCGCACAAACCCAGGCGATCGACGTCGTCGTCCTTGACTTGGGGTTGCCGGACATGGACGGTCTTGACGTCATTGCGGGGTTGCGGGGCTGGACCGAGGTGCCCATTATTGTGCTGTCCGCCCGGCACGGATCCCACGACAAAGTGGAGGCGCTGGACGCAGGCGCCGACGACTACGTGACGAAGCCGTTCGGGCTCGACGAGTTGCTGGCCAGGCTGAGGGCGGCGACACGACGGGCAGGTCCGCAGGCCGCCGAACCACTCGTGGAGACGGCTGAATTCACGGTGGACCTGGCCAACAAGCAGGTGTTTCGCGGAGGAGAGGCGGTGCGTATGACACCCACAGAATGGAGCGTGCTGGAACTGTTGGTGCGCAATCCCGGCCGCCTTGTCAGCCAACAACAAATTCTCACGGAGGTGTGGGGCCCGGCGTACGCCAAGGAAACCCACTACCTGCGCGTCTACATGGCGCAGTTGCGCAGGAAGCTGGAGAAGGATCCGGCCGCGCCCGTGCATCTGCGCACGGAGGCAGGCATGGGATACCGCTTCGCACCGTGAGCGATTCCACAGCACAATAAGTGCCGCATGGTCTTCGGGGGTCATAAAGACATTAGTAAGATTGTGACTATGACAAAACGTTCGCCGCTGGCACTTGCCGTGCTCGCGCTCCTGATGGAAGCGCCCATGCACCCCTACCGCATGCAGCAGCTCATCACCCTGCACGGCAAGGACAAGGTGGTCAACGTCAGCCAGCGCGCCAGCCTGTACAGCACCATCGCGCGGCTCACCCGCGACGGGCTGATCAGGGTTGCCGAGGTCGAACGGGACGGGTCCCGCCCCGAGCGTTCCGTCTATGAAATTTCCGACGCCGGACGCGTCACCGCCCGCGGTTGGCTCACCGACATGTTGTCCGTCCCGAAACGCGGCTTCCCCGAGTTCCTTGCTGCCCTGGCCCACGCCCCGGTCCTTGAGCCAGGGGAGTTGGCCGCGTTGCTGCGCATCCGCAGGGAAGCCGTGGTGGCCGAGGTGGCCGTGCTGCAGGAGGAGATCGCTTCCGTTGAGGGGCACCTGCCCCGGGTGGTCCTGCTGGACGCCGAACTCATGATCCGCACCCGCAGCACCGAACGCGAATTCCTCGACGACGTCCTGGCCGGGCTGGATTCCGGCGCCATGACCTGGAGCCGGGAATCCCTGGCCGCCTTGTCCAAGGACGAGGAACCGCACCCCGCAGGCGCCTGACGTAGCGGCCCCAAACTTTGCACCACACCATCAAAGGAACTTGCATGAAATCTGCCCCGCCCACCGGCAAGGCACGCACCATCGCCCTGATCTCGCTCTTTATGGCCTCGTTCATGGAGTTGCTCGATGCAACCATTGTCAACGTCGCGCTGCCGGACATTGAACGTGCCCTCGGTGCCCAAAATGCCGAGCTGCAGTGGATGGTGGCCTCCTACACGCTGGCCCTGGCCGTCGGTCTGATCACCGGTTCGCGCCTGGGTGATATTTACGGGCGCAAGAAGGTGTTCATCATCGGCCTGGTGGTGTTCACCGTGGCCTCCGTGCTGTGCGGTGCGGCCATGAACCCGGAAATGCTGATTGCCTCCCGGGCGTTGCAGGGCTTCGCCTCCGCCGCCATGATCCCGCAGGTCCTCTCCAGCCTGCAGGTCATGTACAAGCCGAGTGAGCGTGCCGGCGCCATGGCAGGATTCTCGGCACTGGCCGGTGTCGCGGCAGTGTCGGGTCCCATTCTGGGTGCCATCCTCACCGACGCCGACCTTTTCGGCTGGGGCTGGCGCACCATCTTCTTCGTGAACATCCCCGTCGGCATCTTCGCCGTGATCTGCGCCGTCAAGTACGTACCCGAATCGGTGGCGCCGGTGCGGCACCGACTTGACTTGTCCGGCGTCGTGATTCTGGCAGTGGGCATGCTGACGATCCTCTACCCGCTGACCATGGGCCGCGAGGAAGGCTGGCCGCTGTGGACCTACCTCTCCATGGCCTTCGGCCTGCTGGTGCTGGTCGGCTTTGTGTTGTTGCAGCACCGCGAGGAAAAGAATGGCGGGGAGCCGCTCGTGGCCGTGTCCCTGTTCAAGAGCCGCCCGTTCGCCGCCGGCATTGCCATGATGTTCCTGTTTTTCATTCCCATGAACGGCTTCTTCCTGATCCAGACCCTGTTCCTGCAGCTGGGTCTGGAATACCCCATTCTGAAGGCCGGGCTCACCATGATCCCGTTCTCCATCATGGTTCCGGTGCTGGCTGGCATCTCGGCGGCGATCCTGGCCCGCAAGATTGGCCGCGTTGTGCTCCAGCTTGGCCCGTTGGTCATTGCTGTGGGCTTCGTTGTCCTGATTTTCACCGTCCAGTCGGTGGGCGGCACGGTCACGCCGTGGCACATGATCGCGGGCTTGGCACTGAGCGGCGCGGGCTTCGGCATGGTCGTGGCGCCCGTGGGCATCTTCGTGCTCTCGGAGGTTCCCACCCGTTTCGCCGGCAGCGCCTCGGGCCTGTTCAACACGACCAGCCAGCTCGCCGGAGCCCTGGGTGTTGCCATCATCGGCACCATCTTCTTCGGTGCGCTGGAAGGCGGCACGGGAACCAGCCAGTCGGCCGTGTTCATCGACGGCTTCACTTCCACCATGTGGGTCATGGCCGGCGGCATGGTTTTGGCTGCCATCGCGGCGTCGTTCCTGCCCCGTTGGGCCTCCGAATCCGACGTTGCCGACGATCCCGTTGCGGAACTCATCGACGCCTGAGACTGTCGACGACGGGTCCCGGCTCCCGCGGGCCCGTCGCCTGTATGTGTCCAAGTGCGGCGGCGGCCCACCTGCCAGGGCGGCGCCTTGGCTTAGTGTTAACGCATGACTGACGTGACTGCACAGCCCAGCACGGTCCTGGCCATCTGCCGGGTCCACCAGCTGATCACCACCAAGACCGGATTTGGTGTGACGTGCATCGACAAGCGCCCTGCCGAGGGCCCTGTGAAGCTGAAGCGCTTTGGCGTGTTCGGCGATGCCGTGGGCGATACGGAAAATCATGGCGGGCCGGACCAGGCCATCTACGCCTACTCGCAGGAAGACGCCGATTACTGGAGTGCCGAGCTGGAACGGCCCATCCCGGCAGGCCTGTTCGGTGAGAACCTGCGCACCCAGGGCGTTTCGACCACGCACGCCGTGATCGGCACGCGGTGGCGGATTGGCACGGCCCTGCTGGAAGTCACCTCGCCGCGCGTCCCCTGCGCCACGTTTGCCGAGCGCATGGGCGAACCGCACTGGGTCAAACGATTTACCCAGGCCGGGCTGATTGGCACGTATCTGCGAGTGCTCGAACACGGCAAGGCGCAGGCGGGAGACGCCATCATCGTGGAGCACGTACCCGACCATGGCATCACGGTGGGCAAGTTCTTCAGCAACCCCACGGTCGAGGACGTCCATGCGCTGGCGGCCCTCGAGACGGCCGGCGAGCTGACGCTGTCCGAGCACTTTTACACCCGTTTCCCGAAGATATTGCGACGCAGCTCCAGCAACTGAGGTCCTAAGGCGGGGCACCCAACGTGACGGCCCACAGTGGTGAGCCGGGCACCGTGGGGACGTCCCGCCGTCGTGCTTGGAAAGCAGGCATGTGCCGGAACTCACGGGCGATCATCGACGTTAGGGGTGTCCCGGCGGTACGCTATGCCCTACAATTTAGGTATCCCCCACTCCGGTATCTCCTTTTATTTTCTGCCCAATTTTTGAGGCAGGAGCCTGAAGTGTATGGGGCCCGCAAGTTCTTGCGCGGGCAAGTAGCGTTCATAGGGGATTGCCGGCAAAGAAACGCCATGCGGTGTTGAGCAACTTCGACACTGGCGGCCGTACCCACGGCGCGCATATGGCGCGAGATCCTGCCCGGGATGCCCTGTAGCGGCTGGATTTCTGCAATGCGGCAACCTCGCCGCCCGGCCCTATGAATGAGGACATTCACCACCATGCCCGAAAACTTGACTGAAGATTCCGCTGTTGTGGAAGAAGAGAACGAAACTACTTTCGCCGATATGGGCATTGACGGCCGTGTGCTGGCTGCCCTGAGCGATGTTGGCTACGAAAAGCCCTCGCCCATCCAGGCTGCAACCATTCCGTTGCTCCTTGAAGGCCGTGACGTTGTTGGTTTGGCCCAGACCGGTACCGGTAAGACGGCAGCATTCGCCGTTCCCGCCCTGTCTCGCATGGCTGAACTGATGGACCTCAACGGTCCCACCAAGAACACCCAGATCTTGGTTCTCGCTCCGACCCGTGAGCTTGCGCTCCAGGTTGCTGAAGCCTTCACGTCCTACGCCAAGCACATGGAGAACTTCTCCGTGCTCCCCGTTTACGGTGGCTCGGCTTACGGTCCCCAGCTTGCCGGTCTGCGCCGTGGTGCACAGGTAGTTGTTGGTACCCCGGGTCGTGTCATTGACCACCTCTCCAAGGGCTCACTGGATTTGTCCAACCTGCAGTACCTGGTATTGGATGAGGCCGACGAGATGCTCCGCATGGGCTTCGCCGAAGACGTTGAGCAGATCCTGTCCCAGACACCGGCAGAGAAGCAGGTTGCCCTGTTCTCCGCGACGATGCCTGGCCAGATCCGCCGCATCTCCAAGCAGTACCTGAACAACCCGGCCGAGGTGACGGTCAAGTCCAAGACCACCACCGCTGCCAACACCCGCCAGCGCTACCTGCAGGTCATGGGCCCGCACAAGCTGGATGCA
>JBBPZC010000162.1:0-3774 GCA_038199275.1 Actinomycetales bacterium
AGCATCGCCACACCGTTGCCGATCAGGAATATGGCCAGCACAATGACTGCCAGCGGCGTCAGCGCGACCAGCGCCAAGGTGATCCATTCCGTCCACGGGAACCATTGGGCCAGCACCTGGGACACGCCTAACAGGGCAAACCAGCAGGCTGCCACCAGGACAAGCCCATTGCGCAGCATGCGCGCATCCTTGCGCCGTAAATAAATAAAGGTGGCGCCGAGGATCAGGGCCAGAATCAGGGAGAACATGCTTTCAGCCTAGCGGCTGCGGAACAGGTAGAGATGGCCCCCCCAAGGCGGAGATTTCCCCACTCCTCCCGTCCCGCCCGGAACCCCCACCCGCCCAAGAACCCCAGCGGCCGGCGAGGAACAGCGGCGGGCGGGCGACGCCGTCGTACGATTCCGGCAAAGAAGGCAAAAATGTGATGTTGGCGGCCAGGACGGGACAGCAGCGCGCAAGTAGGCGACAATGGAAAGGATGACTTCCCCCCAAAACGCCCCCAGTCCTGCCGTCGACGCCCCCGTCTCGATTGCCCCGAAGGTGCGCCCGGTTCGCCGCGCCGCCCAGGTCATGCCTGCCACCGAGGGCTGGGACCAGGCGAAGAACCCGGCCGGCCGCCCGCTGCTGCAGTTCAAGTCGCCGCGTGTATCCCAGCCGCCGGCGCACCTGGCGGACATGACGCTGCCCGAGCGCGAGGCGAAGTTCAAGGAGATGGGCCTGCCGGCATTCCGTGCCAAGCAGCTCTCCGTGCACTACTTCCAGCATTACACCACCGATCCCGAGCGCATGAGCGACCTGCCCAAGGACCGCCGCGCCGAGATCACCGAGACGATGTTCCCGAAGCTGCTGACCGAAATCAAGCGCCTCACCACGGACAACGGCGACACCGTCAAGTTCCTGTGGCGCCTTTTTGACGGCTCGCTCGTGGAGTCTGTGCTCATGCGCTACCCCGGCCGCATCACCCTGTGCGTGTCCA
Source organism: Actinomycetales bacterium (assembly GCA_038199275.1). Taxonomy (GTDB): domain Bacteria; phylum Actinomycetota; class Actinomycetes; order Actinomycetales; family Micrococcaceae; genus Specibacter. Next base: position 977 of record JBBPZC010000162.1, read on the forward strand.
GCCAGTGCGGCTGCGGCATGAACTGCCCGTTCTGCGCCACCGGCCAGGCCGGCCTGACGCGCAACATGTCCACAGCGGAGATCCTGGACCAGATTGTCCAGGCCAACCGCGTGATCGCCGAGGGTGGGTTGGGGAACCTGCGCCGCGACGGCGGGCACGACGCCGACCGCGTCACCAACATCGTGTTCATGGGCATGGGTGAGCCGCTGGCCAACTACAAGCGCGTCTTGAACGCCGTGCACCGCATGGTCGCCGAGGCGCCCGAGGGTCTGGGCATGTCCGCCCGCGGCATCACGGTTTCCACCGTGGGCCTGGCACCGGCCATCAACAAGTTGGCCCAGGAGGGTCTGGCCATCACCTTCGCGCTGTCCCTGCACGCGCCCGACGACGAGCTCCGCGACGAGCTGATCCCGGTCAACGACAAGTGGAAGGTGGACGAGGTCCTCGACGCCGCATACAACTACTACAAGGTCACCGGCCGCCGCGTCTCCATTGAGTACGCGCTGATCAAGGACATGAACGACCATCCGTGGCGTGCCGAGCTCCTCGCGAAGAAGCTCAACCAGCGTGGCCGTGGCTGGGTCCACGTGAACCCGATCCCGCTGAACCCCACTCCGGGCTCGATCTGGACGTCGTCCGAACCGCACGTGATGCAGGAATTCATTGACACGCTGATCGAGAATGGCGTGCCGACCACCCTCCGCGACACCCGCGGCAAGGAAATCGACGGCGCCTGCGGGCAGCTCGCCGCCGCTGAGTAACCGCACGCTTGGGTGCGTGCTTGGGTGAGTGAAGATTAACTGAAGGACGACGCCGGAACTTGGGTTCCGGCGTCGTCCTTTGCGTTAAGCGGTGGTTCGGTTCGCGCTCAGGCTTTGCTCGCAGTGACGTAGGCAGTGGTGGATCCGGGCTCAATTTCGGTGCGGCCTGCATCCTGGATGACGGGTCCGGCCGACTTGCGTGCGCCTTTGCGGAACTCCTTCGCCGGCAGTTCCTGCACGCCCAGGGGGAAGCCGCCGGCCACCCAGGCTTCCACCACGGCGGGCTTGGACTCAAGCAGCCACGCGAACAAGGCGTGGGCGGCCTGTGCTGCGGCCTTGCCCGTGGACATCTCCAGGGATCCGTTGAGCACGATCGTCAGGGTGGCACCCGGCAATGGATCGCCGTCTGGCAACTGCGTGCCGGAGACCTGCAGCTTGGCCAACAGCTTGGGCAGCGCGGCTGCCGGCATGGGAGGCAGTCCGACGGCGCGGCCCTCACCCACCGCTGCCAGCGAGTGGTTGGGGAACGCCGCAAGGACCTTGGCGAACATTTTCGCGTCGGCCCGGCGCACCGTCTTGCCGACTGCGGCGGAGGCCCACTGCCGCCAATCGGGATTCTCGGGGTCGCGCAGAAAGGCTTGGACCGAGGCGAGGGCGGCTGCGGCTATGCCGTGTTGCTCGCTGGCCGGTTCTTCCCGGTCAACAAGCAAAATGATGGGCTGAATCAATTCTTCGCTGCTGCGTTCGGTGTATTCACTCACCTCACAAGCGTAGGCGCAAAGCATGGTGCGTGTGGCAAGCTGGAACGGCCGGGCCAAGCTTGCCCCGGCCGTTCCATCAGCAGCAGTCCACGCAGGATTGAAGGAGTCCCATGTCCAAGCCACTCACCGTTGCCAGCCGCGCGCAGGTGCCGCCCTTCCAGGTCATGGACATTCTCTCGCGCGTGGCGCAGCTGCGGGCCGAGGGACGGGATGTGATTTCGCTGTGCGCCGGTGAGCCCGGGGGTGGTGCCCCGGCTGCAGTGTCGGCGGCCGCCGCAGCCATCCACGCCGCCGGAACACCCCTGACCTACACTCCGGCGTTGGGCATCGCTCAGCTGCGCGAAGCCATCGCCGGACATTACCGGCGCTGGTATGGGCTGGAGATACCGGCGCGAAATGTGGCCGTCACGACCGGCTCCTCCGGCGCCTTCGTGCTCACTTTCCTGTCCGCGTTCAACGCCGGAGACCGTGTGGCCCTGGCCCGCCCCGGCTACCCTGCCTACAAGAACATCCTCCGCTCCCTCGGTGTGGAGGTGGTTGAGCTCGACTGCGGCCCGGACACCCGCTTCCAGCCCACCCCCGCATTGTTGGAGGAGGCCGTTGCCGCGCACGGCCCGCTGACCGGACTCATGCTCGCTTCCCCGGCAAACCCCACCGGAACCATGGTGTCCAACGCCGAGCTCGCAGCGCTGACCCAGTGGTGTGCGGATGCCGGAGTGCGCTTGATCAGCGACGAAATCTACCACGGCATCACTTACCCCGAGCCGGGCGCCAACAACCCCCGCGGTGTGTGCGCCTGGGAACTGGACCGTTCCGCCGTCGTCATTTCCAGCTTCTCCAAATACTGGGGCATGACGGGTTGGCGGCTGGGGTGGGCCATTGTCCCGGATGACCTCATTGACACGGTGGATGCGCTCGCCGGAAATGTGGCTCTGTGCCCGCCCGCCCCCGCCCAAATGGCGGCTGTGGCTGCCTTCAGTGAGGCCTCATACGAGGCGGCAGAGAATTTCGTGGCCGAGTACGCCCGGACCAGAGCGTACCTGCTTGCCAACCTCGACCGGCTGGGCTGGGGAGATGCCGCACCGGCGGACGGCGCGTTCTACCTCTACGCCAACCTTGGCGCGGCCATGAACGGGTTCGTGGATTCGGCCGCCTACTGCTCGGCGTTGCTGGAATCGGCAGGAGTGGCCGTGGTGCCCGGGCTGGACTTTGACGCGGAGGCCGGCCGGGACACGGTGCGCCTGAGTTTCGCCGCAGGGTACGACGCCGTCCGTGA
>JBBPZC010000163.1:0-3862 GCA_038199275.1 Actinomycetales bacterium
ACGGCCTCGGTGCGACCCTGGTCGTTGAGGTCTACATCCACCCAACCGGTAAACAGGTTCTTGGCGTTCCACTCACTATGTCCATGGCGAAGCAAAATCAGCGTATAAGTCATGGCTCCATTCTACCGGGCCGGGACCGGCGGACAGGAATTGCTACGCTCCGTGGACACGTCGACGCCTGTGCAGCAATAGTTGCGCAGGTGCCGCCACTGTGACTGCTGCGCCACGTGCGCTACCAATGGTGCGCAGGAATCCAAGGCGTGAGTGTGCCCACATTTTTACAATGGTGCGGGCGCTGGCATTTAGCATTTACTCCGTGGTTCAACGCGCGCAGAGGGTCAAAAGCGCCTCCGCCGACCCCTCAAAGCGCATTGCACGGCACCGCGGCAAGCCCTTTGGCAACGCCACCCGCGGCACCACCAACCCGAATCGGCTATGCCGCGTGGACCGCTGGCTGGCCGGGCCGCAGGCATGGCGGCTGCGCAGCGAAGCCACGCCGTTGGTGATCGACCTTGGCTACGGCGGCGCCCCCACCACGGCCGTTGAGCTATATGCGCGAATCCACGCCGTTTGCCCCGGCGCCCATGTCACCGGGATTGAAATTGAGCCCGAGCGTGTGCGCATCGCCAAGCCGTTGGAGCATGACGGCCTCGACTTTTGCGTGGGCGGTTTCGAAATCCCCGTCCCCGGCCGGCCCAGCATGGTGCGCGCCTTCAACGTGCTGCGCCAGTACGACGAGGCCGACGTCCAGCTGATCTGGCTCACCGTCTGCTCACGCCTGGCCCCGCAGGGCATCTTTGTGGACGGCACGTGCGATGAGATCGGCCGACGCAGCACCTGGGTGGCGCTGGATGGCACCGGACCCCTCTCACTGACCATTTCCCTGCGCTTTGGCGATTTTGATTTGCCCTCGGACATTGCCGAGCGGCTCCCCAAAGCGCTGATCCACCACAACACGCCGGGGGAGAAAATCCACGACTTCCTGCAGGCCCTTGACAAGCATTGGCTGGCCGGAGCCCCGCTGGCGTCCTTTGGCAACCGCCAGCGCTGGATGAACATGTGCCAAAAAATGTACGACGCCGGCTGGCCGGTCGTCCGGTCGCCGGCACGGTGGCGCTTGGGTGAGCTGACCGTCGATTGGGCTGCCGTGGCACCGGTGCCCGCTCAAGTGAATGCACAACTACCCAAGGTCGCAGCGCTCGTTGGTTGACAGTGCTCGTTGGTTGACAGCGGGTCAGGTGTTGGGAGCGGGCCACTAGGTGTGGGCCAATAAATCTAGGCCAGCTGCGGCTGGGCCAACTGGTCCGGGGCTTGCTAAGGACGAGTTACCAGGACGAGCCGCGGTTTTGCTGTCCGCGTCCACGTCCGCGGCCGCGCACTTCGGCCAACATGGGCCGGACGTCGGCCAGATAGACCCCGGCGGCGGTGGCCCCGGCCAAGCAGAAGATCATGCCCATGCCCATCGGTGGAACACGAAGCGACATGACGGGCACAATCACGTACAGGAAGCCGAAGAAGACCGACGCTGCCAGCACGCCTGTCCAGAACGTCTTGGTCCGCTTGTTGACTCGCTCAAAATCGGGTGCGGACGTCCGCACACAGTCGCTCAAAGCCCAGACTTGAATTCCCAATGCCAGCAGGCCCAGGGACGCTAGAATCAGGAATTCCACAAAGTTCACAAAACCAATCACGCCCCCAGCTTACAGGCCGCCGCCGTGAATGGCAGCGGCTGCTGACTGGGAAAACGCCGGTGACGCGTGCTACCGGCGTCCAACCGCCTGGGCGAGGGCCTGTTCCAGGTCGCGCCAGAGGTCTTCAACGTTTTCGATGCCGACGCTCAGGCGCAGCAGGTTGGCTGGCACCGTGGCCGGTTCGTTGGCGTGGCGGCGGCGGCGCTCAATGAGCGATTCCACCCCACCCAGCGACGTGGCGGGCGTCCATACCTGCAAAGCTTCGACCACGGCATTGGCAGCATCTTCACCTCCGGCAACTTCCATGCACAGCACGGAGCCAAAGCCGGCCATCTGTGCCTTGGCCCTGACATGACCCGGGTCCGACGGCAGGCCGGGGAACAAAACCCGCTCCACGTCGTCGTGCATGTTAAGACGCTGGGCCAGCACCAAGGCACTCGCCTGCGAGCGCTCGACCCGCAGGGCCAAGGTGCGCAGCCCGCGCAAGGCCAGCCACGCCTCGAAGGGCCCGGCGATGGCGCCGTGGATGGAGCGGTGGTGCAGCAATGCTTCGCGCAGTGCCGGATTGGAAGTGACGAGGGCGCCAAGGATCACGTCGGAGTGCCCGGCCAGGTACTTGGTGACCGAGTGCAGCACCACGTCCGCGCCGAGTTCCAGCGGCTTTTGCACCAACGGAGTGGAGAACGTGTTGTCGGTGACGATGAGGGCGCCCACGGCCTGGGCCGAACGGCAGAGAACGGCGATGTCGGCCACTTCCAGCATGGGGTTGGTGGGGCTCTCCAGCCAGAGCATGTCCGCAGCCTTGCCTCCGGCGCCGGTGAGCGCTTCGATGACCTCGTCATTGTTGGCGATGTCCACGGTGCGCAGCGTAAAAAGGCCCTTGGCGGCTTGTTCTTGCGCCATGACCAGTGCGCCCTGGTAGGAGTGGGTGGGCATGACAAGCACACCGCCGGAGGGAATCAAGGACAGCGCGGCGGAGGCGGCAGCCAACCCCGAGCTGAGAATGAGGGCCGGAAGCGTGGCGCCCTCAAGCTGTCCCAAGGCGTCTTCCAGCGGATCCCAGGTGGGGTTCGAGTAGCGGCCGTAGGCCCTGTCACCATCCACCACAGTTCCGGTGCCCACATAGGTTGAGGACAGCACAATGGGCGGGTTTACGGGAGCATCGTGGCCGCGCGGCGGCCTGCCCGCTGCCACCACGATGGTGTCGGCGCTGAGGTCTTCCGGGTGCGTGGCAGGCTGATAGGTCATAGCCTCCACAGTAGACCGCGCGCCACGGGCAGGGGCGGCAATATGACGGCTGCCCTCAACTTTGTGGATAAGTCGCCGCTGTGGACAAGCTATCCAAACGGTCAGTTGTCCACAGAGCCACCCTCCGCGGTCAAGGCTGCTTCCAGCTTCGGCCGGTAGGCTGGTTGGGTGACTCATTCTTCTGCCCCGTCGCCGGGCTTGTTCATCGCTTTCGAAGGTGGCGACGGCGCGGGAAAATCAACTCAGGCCGCGCTGCTCACCCAAGCCCTGTCCGACGCCGGATGTACAGTGGTGCGCACACGGGAGCCGGGCGGGACTCCCGTCGGCGAAAAACTGCGCTCCCTTGTCCTTGACCACGGACAGGGCGAGATTGATGCCACGACCGAGGCGCTGATCTTTGCCGCAGCCCGGGCCGCGCACGCCGCCCAAGTCATTGCTCCGGCGATGGCCCGTGGCGAAGTTGTGCTCAGCGATCGCTACGCGGATTCCTCCGTCGCCTACCAAGGCGCAGGCCGCGGACTGGGCACCGAGACCATATTTCAGCTCAACGATTGGGCCACGGGCGGACTGTGGCCGGATCTGACCGTGTTGCTTGACGTCTCCCCGGAGTCCGGGCGCCGGCGCCGCACGGCAGGCGACTCCACTGAGGACAGAATGGAAACGGAACCCGACGCGTTCCACGCCACCATTCGCGCCGCCTTCCTTGAATTGGCCGCCGCCCATCCCGACCGCTACCTGGTGCTGCCGGCAAGCGACTCCGTTGAGGCGTTGGCTGGCGCCATTGAACAACGGGTCATGGCTCTTGTGGCGCAGCGCGCAGGCAGCGCATGAGCGTCTGGGTCGATCTGCAAGGGCAGGACTCCGTGGTGGCCCAGCTGCGCCGCGCCGCCCAGTCCACCCAACCCACGCATGCCTGGTTGCTG
>JBBPZC010000164.1:0-4427 GCA_038199275.1 Actinomycetales bacterium
ACGCCGAAATCGTGCCGGCAGACAACAATGAACTCAACACCACAACTCATGGATTGTTCCCATGGCAGGGGGTGGGAAAGAGCCATCTGATTCGCATTGTTCCGGAGAACATCACCGGAAGGCGCTTCACCTTGGATGCTTCCATGACGTGGAACCTGCCTCTGAACGACGCAGTCCGAGCAGGGCTCGAATAGGCGGTTCCGAAGGCTACCCGAGCCGCACGGTCGGCCGTCTCGCTCAAACCTTCACCCGGGTCTTCGGCCGAAGTCGGCAATGCTTGATCAAAAAAGCGCCTTCCATGCCATGGCGTGCAGCTTGGCGGTGTCCGTCACGACGACGTGCATGTCGAAAACGACGGCACCGTGCCCGCCTGCCAGCGCTGTTCTGCTCCGCGCTCGTGAGACATTCCGCTGATCCATGTCCCCCACCATTCCTGTTTCCGCCGGCTTCGCTTAAACAGAAGCAAGCTGGATCCCCACTCCCTCTTTCTTGGTCGGCCGTTCAACTTATGCAAGTCATGCCATGCTCCGCTCCATGACACCGCCCGGTCAGTGTGGACGAGGACCAAATACTCCGGGGAACCAATGATTGCAATGGTTCCCCGACGCTGCAAAATCTCCTGACCAACTAACGCTGGAAGCACTCCAATCCTGGTGCCCCGTAATGCCGCTCCGGCTATTGCGCTAACGCAATCGTTGCACCTAGTGTCGAGTTATGTCGGCTGATATTGGAAAGCCTCGCTCCCCTCATGTATTGCGCGAGTACGCCATGATTGCCGACGGGGAACGCGCCGCATTGATCGGACCCCACGGGGATGTGGCTTGGATGTGCGTCCCACGCTGGGACAGCGAGCCTGTCTTTTCATCCCTGATAGGAGGCGGGGGCACCTTCGCGGTGACCCCGGTGAACCCTTGGTATGTCTGGGGCGGCAGCTACCAAGATGGAACGCTGATCTGGAAGAGCCGGTGGGTTACCAACGAAGGAATCATCGAGTGCAAGGAGGCGCTGGCGCAACCATCAGATCCACACCGGACCGTGTTGTTGCGGCGGCTGCAGGCAGTCTCCGGTCGGGCCGCTGCCACCATGGTCCTTGAGGCGCGCGCCGGATTCGGAAAGCATGGAATGACCCGGCTGAAATGTGCGGACGGAGTCTGGAATGGCCGCAGCGGAAACCTGCATTTGCGCCTTTCCGGGGCTGCCGAGGCCACAGCGCACGACGGCGCCCTGCACCTACGCATGGACGTTCCCGCCGGCGGCGCCCACGATCTGGTCTTGGAACTGGCCGACCAGCCCTTCACCTCATCCCCCATGGATGCAGACGCGGCGTGGGCCGAAACTGAACACAGTTGGCGAGGCACAGTACCCCAGCTGCTGAACACCATTGCCCCCGATGATGCCCGCCAATCCTATGCGGTGCTGCGAGGCATGACAGGCACGGGCGGCGCGATGGTGGCTGCGGCAACGTTGGGGTTGCCGGAGCGTGCCCAAGCACACCGCAATTACGACTACCGGTACGCGTGGATCCGGGACCAGTGTTTTGCCGGCCAGGCGGTCGCCGCGTCGGGGCCCAATCCGCTGCTCGATGACGCCGTCCGGTTCGTCACAGCCCGGCTCCTGGAAGACGGTCCAGAGATGAAACCGGCCTACACGGTGACGGGCGGCCGGGTTCCGGACGAATCCGATTTGGGACTGCCCGGGTATCCTGGCGGTTCGGCGAAAGTGGGCAATTGGGTCAATAAACAATTCCAGCTGGATGTCTTCGGCGAGGCGTTGCTGCTCTTCGCCGCCGCCGCCAGCCACGACCGGTTGGACCTGGAAAACTGGCGGGCGGCCGAGACTGCGGTACGGGCCATCGCAGCCCGCTGGCAGGAACCCGACGCGGGCATTTGGGAACTCAACAATGACAAGTGGACCCATTCCCGCCTGACCTGTGCGGCAGGGCTGCGGGCGGTGGCCGTTCATGCCCCGGCAGCACAGGGCGCGCCTTGGACGTCACTGGCGGACACCATTATTGCCCAAACGGCTCGAGACTCGCTGCATCCCAGTGGACGGTGGCAGCGCAGCCCCAGCGATGAACGGGTGGATGCCGCACTGCTCCTGCCCGCTTTGCGGGGCGCCCTTCTGGCGAATGACCCGCGTAGCCTGGCGACTGTGGCAGCCGTCCGGACGGAGCTGGGAAGCGATGGATATGTGTACCGTTTCAGCCAAGATGCCCGCGACTTGGCACAGTCGGAGGGCGCATTCCTGCTGTGTGGATTCAACATGGCCATGGCGGTCCATCAACAGGGGCATGATACTGAGGCGATGCACTGGTTTGAACGCAACCGGGCCGCCTGCGCAACGACGGGCATGTTCACCGAGGAATACGACATCGAACAGCGCCAGCTCCGCGGCAATTTTCCGCAAGCATTTGTTCACGCCGCGATGCTCGAAGCTGCCAGCCGGCTTGCCACGCCGCCGAAACTAGAGCGGGAATATCCCTAAGGAACAGCAATGAAACCAGTCAACCAAGTCGTAGTTGTAACCGGAGCCAGCGGTGGAATTGGCCGCGCCACTGCCATCGCTTTTGGCAGCAGAGGCGCCACCGTAGCCTTGTTGGCCCGAGGGCAGGCGGGGCTCGACGGCGCGGCCGCGGAAGTTGAAGCGGCCGGTGGAACCGCGTTGACGGTGTCGGTGGACACCTCGGACTTCGCAGCGGTGGACGCCGCGGCGGACCGGGTGGAGCAGGAATTGGGTCCCATCGACGTATGGGTCAATGTCGCCTTTACGTCCGTCTTCGCCCCCTTCAGCCAGATCAAACCCGAGGAATTCGCCCGCGTCACCGCCGTTTCCTACCTTGGCTACGTCTACGGCACCATGGCAGCCCTGCAACGGATGAGAGCCCGCAACCGCGGCACGATTGTCCAGGTTGGTTCCGCCCTGGCTTACCGTGGTATTCCGTTGCAGAGCGCCTACTGTGGCGCCAAACATGCCATTCAGGGCTTCAACGAGTCCTTGCGGTGCGAACTGCTCCACGAGCATAGCGGGGTGCGCAATACGATGGTGCAAATGCCTGCCGTGAATACCCCGCAATTCTCGTGGGTCCTGTCCCGGCTGCCCAAAAAGGCACAGCCGGTGCCACCCATTTATCAGCCCGAGGTGGCGGCCCGCGCCGTCATCTATGCTGCCGAGCACCCGCAGCGCCGGGAATACTGGGTGGGAGGCAGCACCGCTGCCACCCTGTTGGGCAACGCCGTGGCCCCGGGCCTGCTGGATTTGTATCTGGCGCGCACCGGTTTTGCTTCGCAGCAGACCAGTGAACCGCGGCCTGCGGACCAGCCGGCCAATTTGTGGGAACCGGCGGATGCCACCACCGACTTCGGCACGCATGGCGCCTTTGACGACCGTTCCAAAAAACGGAGTGTCCAATTGTGGGCATCTCAACGCCACGGGCTTGTGGCGGCAGGGGCGGCCGCGGGAACGCTGGGGCTTGCCGCCGGAGCCGGGGCCCTGGTTGGACGATGGGTGCGGCGATGAAGTCAGTCGAGCTCGCCCGGGGTGTGCTGGGGCTGTGCGAACTCGTCCGCCCCCAGCTGCTCTACTTGGCCGTCACCGGAGACCAGCCGGCCCCGGGAGTCGTCGTCGTCATGCGGTTTCTCGGTGCGCGGCATGCCGCGCAGGCGTTGTTGCTGTCGCGGGCGGGGCGGAGCTGGCACCGCTGCGGGGCGCTCGTGGACTTGGCCCATGCCGCGTCGAGGGTGGGTGTGGCCTGTGGTAGCCCGCGTTGGCGCCGCGCTGCCGGAATTGATGCGGTCCTGGCCTCAGCTTTCGCCGCGATGGAGGCTCGATGAATCAGTTCTTGGGCTCGGTCCCGGGCAGCGAAGTCCCATTCCCCGCTGGGCTGCCGTGCAACCCGAGCGCGAATCGGTCATTGTCCGGAACTTCCCCGGCCGCCTGTGCAAAGGCGTCCAATACCGGACCCATGCTGCGTCGCAGCTCGGCAGGCATCCGGTTCAGCACGGCAGCGATGCCTGCACGACGGTGTTCCATGACTTGGTCCACCAACGCGCGGCCGTGCTTGCTGAGGCCCAGAACCAGGTACCGTCGGTCCGCCGGGTTGTCTTTGCGGTCCAGCAGGCCCGCAGAAACCAACCGGTCGCAGGTACGGGTGGCGTTGGAGGGGTGGACGCCCAGGTCTGCAGCCACGGCCCCAAGGTTTTGTGGCCCGTGGGTGTCGATGAACACCAGCACCCGCAGTTGCGTGGAGGTGATGCGGTGTTCCACTTCTGCCACCGATTGGGCGATGACGGCCAGAAATACCCGTGCGGCCCGCATTGCTGCATCGATTTCATCGCGGGCATCAGCAGTTTCTTCCGCAATCATGGTCCCGCCGCTGGCGGGTTCCTGGTTCTTTTCTGGATTCACGCTTATGAGTATGCGTCCTTTAC
>JBBPZC010000165.1:0-4181 GCA_038199275.1 Actinomycetales bacterium
ACCGGGGCCGGGTGCCGTCGACGCGAGGCTTGACTGGCCCAGCCCCAATACCAGCTGGGCTACGCCGCAAACCAGCACCAGATAAGCGACGGCCCAGGCGGAGTGGTAACTGGGCCCGCCGGCACTGGCAGCGGAAACCACCCCTCCGGCGACAAGACTGAGGCCGCCAACGACGATGAAGGGAATTGCACTCTTATTCACGTTCCCAGCATAATCCCGCCGACGCCTGGCCCATTTGAACCGGAGGGGCTCCTGTTTCGTGTGCCGGGTACCTGCGCGCAGCGCACACACGGGCCCACCCGCGTCCCAGTACCACAAGGAGAAATGGTCATGAAAATTCACGCCAGAATCTGGTTGCTCCTCAGCACGGTGGCCTTGGCGGCACTGACAGCGTGTGGCAGCAGTGCCGGCCCGGGAGCCGAGTCCACAGCACCAGGGGGCTCGTCCAACTCAAGTTCACAGTCCCTGCACCTTGCCTCCACCAATATGGGCCAGGTGCTGGTCAATGGAGCCGGCCTGACGCTGTACTTCTTCGATCACGACAAACCCCGGGAAAGCGCCAGCACCTGCACCGGCCCCTGTGCCACCCTCTGGCCGGCAGTCACCACCACCGGTTCTGCACCAAGTGTCCCGGGCGTCACCGGCACCTTCGCCGCCATCACCGGGGTCGACGGCGGCCGGCAGCTCACGCTGAACGGACTCCCTCTGTACACCTACGCCGGTGACAAAAAGCAAGGGGACACCTCGGGTCAGGGCTATGGCGGAATCTGGTGGGTCATCGACGCACAAGGCGCCAAGGTCACCGCCGCCCCAGCGCCAAATTCGAGCCCAGCACCTGAAACCCCGGCTCACGCCTCGCCGTCGACCCAGGGATACAGCGGCAGCGGCTACTGACCGGATCCCGTGACGGCGCTGAGCAACGTGGTTCCGGCGCTGTCACGGATGTCCAACCGTGCAATGGAGCCCACGGGTGTGGCAATGGTGGCCGTCGGAGTGACCTCGCTGCCCGGTCCCGCCATCCAACTGGCCACGGTGCTTTCGGCCCCAGTGGGGGAGACCATCACCAGGGAATATTCCCGTCCGGCCGGGTCGCCGGCATACAGGGCGGCGGGCGCGTAGCTGCACTGCCAGTCAATTTGTGTTCCCCATGGGTGGCTGACGAGTGTCCCGGTCACCTGCAAGCCCTGCGGGGACGCGCCTGCAAAGGTGAGCTGGAAACCTGCGGCAACGCTGCTGGCGGCTGAGGGTGGGGGAGCGGTGGCCGGGCCTATCCCGGTGGTGACGGCCGCCGTCGTACCTGCCACCGCAAGGACGCCGGCCGCGGCAGCCAGGAACAGCCTGCGACGGCGGCGGGCGACGCGCGCAGCCAACCCGGCATAGAGCGGGGCGTGCGCAGCAACGTCTGCCGCACCCGCCAAGGGAGCATCGCCGGCTTCTTCGGCACGGGCGAGCGCCAGCAATCCGGGCATGCCTGACAGCTCCGCCACTTGGTGCCGGCAGTGCGCACAACCGGCCAGGTGGTGTTCATATTCGCGGCGTTGGGCAGCGGGGAGGGCGCCGAGCACGTAGCCCGCATCCCATTGGGCGTAAGGATCGGTCATGGCCCGCTCACCCCTCTCTCTTCCAACGCCAGACGGAGCGCCCGCAGCCCGTAGTGCAGCCGGGACTTGACGGTGCCTTCCGGGATGCCCAGGGACAGTGCCATCGAGGCGGTGTCCCTGCCGCCGTAATAAGCCTGCCGGATGACCTCGCGGTGCTCGGGGCTCAGGGTTTCCAACGCATCAGCCACGAGCCAAGCGTCGAGAATTCGATCTGTCTGGTCGTCGCCGGCCGTCTCCGGCAGTTCCGCGGTACCCACCTCATGGCGGTGGTGGGCGCTGCGCCAGTCGTCAATGACAATGTTCTTGGCCACGGTGAACATCCACGCCCGCACCGCTTGCGGTTCCCGGGCCAGCACCTCGGGATGTTGCCAGGCGCGCAGCAGGGTTTCCTGGACGATGTCCTGCGCCTGTGCCCGGTCATGCACCAGCCGCATCACATAGCGCCACAACAGTTGGGCATGGTCGTTGTGCAACTCCCGCAACATCTGCTGCTCGTCGTGGTGCACGGTACCTCCTGGCGCTAATACGCAGTATGGGCCCAAATGGTTCACCTGGCCAGATCCTTGGCATTACTCACCTGGGTCCCTTGCCTGCCCGCCTGCTCCGTCGCAGAAGTCCGACGGCGGCCAGCACGGCGCCTGCTCCTTCCGCCAGGGCGCTCAATGTCTTCTGAAAGAACCACACCGGTTCGTACATGGCGGGGAAGGGGCCGAACGCCGGCACGTCGACGTACCGGTACAACAGCACGGCACCCACTCCGCCTGCTGCAACGAGCAACGCGGCTGCGTAGGCCGGCCGGCTGCCGCGAAGCAAAACGTAGACGGCGGCGAGGATTGCTGCGGCGGCCTCGAGGCGAAACAACGTCCCCTGGCCCATGCCAGCGGGGGCAGCGAGCTGATAGTACGGGGCCAACTGCAGGTGCACCACGGCGTCAATGACCAGTGCCACCGGCACCACGAGTCGTAACGCAACGCCCAAAGGATCGTGGCGTGTGCGGCCGGAGGAGCTCATGAGTGCAACCTGGCTTTCACTGGAACGTTCACTGGCGGATTCTCGTGGGAGAGCCCTTATTCACTGAGACGAAACTGTGAAGGAATTGGTTCACTGCTGTGGTTTTCGGCCGCTTCCTGGGTGGCCGCTGTTGCGTGACCAGTACTATTCGACGGCAACTAATAGCTGTGGCATAATAGCGAGCATGAAAGAGCCAGTGCCACCGCATGACCCCCAACTTCTCAGGGGAGTGCTGCCCATGCTCATCTTGACGCTGCTGCACCAGCATGAGTCATACGGTTATGAGCTGGTGGAGCGGTTGCGCGCTTTGGGCTTGTCCGGGTTGGCGACCGGCGCCGTGTATCCGGTGCTGAGTCGCTTTGAGCGCGATGACTGGCTGAGCAGCCACATGCAACCATCCGCCTCGGGTCCGGCACGGAAATACTATGCGCTCACCAAAGCCGGCGGGATGGCCCGCCTTGACGCCGTCTCGCGGTGGCAGCAAATTGCCGCCGTGGCCCAGCAAGGACTAAGCAGTGTCGAGAATTTCGATACGCACGAATCGGAACGGAACCTGTCATGAACCCGAACACCACCAACGTCCCGCGTGATGGCCATCCCCACGTCGATGGCGGCCGGGGGAGCAAACCGCGTCGCCTCGGCTTGCGGCATGCCATGGGCAGGGATTGGTATCTGTTCAAGGTTGAGCTCCACCTGGACGGCAAAGTCTCGGGGCGCCACCGCAAGAGCATTCTGGCCGAACTGAAGGACAGCATTAATGCGGAATCCCAGATCAGCCCCTTGTCTGACGTCCTCGCCGGGCTGGGCAGGCCGGGGGAGTTGGCTGCCAGTTATGCGGAGGGAGCGTCCCTGTCACGGCCCCTGTGGGGAAAGGGAGTGGCGGCCGCCATGTCCATGCTCATTGTGTACTGGCTGTTCCTTGCCACCTACACGCTCGGAATGTTGTCGGTTGTCAGCCAAACCGGCGGTGAGTTTCATTCGCGATTTTTCCTTGTCAACGTCATGGCATTCTCCGAAGACGACGGGATTGGCGTTGGCTGGAGTGGCAGGGCAGCCCTGTGGTTCCCCGTGTTCCTTGCGGCGGCCGCGTTCATTCCTGCCAGTCGTCTGTGGCGTCTTTTCAGACGCAATCGGCGTTAGGCAATTCCCTGGTGCTCGTCTCCGTGGTAGTCGTCTGGCAGAATCGAATAGAGCAGTGAATCACGGCGGGCGCCACGCACCAGCCGATGCGATCGGAGCTTGCCTTCGAAGCTAAAGCCGCTCTTTTCCAGCACCCGAATGGATCCGGCATTGTCAGGGTGGCAGGTGGCTGCAATACGCGCGAACTCAAGCGTTTCAAAGCCGAAGTCCAGCAGCAGGGACACGGCCTCCGTGGCATAACCCTTGCCCCAGTGGGCACGGTGGAACGTAAAGCCAAGTTCGCCGTTGCGGTCGTGCGAATCTGTGGTCCAAATGCCAAGCGAACCAATGACCTGGCCATCCGCCACGGCAGCCAGGGAATAGGCTTCCCGCGCCTCCTGAAACTGGGCCTGGGCAGCGAGACCGATGAAGTCGGCCGTCTGATCCAGG
>JBBPZC010000166.1:0-6918 GCA_038199275.1 Actinomycetales bacterium
CGCGTCCCCCCGGGGCCGGCGAGGTCGGGTTGTCTAAGTTGTTGGCGGCGCCCCCCTGCCGCGGGGGCCCCCCGAAACCAGTTTTCGTGCAGTCGCTCAGTTGCTCAGTTGTTCAGTTGTGCGTTAGCGGACGGCGCGCAGGGCGTCGACGAGGCCTTCACCGAAGTAGCTGTTGTTGCCCAGAGTGCCGATGCACTCGGAACTGGTAGACGGCGTGGGCACCGTGCAGGGCGTGTCCGCTGCCTGTGCGCGCAGCTGCGCGATCATTTTGTTGGGATTCCAGTCGGGGTGCTCGGACTTCATCAGTGCCAAGACACCGGCAACCTGGGGCGAAGCCATGGAGGTTCCGCTCAGGAGGCCGTACTTGTTGTTCGGCAACGTCGAGAGGATGCGTGAACCGGGAGCTGCAACGTCAATGACGTCCAGGCCACGGTTGGAGAAGGATGAAAGCTTGCCCGCCTGATCGGTGGAGGCAACCGTCACCACCCCGGGCAGCTCTGTGGGCATGTCCTTGCAGTTGTTGTTGATCTCACGGTGGATTCCGGAGACGTCGTTGGGGCTGACGTCGTCGGTGGTTTTGTTCGCCAGGTCGTAGGAAGAGTTGCCGGCAGCTGCGGCATGAACCACACCCTGCTGCGTGGACCACTCAACGGCCTTCTCGACGGCGTCCATGACGGCCAACTGATCAGGCTGGTCACCACACCAGAACTGCATCGGGTCGATGTAGTAGCTGTTGTTGGTGACGTCCATGCCCTTCATGCCTGCCCACATGAAACCGCAGATGGCGTACTCGGGGTAGATCGAGCCGGCGTCGTTGACCACCTTGACGGAGGCCATGCGGACGTTCGGGGCAACACCGGTGATGCCAACGCCGTTGCGGGGAGCCGCAATGATGCCGGCAACGTGGGTTCCGTGGGATGAGGTCGTGGGGTTCCAGCCTTTGGCTGAGGTATCCGGACGGCCTCCGTTGGTGCAGTTCACGGAAGCGGCCACGTCAATGTTGGCCTGCAGGTCAGGGTGGACCGGATCGATGCCGCTGTCCAGGACACCCACCAGGACATCGCGGGAACCGTCGGTGATCTGGTGCGCCTGGTCGGCCTTGATCTGAACCTTGTCCCACTGCTCGCCTTCGCGCGGATCTGCCGTGACGCCGTCGAACGTGGCATCGCCATAGAGGAGGTCCGTGTTGGCCAGCTGCCTGCTGCGCATCTGAGGCTGCTGGGCCTGCTGCCACGGAGTGTCAATGCCTTCGGGGGTGCCCTCGGCGACGGTGATGGTGCGGGTTGCGCCCACCGACACCACGTGGGACTTCCCCTGTTTGAGGACGTTGGCGCGGAAGCTGGCGCGGTCGGACTGGGCGATGACCACACCAATTTCCGGCCACTCCTGGACGGCGACACCGCCGGCAGCCTCGACGGCCCGTACGGCCTGCTTGGTCTGGCCCTTATTGGCCACTTTCGCGTTGACGACGTAGCTCATGAGCTGGCCGTCCGCTGCGGGAAATTCAACGGGTGTTGATGGGCCTTGCGATGGAGCAGCCATGGCGCTGCCGCCAACGAACGTTGTTGCTGCAATCGTGACGGCGCAGACAGCGGTGGCTGCGGCACGACGGAACAGGACTTTCTGCATGGAGTAATCCCCCTGGGATCATTGAGTGATGTGGAACACTCCGATCCTGCCAGCAGCTTGGGAATGGTGACAAGGAAAAAGGTGGGTTGGCACCAAGGTCAATCCGAAAGGACAGTGCTGCAGCGATCCCTGCCGCCGGCGTCAGGTGAATGCCGTAGAATTGGGCCCGTGCCCGTGTATCTAGATCACGCGGCGACCACGCCTATTTCGGCCCCGGCCCTCGCCGCACTCACCTCCGTTATCGCCCGTAGCGGCAATCCGTCCTCCCTCCATGGAGCCGGCCGCCGCGCCCGCGCCACCGTGGAAGCGTCCCGCGAAACCATCGCCAAAGCCGCAGGCGCCCACCCCACCGAAGTCATTTTCACCTCCGGCGGCACCGAAGCCGACAACCTCGCTGTCAAAGGCCTCTTCTGGTCCCGCCGCGAAGCCGAGCCTGCCCGCAACCGCATCCTGGTTTCCAGTGTTGAGCACGCCGCCGTTCAAGATACCGTGGAATGGCTCGAGAAGCATGAACGTGCCGAAGCCGTCTGGCTGCCGGTTGATGGCGACGGCGTGGTGGACCTGGCTGCACTGGAAAAGGAATTGTCCGACGGCGGAGCCTCCTCCGTGGCTCTCATCAGTTGCATGTGGGCCAACAATGAGATGGGGACCATCGAGCCCATCGCCGAGATCGTGGCACTCGCAGGCAAGTACGGCATTCCCGTGCATTCCGACGCTGTTCAGGCGTTCGGCTCGGTCCCCCTCAACTTTAAGGAATCGGGGCTGGCAGCCATGTCCATCAGCGGCCACAAAATCGGCGGCCCCGTGGGTGTCGGTGCACTGCTGCTGGGCAGGGCTGTGAAGCTGACACCCGTGCTTCATGGTGGCGGGCAGGAACGCTCGGTCCGTTCGGGGACGCTTGATACCGCCGGAATTGCGGCCTTTGCCGCCGCTGCCGAGGACGTCACGACTCATTTGGCAACGGAGTCGGTCCGGATTGCCGGACTCCGTGATGCCATCATCGACGCTGTCCGGACCGCGGTTCCTGAAGCCGTTCTGCGTGGCGTTGACCCTGCCATGGCACCGGAGAAACGGCTCCCGGGCAACGCACACTTCACGTTCCCTGGCTGCGAGGGCGATTCGCTGTTGTTCCTGCTGGACATGGTCGGCGTCGAATCCTCCACTGGCTCCGCCTGCACGGCAGGTGTGCCCCGGCCATCGCACGTTTTGCTGGCGATGGGCCTGGACGAGGACACGGCACGTGGCGCACAACGCTTCAGCCTCGGGCATACATCGAGCCAAGCAGACGTTGACACCTTTGTGGCCGCACTGCCGGACGCGCACGCGCGAGCAAAAAAAGCGGGCATGGCCGGGCATCAATCGTCCATCCAGACGGCGAGCACGCGTTAGCCGAGGCTCGGGAGCCTAAGCGGCGAAGGTTTCCAAGCCTCGCCAGCGACGGGGCCGGCACGTCACACGAATTGAATTTTTGCACCAAATGAAAGGCAAGTAATGCGAGTATTGGCAGCCATGAGTGGTGGAGTTGACTCCGCCGTAGCTGCGGCACGTGCGGTGGATGCCGGGCACGACGTTGTCGGCGTCCACCTGGCGCTCTCCCGCATGCCCGGAACCCTGCGCACCGGCAGCCGAGGCTGTTGCACCGTGGAGGATTCCAATGATGCCTGGCGTGCCTGCGATCTACTCGGCATTCCGTACTACGTGTGGGACTTCTCCGAGCGCTTCAAGGAGGACGTGGTCCAGGATTTCATTGACGAATATGCCGCCGGCCGCACGCCCAATCCGTGCATGCGCTGCAACGAGCGCATCAAGTTCGCCGCGCTGTTGGAAAAGGCCATTGCCCTGGGCTTCGACGCGGTGTGCACCGGCCACTACGCCAAGGTCATCACCGACACCGACGGCAACCCCGAATTGCACCGTGCAGCCGACTGGGCCAAGGACCAGAGCTACGTGCTCGGCGTCCTGACCCACGAGCAGCTCAAGCACTCCATGTTCCCCCTGGCCGACACCCCGTCCAAGGCCGAGGTCCGTGCCGAGGCCGAACGCCGCGGCTTGTCCGTGGCCAAGAAGCCGGACAGCCACGACATTTGCTTCATCCCGGACGGTGACACCGCTGGCTGGCTGGCCGAGAAGATCGAGATGACCGACGGCGAGATCGTCGACGAAACCGGCGCCCGCGTTGGTGGCCACACCGGCTCAAACCAGTTCACCGTCGGCCAGCGCCGCGGCCTGAAACTCGGCACACCCGCCGCAGACGGCAAGCCCCGCTTCGTGCTGGAAATCCGCCCCAAGGAAAACAAGGTCATCGTCGGCCCGCACGCACTGCTGGCCATCGACTCCATCCAGGGCATCAAGGTCTCCTGGGCCGGAATGCCCATCGCCGAGATCGCCACGGGTGGGGAATTCGATTGCTACGCCCAGGTCCGCGCCCATGGAGACCCGGTCCCGGCCCGCGCCTTCGTCACCGAGGAGACGGACGACGGCGGCACCCGCCAGCAGTTGCACGTCACCTTGGTCGAGCCGCTGCGCGGCGTGGCGCCCGGCCAGACCATCGTCCTGTACCAGGGCTCCCGCGTGTTGGGTCAGGCCACGATCGACACGGCAAGGTCGCTGGCCCGCCCCGACCTCCCTTAAACTACGAACGCCATCCCACCTCTGGCGCGTTTTTCACCGACGTTATCCCACCATTGGTGGCAAAATCCAGATCGCTATCCCACTCATCCCGAGTGAGAGAGCTTCATGCTTTCGATGATCCACGGCAAGAGGAGATAGTTATTCATTGATGGTCCCCAGCGGCCCTCGGGCTCGACGTCGTCGGACCAGTACAAACGTGACCTGAAGAAGCAGCGGGCTGAAATCGCAGCATTGAGGCTGAAGTTGGAGCAGTCCCTGGCGACGGAGGCTATTCTCAGAAAGGATGTGGCAGTGTTGGAGGCCATGGAGGTGAGCCACCGGAATCTACAGGAGCCGGAATCGACGAAACGGGTAGTGGATCCCGCAGCGGCGTCCAAGGATTGGCCCGCATGGCTCAAGCCCGCAAAAGAGGACAATTCCTGAGCCCGACCTTTGCCGGCGCAGATGAAGATCGGTGGGCAATCCATCGCGACGGCCCAGGTGGGATAGCGTTCTCAAAAATCCAGCCAGAGGCGGGATAGCGTCGCCGAAAAACGCGCCAGAGGTGGGATAGCGTCGGTATGTGCCGAGGCGGGGTTGCGGTGCTGGCGTAAGCTACCTACTACAAGTGACTTAGCTCACGGAAGGTAGCGTCAATGCCCCCGCATACAATTCCCAACCCACTACAGTTCCTCGAAAGAGCGCTTAATCAGAGCGCTGAAGTAATTGGAGCCATTTCCTCAAATCAGGCAGACTGGCCCACCCCGTGCGCCGACTGGAACGTGCAGGATCTGCTGCATCACCTGGTGGTCCAGGATCTGCATAGGTATACCATCATGGCGCGCGGGCACAATGTGGACCCGCTGGCATCGACGGCCACGGTGGGTGCCGACTGGTCCACCAGATTCACCGACGGGGCGGTAATGCTGATGCGCGCATGGGCGGCTGCCGACCTCAACGCCCAAGTGGCCCTCCCTGGCGGCGGCGAGGCGCCGCTGCGCAGCCGCATCGGACTGCAAATTGCAGAATTCACCGTGCACTCCTGGGACCTGGCCCGGGCAACCGGTGTGCCGATTATCTTGGACCCGATCCTGGCGGAGCAGTCGCTGGCTTGGGCGCAAAGAATGCTCAAGCCCGAATACCGGGGCGTGGAACGGGGCTTTGGGCCCGAAATCAGGGTTCCCATCGCCTCTGATGCCTACGCAAAACTTGCCGGCTGGTTTGGCCGCAGCCCCTATTTTCGCGCCGGTCCGCGGGTGGAGTCACTAAGGTAACCATCTGATTGCAACTTTCTCTTGGGTGACGGAAGTCACCGGCATCGATGATATGAATGGAGTATCAAAAATGGTGCCGCAGCTCACACAGCGTTGTGTGGGTTGTTTCACGCCAAGCACAAGAGAAAGTTTGCCAATGGCTAAGAATAAGTTTGCGTTCAGGTCGGTGATTGCCATTGCGGGCGTATCGATGCTGGCCATGACCGCGTGCACGGGGACCACCGGTGGTGGGGAAACCGGCAGCACCGACGGCGGTGGCTCAACAGGAGCGCCCGTCGTGTTGGGTACAACCGATAAAACAACGTTCCTGGATCCGGCCGGTTCCTATGACAACGGTTCGTTCATGGTGATGAACCAGATCTACCCGTTCGTCCTTAACTCCGCAGCTGGCAGCGCGGATCCGAAGCCGGACCTGGCCGAATCGGCCGACTTCACCTCACCCACCGAATACACGGTCAAGCTCAAGTCCGGGCTGAAATGGGCCAACGGCTCCGAACTGGATTCCAAGGACGTGAAGTTCACCTTCGACCGCCAGCTTAAGATCAATGACGTCAATGGCCCGGCCACGTTGCTGGGCAACCTTGACAGCGTTGAGGCTCCGGACGCCACCACCGTGGTGTTCAAGCTCAAGCTTGGCAACGACCAGACGTTCCCGCAGGTGCTGACCAGTCCTGCCGGTCCCGTTGTCGATGACAGTGTGTTCAGCCCGGATGCCATCACCACGGATGCAGACATCATCGCCGGCGAGGCCTTCGCCGGCCAGTTCACCATTGACTCGTTTAAGCAGAACGAACTCATCGCGTTCAAGCGCAACCCCGACTACAAGGGTCTGCTGGGCCCGGCCAAGTCGGAATCGGTGACCATGAAGTACTACACCGACTCAAACAACATGAAACTGGATGTGCAGAAGGGCAACATCGATGTTGCCTGGCGCAGCCTGACCGCCACGGACATTGAAAGCCTGAAGTCGGATAAGAACGTCAAGGTGGATATTGGCCCCGGTGGCGAAATCCGCTACATCGTCTACAACTTCGACACCATGCCCTTTGGTGCCAAGACCGCCACCCCGGATGCCGCCAAGGCACTGGCCGTGCGCCAGGCCATGGCAGATTCCATTGACCGTGCAGCCATTGCCGACCAGGTTTACAAGGGCACCTACCTGCCGCTCTACTCCTTCGTTCCTGCCGGCTTCACCGGTGCCGTCGAGCCACTGAAGGCAGACTACGGTGACGGCAACGGCGGCCCCGACGTGGACAAGGCCACCAAGGCACTTTCAGACGCCGGTGTTGAAACACCCGTCACACTGGATCTGCAGTACAACCCGGACCACTACGGTTCATCCTCAGGCGACGAATACGCGGCCATCAAGGCACAGCTTGAAGGCACCAAGTTGTTCAAGGTGAAC
>JBBPZC010000167.1:0-6597 GCA_038199275.1 Actinomycetales bacterium
GGAATTTGATCGTTGCACCACGGGATTCGAGCCTATCATCTAATGGGCCACTATTCGTAAAGGGAACGGCCCTGAAATTTTCCTTGCCATCAAAAATCTACTGAAGCGGGCGCGCTGCCTGTGCCAGCAATTCCTTGGCGTGTGCCTGCGCAGTCGCTGAATCCTCCTGCCCAGCCAGCATCCGGGCCAATTCCACAACCCGTTCTTCGTAGGTCAAAAGTTTCACATTGCTGGTGGTGATGCCCGTTGAGTTTTTGCTCACAGAGCTCTTGGTGACCAGCACATGCTGGTCCGCAAACGCAGCAACCTGGGGCAGGTGGGTGACCACCAACACCTGCACGTGCTGGGCCAGCATGGCCAGCCGGCGGCCAATCTCCACGGCGGCCTTGCCGCCAACACCTGAGTCCACCTCATCAAAAACAAAGGTGGGGACGGGGTCCACGGCAGCCAACACCACTTCCAGCGCCAGCATGACACGGGAGAGCTCACCGCCGGAGGCGCCCTTGCCCAGGGGCCGTGGCAAGGCGCCGGCATGCGGTGCCAGCAGGAAGGCGATGTCATCCTCACCGTGAATGCTGCGTTCGGCCGCGGAAACGTCAATGACCAGCCTGGCATCCGGCATGGCCAGCGCCTTCAACTCGGCGCTGACGGCTTTGGACAGCTTCTCGGCGGCCTTGCGGCGCAGCACCGTCAGCTCACCGGCGAGCACATCCAGTTCCGCCAGGGCGGTCACCTCCGCAGCCTCCAAGGTTTCAATCCGGCCGGAGTCATCGCTGAGCTCGGTCAGGCGCACCCGTGCCGCGTCAGCCCACTCAATGACCTCGTCAATGCTGGGGGCGTATTTGCGCACCAACACGGCCAACTCGCCACGCCTGTCCTCGACCTCTGACAACCGTCCGGGACCATCGGAGTCCAGGGACGTGGCATAGCTGACCAAATCCCGGGCAATATCTGCCAGCAGGTACCCGACCTCGGACAGCCGCTTGGCCGTTTGGCCCAATTCCTCATCACTGTCGGAGACGGTTTCCACCAGCCGTTTGGCAGTGTCCACAAGGGAGGCAGCGTCCACGCCGTCGCCATAATCCGCCGCACTCAACGCCTCGTGCGCACCCAGGGTGGCCTTGCGCAGTTCCTCCACATTGCCCAGTTTCACCGCCTGAGCCTTGAGCAGCTCATCCTCTGCCGGAAGAGGCTCGACGGCGTCAATCTCAGCCAGTGCCGTGGTCAACGATTCGGCCTCACGCAACCGTTCCCGGCTGGCCGAACGCAGCTCGCCAAGCTCGGCCTGCACGCCCCGCCACCGCTCAAAAACCTCACGATAACTGCGTGCTTTTCCACTAAATCCCTTGTGCGCCTCGACCGCAAACTTATCCAGTGCCAGACGTTGCGCCGAAGGGTTCTTCAAACGGATCTGGTCCGATTGCCCGTGGACCGCAACCAGGGCCTCCCCCAGTTCGTTCAACACGCCGATGGGGGCACTGCGCCCACCCACATGGGCACGGCTGCGCCCGTCGGCATTGACGGTCCGGGCCAGAATCAGCTGCGCGCCGCCGTCGAACTCGTCAACTTCGGCGCCGGCCTCCAGCGCCCGCAGCAGGGCGGGATGGCCGGCAGGCAGGGTCAGGGTGGCCTCCGCAGAGGCGGTCTTGGCACCGTTGCGCACCGCCCCGGCGTCGGCCCGGTTCCCCAGCAGAAGTCCGACGGCGGTCACCACCATGGTCTTTCCGGCACCGGTTTCGCCGCTGACAACGCTCAGGCCCGGGCCCAGCGGAAGCGTGGATTCGGAGATGACGCCCAGGTCCCGGATGCGAATTTCTTCAATCATCCCTTAGCGCTCCTCGTAGAAAGAGGTGGTGCCGGAGTAGGTGCTGTTCTGTGGCGGGATTCGAAGATCCGGCAGTTCCGGTACCGGGGTGGAGGGCGGACCGTCCAGGGCGGGCTTGTGCCGGGGCGACTTGATGATGGGCAGTTGGGTGGTGGGAGGTGCAGTTTCCTCCAGCGTGGGTCCACGCCAACCCTGGACGGGCAGCTCAAATTTACGCACCAGGCGCTCGGAGAACGTGGACTGCTGGGTGCGCGCCAGCTTCACGGGTTTCGGAGAACGGGTGACTTCAATCCTGGCCCCGGCCAGCAGGTCAACGGTGCGCCGGCCATCGCACCAAATGACGCCGTAGGCCCCGTTGCGGGTGAGTACTTCCACAGCCAGAGTCGAGGACGGGGACACGACCAACGGCTTTGCAAAGAGCGCATGCGCGCTGATGGGCACCATGAGAATGGCTTCAACACCGGGCCACACCACGGGGCCGCCGGCTGAGAAGGCGTACGCAGTGGAGCCGGTGGGGGTGGCCATGACCACGCCGTCGCAACCGTAGGAGGTCAAGGGGCGCCCGTCCACTTCCGTGACGACCTCAATCATGCGTTCCCGGTTGCCCTTTTCCAGCGCGACCTCGTTCAGCGCCCAGGTGTGGGCCACCACCTTTCCGGCAACCCGCACAATTACGTCCAGGCACATGCGCTCCTCCACCGAGTATTTGCGCTGCACCACGGCGGCCACGGTTTGGATGAGGTCTTCACGTTCACTTTCCGCCAGGAAGCCAACATGGCCCAGGTTCACACCCAGCAGGGGGACGTCGTAATCGCGCACAATCTCCGCCGCGCGCAGGATGGTGCCGTCACCGCCCAGGACCATGACAAGTTCAATCTCGGCGAGCGTGACATCGCGGTCAAGGATTTCCATCTTGACCCCGGACACGCCCAAATACCCCGTCAAATCCGCCAATTCCTCGGCGTACATGACGGGGACAATGTTGTTTGCGTGTAGCTCAACGCACGCCTCAAGGGCAGCCAGCATCGACTCTTCGCGACCCGTGTGAGCCAGAATCAAAACGCGGCGTGTCATGTATGTTTCCCTTAGTCTTGCGGCCAGAGCGTGGCTAGCAGCGCCTGGACTGCCAGTTCCTTCTCTTCGATCTTAGGCGCACGCCCTGACACACGACGTTCCGCCAGCAGAAAATACTCAACATTACCCTCTTGGCCGGGCAACGAACTGGTGCCCAGACCCTGCAAGGCAAGGCCATTGGCAACGGCGGAATGGGCCACCAGGGCCACTGCCCGGCGTCGTTCATTCTCACTGCTGACGACGCCGGTGCGCGCCAAATTATCCTTGCCCACCTCGAACTGTGGTTTCACCATGAGCAGCAGTTCGCCGCCTTCCTTGGTGGCCAACGTCAAGGGGGCCATGACCTTGGTGAGCGAGATGAAGGAGAGGTCACAAACGGTCAGATCCGCCGGGCCGCCGATGTCTTCCACGTTCATGTAGCGGATGTTCAGACCCTCATAGACCTCAACGCGCGGATCGTGGCGCAGGGAATCGACGAGCTGGCCGTGGCCCACGTCCACTGCCGCCACACGTGCGGCGCCCCTGCGGAGCAGGACATCGGTGAAGCCGCCGGTGGAGGCTCCCGCATCGAAGCAGCGCTTACCCGCAACATTCACCTGGGAGAAGTATGCCAGCGCCCCGGCGAGCTTGTGCCCGGCCCGGGAAACATAGTCCTCTTCCTCGCCTGGCCGAAGGGACAGCTCCATATCGTCGGTAATGATTTGTGAGGCCTTGATGGCGGGGTTGCCACCAACAGTGACCCGTCCGGCCTTGATGAACGTTGCTGCAGCTGTGCGCGAGCGGGCCAGGCCGCGGTTCACGAGTTCGGCGTCGAGGCGGGTCATGATGTGACTTCCTGGTCGGGGGCTGCAACGCTGGGATCTGCATCCAATTCGCGTTCCAAACCTGTAAGTACTTCTGCGTATTCTTCCCTGTGTTCACCGGATGGGAGCTGCGGCGTCCGGGCGGCCCGTGCGACGAGTGCATCGACGGCGGTGTCGCCGGTGGAGTCCCCCGGCTGTTCCGGCGAACTCACGATGCGCTGTCCGTCCACACAATTGCCGGGTTGGTGGTCTGCTCCGCGGACGGGACGGCACCCCACCACGCCGCGCAGGCTGCACGCCAGGCGTCGGTGTCGGTGGGTGTGCCGGTAATCTGCAGGGTCCGCTCCCCCGCATCCGACGTGAGAACGGTCGCGGCAGCGGCACCACAGGTGGCCCGTGCGCCGTCGACCGTCACGTCCGGGTAGGGCAGGTACAGGTCACCGAGCGTGCCGATGATGAACCGGGGACGTTCGGCGCTGCGGGCCCGCAACGCCGTTTCGCCGGAGTCGACGCCGGTGAGCACCAAGACGGTGGCCATGCCTGCGTTGTTGCCACCCAAAATATCGGTGTCCAGGCGGTCGCCCACCACGAGGGGCTTGCCGGCGCACAGACGCTGCGCCGCTGTGTGGAAAAGGGGCGCCTCAGGCTTTCCAGCCACCAAGGGATCATGTCCGACGGCGGCACGCACCGCCGCGACAAGGGTCCCGTTGCCGGGGGCGATGCCGCGGTCACGGGGAATAGTCATGTCGGTGTTGGTGGCGATCCAGGTGGCACCGGCATTGATGGCGTACGTGGCCTCGGCCAGATCCGCCCAGCCCACTGTGGGCTCAAAGCCCTGGATGACCACCTCCGGCCCGTCCTCGGCACCCTTCACAACGATCATGCCCAGCGCCTCCACCTCTTGGGCGAGCGCTGTACTGCCGGTGACAAGAACCTTCGTGCCCGCTGGGAACTTGTCGGCGAGCAGTGCGGCGCCGGCCTGAGCGGAACTGACCACTTGGTCATCTGCGGCGGGGGCACCCAGTTCACGCAAATGCTCGGCGACCTGCGCCGGTGTACGTGAGGCATTGTTGGTCACGTACGCCAGCGAGACGCCCTGCTCGGCAAGGCCGTTCAGGGCGTCAATGGCGCCGGGGATGGCGGCTGGACCAGCGTAAACCACGCCGTCCAGATCCGCCAGAACCGCATCAAAACCAGTGAGCAGGATGTTACTGCTCATTGCTGCGCTCGTCGGACTCCTTGCCGTCCACGGAGGCGAATTCGTCGTCTTCCACACTGTCTTCGTCCGACTCTGCGTCATCAGATTCAAAGTAGGAAGACTCGGCGTCGTCCACGTTGGTTTCGCCTGTTTCGCCTGCTTGGGCATCCTCAGAGGTGAGCTCGGCAGCTGCCAAGGTCTCGTCGTCGTTCTTCACAGGAGTGTCAGCCTGGTCCATGACGTCGGCAACACGCACGCGAGGGGATTCCAGCGGAATGTCCTCATCGTCGCCCAGGTCGATGATGATCTGGTCGGTGCCTTCGTCAATGCCCAGGGCTTCCTCGGCCACGAGAGCCTGACGCTCCCACGTCTTCGCCTCATCCTTGCGGTCAGCCGCGCGAAGAACCATGCCGTAGGCGCGGAACAGGCGGGGGCTGAAGGAGAAGGCGCGGTTGATGTCCAGCTGCGGGATTTCCAGGGCGCTCAAGGCAGCGTCCAGATCGCCAAGGTCGCCACGGGCACCGGATTCAACAATCGCAAGCTCCACCTTGCCGGCGGTGTCCAGTGACTCTGCGTCTTCACTCTTGATGAGATCCAGGGCGCGGTCCGGGCGGCCCAAACCACGCTCACAGTCAGCCATGAGGGGCAGGTGCACGTTGGATCCGCTGATGCGGCGGAAGGTGCGCAGCTCGCGGAGAGCTTCGCCGTACTTGCCTGCCGCGTAGGCCGTCATGGCGACAGCTTCGCGGACACAGGCCAGACGGCCACCGCGACGGCTTGCTGCCAGAGCGTGCTCGAAAGCGAGCTCAGGCACGAAGTCGATCAAGCGTCCGGCCATGACCAGGTGCTTGGAGACCCACTCATTGTTGCGCTCGTCGAGGATGCGCAGCTGGGCGCGTGTGACCTTGTCCAGTTCCTCGCCAGTGACGTCTGAATCTATTTCCGGTGAACGTTCGCGGTCCGGGCGGTTGGAGCTGCGCAGGTCCCCTGCATTGCGCGGCGGTGCCACGCGGGGGCCGCGGTCTTCGCGATCGTTGTGCGGGCGGGCGCTTGACGGACGGGCGCCACGGTTGTCGCGGTCATCGCGGTTGCCGTAGGGGCGATCATTGCTACGCGCCGGACGGTCATCGCGGTTGCCGTAGGACGGGCGATCATTGCTACGGGCCGGACGATCGTCACGATTGCCGTAGGACGGGCGCGAGTCGCGGTCACCCGAGGGACGGCCACCACGCTGATCGCGATCACCGAAAGGCTTGCGGTCTTCACGGCGTCCGTTGACCATGGGGCGGTCGGCGCTGCGGTGCTCGCGGTCGCCGCCGCGGGCCGGACGGTCATCGCGGTTACCGTACGAAGGACGCGAGTCACGATCGCCGGAGGGACGGACACCCTGGCCACCACGACTGTCGCGGTCACCGTAGGGACGATCAGTGCTACGAGCCGGACGGTCATCACGGTTACCGTAAGAAGGACGCGAATCGCGATCACCGGAGGGACGGCCACCCTGGCCACCACGACTGTCGCGGTCACCATAGGGCCGGTCATTGCTGCGGGCCGGACGGTCATCACGGTTACCGTAAGGACGGTCGCCGCCACGAGCCGGACGATCGTCGCGGTTACCGTAGGAAGGGCGCGAATCGCGATCACCGGAGGGACGGCCACCCTGGCCACCACGACTGTCGCGGTCACCATAGGGACGA
>JBBPZC010000168.1:0-28287 GCA_038199275.1 Actinomycetales bacterium
CGGTTGCCGTCATGGACCCGCTGCGTTTTGGCGCGATCGACCACCCGGACACCGCCCGCGTCATGCACGGTGCCGTTGCCGGCATCGGCGGCTACGGCAACTCGCTGGGCCTGCCCAACATCGGCGGCGAAATGGTCTTCGATTCGGTGTACCAGGGCAACCCGCTGGTCAACGCCCTCGCTGTTGGCGTTATGCGCCACGAGGACATTCGCCTGGCCAACGCATCGGGCAAGGGCAACAAGGTTGTCCTGTTCGGCGCGCGCACCGGTGGCGACGGCATTGGCGGCGCCTCCATTCTCTCCTCGGAATCCTTCGACGACACCAAGCCGTCCAAGCGCCCCGCGGTCCAGGTGGGCGATCCCTTCGCCGAAAAGGTACTCATCGAATGCTGCCTCGAGCTGTTCAAGGGTTCCTTGGTTGAGGGCATCCAGGACCTCGGCGCCGCAGGCATCTCCTGCGCCACCAGCGAGCTGGCGTCCAACGGCGACGGCGGCATGGAAGTTGAACTGACCTCCGTCCTGTTGCGCGATCCGTCCCTGACACCGGGTGAAATCCTGATGAGCGAATCCCAGGAACGCATGATGGCAGTGGTCTCCCCCGCCAACGTTGCGGCTTTCGAAGCTGTCATGGAGAAGTGGGCCGTGGAGTACTCCTGGCTCGGCGAGGTCACCGACACCGGCCGCCTGATCATCAAGTGGGACGGCGCCGTCATTGTCGACGTCGATCCCCGCACCGTTGCGCACGACGGCCCGGTCTACGACCGCCCGTACGCCCGCCCGGAGTGGCAGGACGCCCTGCAGGCTGACACGTTCACCGGCTCCGTCCAAGACGGCGGCCGCCCCTCCACCGCCGATGAGCTCAAGGCCGCCGTGCTGGAACTCGTCGCTTCCCCGAACATGTGCTCGAAGGACTGGATCACCAACCAGTACGACCGCTATGTTGGCGGCAACACCGCACAGGCCTTCCCCGACGATGCCGGTGTGGTCCGCGTTGACGAGGAAACCGGTCTGGGCTTCGCCGTGGCCACCGACGCCAACGGCCGCTACACCTACCTGGATCCATATCACGGTGCTCAGTTGGCACTGGCCGAGGCTTACCGCAACGTCGCCACATCCGGCGCCATCCCGATGGCCGTCTCCGACTGCCTGAACTTCGGCTCCCCCGAGGATCCTGATGTCATGTGGCAGCTGGCCGAAGCCATCCGCGGCCTATCCGACGCCTGCATGGTGTTGGGCATTGCGGTGACCGGCGGCAACGTCTCGCTGTACAACCAGACCGGCTCCACGCCCATCCATCCCACCCCGGTGGTTGCGGTTTTGGGCAAGTTCGACGACGTTGCCCGCCGCACGCCGTCGGGCTGGGCTGAGGATGGGCAGGCCATTTACCTGCTGGGCACCACCGAGGACGACCTTGACGGTTCCGAGTGGGCCAACATGCGCGGCCACCTGGGCGGCCTGCCGCCGGCAGTGAACCTGGAACGCGAGCGCGAATTGGGTGAGATCCTGATCAACGCCTCACGCGACGGCATGATCGATTCCGCCCACGACCTCTCCGAAGGCGGCCTCGCGGCAGCCCTGGTTGAGTCGGCACTGCGTTTCAACACCGGTGCCCGCGTGGCCCTGGACGAAGTTGGCGCCCGAGACGGCGTGGACACCTTCACCATGCTGTTCTCCGAAACGCAGGGACGTGCCATTGTGGCTGTCCCCCGCAGCGAGGAAGTCCGCTTCAACGACATGTGCACGGCACGCCGCTTCCCGGTGTCCCGCATTGGCGTTGTGGACGCAGCAGGTGACGCCCTGGATATTCAGGGCCTGTTCACCGCAGAGCTGGATGAGCTCCGCGAAGCACACGAAGGAACCCTGCCGAAGTACTTCGGCTAGTCCCCAGCTCCTCCCCAATGCCGGGTCGCAAGCGACCCGGCATTGAGGCCCCTCGGAGCTGTGGGCCCAGAGGTTTGGGTTCAACACAAAGGCCCCGGTCAACTCTTTACGGGTTGATCGGGGCTTTCTCGTCGAGATGTCAGATAAAGACCTGTGCAAAAGCGTCCGCCTCGACGGCGAGCCTGCCACGGGAGGGCGATGAAAGTTCCATGCGCAGCGCGCTGATCAACAAGCCGCCTGCCTTGGCGTCTGGGGCTGTTGCCACATACCTCATGGTGAAGTTCAGTGACCGGCCCGGCGCGAGTGTGCGGCCCGAAAGGTCCGCCGCCGCCGGTGAGGAGCTGTAAGGCAAGTCGCCAAGACTGCCGTCCGCCCGGGGCCGTGGCCCCAGGCAGATGTCGGTGAGCATCTCGTCCGAGGAGTTCAGCAGCCACGCAGTGAACGTGATGGCTTCATCCACCCTCACATCTTCCCGGTCCGCCAAATGGACCAGGTCCACGTCGGCCATGATGCGCTGCGGCCCCGGCAGTGGCATCCTGAAGCCCGCCCTGCCGGGCGATTGCGGTTCCAGTCGATCATCCATGCGCTCCGTCACGGCGGTGTTTCTCCATCCACTTCCCACTCGCAGGTGTCGCGGCCCTTGTGGGCCGCA
Organism: Actinomycetales bacterium; assembly: GCA_038199275.1. Lineage (GTDB taxonomy): Bacteria > Actinomycetota > Actinomycetes > Actinomycetales > Micrococcaceae > Specibacter. The sequence continues at coordinate 2,533 of JBBPZC010000168.1, forward strand.
GGACCTGCGGACAGCTCTGTGCTCTCGATGGAAAGAGAGCGGCCGGAGCCCACATCGTGACGGTGTTTTTCCGAGATTCTTAGAAGCCGTCCACCAGTTCCCGGGCCGCCTGCAGATAGGAACGGGTCACCCCCGCTTGGGTGAGCTTCGTGACCGGAGAGCCCAAGGTGTAGATCAGTCCCGCAGGCTTGCTGAACGCCAACAGCCTAAAGTACACGCCGCCGTCGGACTTCATCTGGGCAATGAATGCCTCCTCGCCCAGGGCAGGGTGTCCGGGCAGCGTGCCGTAGCCGAACCCGGCGATCTGAACTTCTGTCCCATCGGGACGGACCACAGCCTGCGGTTCCAACGCCCAGACCACCTCACAGGGCACCGGGAGCCGGAGGGCGCCCACACCGAATCCGCTCACCACCCTGGCGCCGACGGCTGCACGGGCGGGCGCTTTCACGGTCAGCCCGGAGCGTCGCTGGATCTGCCAGGTCATGATGCCTTCGGCGAGCGCCGCGAACGTTTCGGGGCCACGGCCCACCATCAGGCTTCTGTCCACGTGGGCAAAACCTTTGGGCCACTGGACGGAATCGGCGGGCTTGAGTGCCGCCAGCCGGGTGAGTCCCAGATAAGGATAGTTGAGGGATCCGATGCTAGCTTTCGGCGACATGTGCGCTCCAATTCAGGGCAAGTTGCTGTTTCTTGGGCAGCCCCGCCACCACAAGGTCATACGAGTCTTCCAGCATTTCCACCACCATTTGTTCCTCCACAGTGGAGGTGTCCACGGTGTTCCAATGCCTTTTATTCAAATGGTAGCCAGCGGTGATGCCGGGGTTGGCGGCCCGCAGCGCCGGTGCCAGGTCGGGATCGCATTTGAGGCTGATGCTTAGTGGTTCTGCATCCAGGTCGCCCAGGGCAAACACTTTGCCCACCCACGTTGCACCACCGCTGCCCGGTGCCCTGACCTTGAACACGCTGATGACCGGACCGAAAGGGAAGTCTTCGTAACCTCCGGGCAGGGCCAATGCAGCCGCCCGCAGCCGCTGCGCATCAATTCCCATCGCTGCGCTCCGCCAGGTTCTCCGTTGGGGTTTCCGCCGGCAAAGCGGCCGGGCTTTCCGCCGGGAGGACCTCCGGGGCTTCCGCCGGCCCGACGTCGTACGTGAGCACCGCGAACTGTCCCTGCGCCTCAGCGCTGCGCAGGGTAAGCCGGTCCGCGCCGGCATTCCGTGGCAACAACGGCGCCCCCGCAGCAAGGACGGCCGGGGCGACGGAAACCACCACTTCGTCCAGTGCATCAAGATCCAGGAACTGCCCTGCCACGTCGCCGCCGCCCACCACCCACACGTTCAGCTCCCCGGCCGCGGCCTTGATCTCCGCCAGCACGTCCGCTACGGAACCACTGACAAAGCGGACGTCGGCGCCGTCGGGCACGGGCAGTTTCCTGGTGGTGAAAACGTAGGTGGGCCTGGTGCCGTAAAACTGCTGCCACTTGTGCGGCTGGGCCATCAGATTTTCGGCGTTCAGCACCCACTCATATGTGGACGAGCCTTCAACAAATACGCCGGCGGTCGCCATGAACGCGGCAATGTCGGGTCCGTCGGTGTCATCAACGGCAAAGAGCCAGTCCAGCGAATGGTGTTCATCCGCAAGGAAACCGTTCAGCGTGCTCGCCGTGTAGTAAACAACTTTTGTCATGGATTCAACGCTACCTGCAGTGCACATGGGTGTGGTTACGGGGTGCCAAGATAGTCCTCAAGGAGCACCACTTTCAGCCCCGCAGCATCCTTGGCGGCAATGAAGGCTGCCAGATCCTGCGGAAATTCCGGCCGGAAATGCATCAGCACAATGTCCCCGGGCCGCAATCCGGCACCCACTTGGTAATCCATGCCGCCGGCGTTGGCCTTCGCCTCCCAATCCACAATGGCCTTGAGCCCGCATTCTGCCGCAGCCTGCCGGGTTGCCTGTGTGTAGGGCCCGCCGGGAGGCCGGAAGAACACCGGCCGGCGTCCATAATGTTGTTGCGCGAAGTCGGCCATGCCACAAATCTCGGCCTTCTGTTCGGCATACCCGAGCTGGAGGAATCCCAGGTTGTGGCTCACCGTATGGTCTTCCACGAGGTGCCCGGCCGCGAGATATTTTTGGTAGAAATCCGGCTCGCCGGCAATGAAGGTCTGGGCCAGGAACAACGACGCCTTGATGCCGCTTTTCTCCAACAGGGCCAGGTCCGAATCCCGTTTCACCGCACCGTCGTCAATTGTCAGGAACACGACTTTTTGCTCCGTGGGGACCCGCGTCAACACCGGCACCATGCCATTTTCCACCGGCGGCAGCACGTAATCCGGCACCAGCCCGTCCAGCGTGTCCACCCGGCCTGTTGCCGGGTTCGTTGCCGGTGCGCTGCTGGGAAGGGACGACGCCGTCCCTTGCGTTGGTGCCGCCGTGGCACTTTCCGCCGGGCTGCTTTGAGGCGTCGTCGCCGAGGTGTGCACCTGGGTGGGCGCCGCTGTCGTGCTCGTCGCCGGGGCGGAAGCACCCGCGGACGTGGCGGCCCGCGCGGAGGTCGGCGCCGCCGTCGTCAATTCCCCGGTAACGGTCCCGGACGGCCGGGCACGGTTGGTGCCAACCCACCAGATCGTGCTGGCCACCAGAAGTGCAGCCAAGACAACCACCGCGAAGCCGACCCAGCGGCCGTGGGGGCCCGTACGGTCAAGATGACGTGGCATGGCCGCCTTTCGAAACGGTTGCGCGCAGAGGGTCCAAGAAGGGCTTACAGTCCCAGCTTGGCGGATTCAATCTTGGGACAGCGGTCCATGATGACATTCAGGCCGGCGTCGAGGGCACGTTGGGCCGCGTCCTGGTCAACCACGCCCAGCTGCAGCCACACGGCCTTGGCGCCAACGGCAATGGCCTGGTCAACCACATCCCCAACCCGCCGGGAATTCACAAAGCAATCCACCACGTCGATGGCTCCGGGAATTTCCGCCAGCTTCTTATAGCCCTTCGCGCCGTGGACGTCGTCGCCCTTAAGGCTGACGGGAATGATTTCCTGGCCCAGATGCTGCTGGAGAAACAAGGAAACTCCCACCGCGGCGCGCAGGGGGTTGTTGGACAGTCCCACCACGGCCCAGCGCCCAGGGGTGGTCAGCAGCTCGACGATAACCTGCGAATCATTAATGTGTGCCATACATCGAGCCTAATCCCCGCCGCGGAGAGCTTACGGGTGCGGCGCGTAATGTTCGGCCATGAATTTCCCGTCGCAAGGAACCCCGACCTAAGCTGAAGACTTCCCATCCAGAGCGGCCGAGAGACCTGGCTCGTTGACGCCGCAGCAACCCACCATCCACTGCCCTCCCTTTCGGAGCGGACGTGGCATGGAACGGTGCTACCGCCAGAAACGATGGAAAGGAACATCCTCGTGTCTTTAAATACCAACCGCATCCGCACCTCCCATGCCGGTTCCCTGCCGCGCACCCCAGCTCTGCTTGCCGCCAATGAAGCCAAGGCAGCCCATGGTGACACCGCCGAATTCCAGGCTCTGCTGGAGGCCTCGGTCATTGATGTGGTGGCCCGCCAGCAGGCCGCCGGGATCGACATTGTCAACGACGGCGAGTTTGGCCACGCCATGTCGGATACCGTCGATTACGGTGCCTGGTGGTCCTACTCCTTCGCCCGCATGGGCGGTCTGGAGCTGGACCACGACCAGAAATGGTCCACGGAGGCGGTGGATTCCTCCCCCGGAAATGTGCAGCTGACGGGCTTCCTGCACCGTCGCGACCGGGCCGCCTTCTCCGAGGCGTACAACGATCCTACTTCCGGCATCTTCAAGGCCGGCGGCAACCCGTTCCCCAAGTGCACCGGCCCCCTGACCTACACCGGGTACGACGCCGTTGCCTCCGACATTAAGAACCTCACCACGGGCATGGCCCGGGCAGGCGCCACCGAAGGCTTCGTGGCTGCCTTGTCTCCCGGCAGTGCCTCACGCATCAGCAACGAATTCTACGAAACCGAGGAAGAGTTCATTTACGCCTGCGCCGACGTGTTGCGTGAGGAGTACAAGGCCATCATCAACGCCGGTTTGACGGTGCAGATTGACGACCCCTCCATCGCCGAAAACTGGGACCAAATCTCCCCTGCGCCTTCTGTAGAGGACTACCTGAAGTTCACCCAAATCCGTGTGGAGGCGTTGAACTGGGCACTGCGGGACCTGCCGGAGGAGCAGATCCGCTTCCACCTGTGCTGGGGTTCCTGGCACGGCCCGCACACCACCGATCTTCCCCTGCCGGACTTGGTGGACACCATGTTGAACATCAACGCCGGCTCGTACTCCTTTGAGGCAGCCAACGTCCGCCACGAGCACGAGTGGAAGGTCTGGCAGGACACCAAGCTGCCCGAGGGAAAGCTGATCGTGCCGGGCATCGTCTCCCACGCCACGAACGTAGTGGAACACCCGGAATTGGTGGCCGACCGTATTGAGCGCTTCGCCTCGGTGGTGGGCCGCGAGTCCATCATCGCTTCCACGGACTGCGGTCTGGGTGGCCGCGTCCATCCGCAGATTGCCGCCGCGAAACTTGTGGCGTTGGGCCAGGGAGCAGCATTGGCCAGCAAGCGCCTCTGGAAGTAGGCGCACCAACGACTTCTAAGCACGCAATGACGGGGTGGAAACTCACCCCGTCAACAAAACCTCGTAAATCCGGGCCGTTTAGTCCTATTAAGCCCGAGGGCCCCTGTCCGATTCGACCCGGCGACCCGCTGTCAACGCGATCCACAGATTTGAAATGTTACAAAGCATTTCTGCCCTTCGCTTCCACGGCAGGCGCATGACAATGCATGGTACTGAAGAGTCAGCACTTGTCACCCAATTTAATGCGTTTCTAATGAATCGGTTACATTCGCACGCGGTTTTAGACCAGGGTGCCGTTGACCCAACATATTCTCGGGCACATCAGGAACTTCTAGACACAATTCCTATGTACCCGGGATGTGCGCCAACGACTCCAGCATCAAATGTGTCCCAAGTCGGGGAGGATCAGACAAACTTCGAACGAAATCCTGAAGTCCAGCCAAACATCTAGCGTCCGTTCCGTGCCTTGACGCCCTCGACTGCGGTCCCCTTTAGCGCCCCGAGAGGATGCTGTTGTCCACGACACCGGAACACGGGCGACGCACAGTAATTGCAGCCGCCATTGTGGCAGTCCGACCTAGTTGCTCCAACGTGGCGGGTGCCAGCCCACTTGTCCCCCGGGCGAACAATCCCATGATCAGGGCAGCCATGTAGGAATCCCCAACTCCTATGGCGTCTGCGACAGTGGACTGTACAGACGGAATGGCCAGACGGGTCTCGGGCGTGGCGAGCAGCGATCCTTGGTGACGACGATCAACCGCGCTCCCAGTCCCTGAAGGTGTGTGGCAATTTCTTCCAAGTCGTTTCGGGGGGATAGACGCCTCGTAGCTTGGACCGCATCAAGCCGATTCAATTCCGGCGGTCGGGACCGACAAGAGTACCCAATCTGTACTGCAGTTATTCTTATCATGTCTGCCGAGGATCGGAGAAAAACTATTACTGCTCAGGGTGAAGGAACTAATTAAGCTCCGTGGTCGGATGAGGCTGAACCTCATCAGCGAAAAACTCTGTCAGCCATGGTGTTACGCGTCGGGTTGTTGGGGGAAAACCATACCCAGCACCCGCCAGCATTGACGACCACCCCGTCACCACGACGAGCAGGCCATCGATCCCATCGTCATTCAAGGCGACGACGCCATCGTCAAGCAAGGAGATCGATAACACCCCCAGCTATCCGCCGAGAAGTGCTCCAGCTTTAAACTGTAAAGACCACGACGCATTGTCCGTCCAGGACGCCAAGTTCCCCCAAAGGACTTTGCGGCTGTCCTAATTCTTGGCGCAGCAGGCAACAAGAAACCACCCCCTGCAAGGAAGAATTTCCTACACAGGAGGTGGCTCGAGGCAACACATTAAGTACGCATGGCGTTCTGCGCCATTGCAGGGTGGTTCATCTGGTCAGAGACCGAGTTCACTGCGCAATCGCGCTACATGACCTTCAGCGTTGACGTTGTATTCGACGCTGTGAACTTTCCCGTCGGGATTGACCACAACAGTGGATCGCAGGGTTCCTACCATGTCGACGCCGTTGACCACCTTGTCGCCCCAGGCACCCCAAGCCTCGGCGACGGCGTGGTCCTCATCGGAGAGCAGGGGGAAATTCAGCTCAAATTCCTCCTCGAAGCTCGTCAGGGCATGCTGAGGATCTGTCGAGATGCCCAGTACCTGTACCCCAGCCGCATTGAGGGCCGCCAGGCTGTCCCGGAAATCACAGGCCTCGGTGGTGCATCCCGGACTGGCTGCCTTGGGGTAAAAGTAGACCACAACGCGGGAGCCAGCGTAATCCGACAGACTGACCGACTGACCACTGGCATTGGGCAGGGCAAAGCCAGGCGCAAGCTGGCCGGGCGTAATTAATGATGACATTCTCTCAACCTTTTCGTTATGTGAGATTTAATTCTTGTAATATGAAATGAGCTTATAGTCAGTCTGGCTCTAGGTCAATGCCCCGGTACCCTAAATCTCGGGCAAACTCTTGGTAACCGGTAGAGGGGAACACATGCTGGAGATGTCGGCAATATTTCTGGCTGGCTTTTGGGCCGGAATGATCAATGTCGTAGTGGGCTCGGGAACACTGGTGACCTTTCCCGTCCTACTACTCTTTGGCTATCCGCCCCTGGTTGCCAATATTTCAAACAACATTGGCCTCGTGGCTGGCGGCGTGGCTGGAACCTGGGGGTACCGCAGGGAAATCTCCCCAAACAAAGCAACCATTCTTCGACTGCTGCCCGCATCAGCTGTCGGGGGGCTGGCAGGTGCCATCCTTTTATTCATACTTCCACCAGCCGCCTTCAACGCAGTCGTGCCAGGGCTGGTCGCGCTCGGCATCCTGTTCGTCGCCTTCGGCCCATTTCTGCAACGCGGGATAGCCCGGCGCCGTCTGGTGACAAAGGAGCCTGGTCCGTCGCAAGCGTCAGTGGGCCTCATCGCGGGCATCTTTGTCCTGGGGCTTTATGGTGGCTACTTTGGAGCCGCCCAAGGTATTCTGATCGTCGGACTGATGGGGATCATAACCTCTTTGCCAACCCAGCAAATCAATGGGGTCAAGAATGTCCTGACAACGGCAGTCAATGGGATTGCGGCATTGACATTTATGGCCATAGCCTGGAATTTCATTGATTGGCAGGTCACCACCCTCATTGCCATAGGTGCCATTCTGGGTGGCCTGGTGGGCGCCCGGTACGGTCGGCGACTGCCAGCTGCAGCACTGCGCGCCACCATTATTACCGTGGGCACACTGGCCCTGATTAAAATTTTGCTCTTCCCGTAACTCCTCTGAGCCACTCCCGCCCCGCAGTCACGCGGGCCCACACCCGCAACCACTATATATTTTGACGCAAGAGCTCATGAATGTTGGTTTCGTGATTGACATCACGACTGTGATGCTGTTCACTATTCATATGCTGAAATAACAGTTCCACGATACGAAATTAGTTCTATTTTGTATAGCCGACGCCGTGGATGCCAGCACAGACCCGCAAGGACCACAAGCAATGCTGCTTGAACACTTCAACGAGGCCGAACCGGCAGAAGCACTGGCCGCACTTCGGCCCTGCCTAGACATTGAGCGTTGGGGACGAGAAATCGTGGCGGCCCGCCCGTTTGCCGATCTAGATGAACTCCTCAACTGCGCCAAGAGCGTTGCAACTCCCTTTACAGTCGAGGAAGTTGCCTCCGCGATGGCCCACCATCCCCGGATTGGCGAACGCGCCGCCGGCTCAAGCACAGAGGCCAGCTTATCGCGAAAAGAACAGGCAGCTGTCGATCCCAGCGATGGCGATGTCGTTACCGCCCTGGCGGACGGGAACCGCGCCTACGAAACCAAATTTGACGAAGTCTTCCTGATTCGGGCTGCAGGGCGCAGTCCGCAGGAAATCATTGAAACCCTTCACCAGCGGATGGAAAACACCGCAGCTGAAGAAGCCCTCATAGTTGCCCAACAGCTGCGAGAAATCGCAGTGCTGCGGCTCGAAGGAGTGATGAGCGCATGAGCGTCTCCCATGTAACCACCCACATTCTGGATACCGCACTGGGGAAACCCGCTGCAGGTGTCGCCGTCGAGCTCTACGCCCGCGACGGCGAGGCATGGTTCCAGATTGCGTCGGGCACCACTGATGCTGACGGGCGGGTGAAAGATCTCGGTCCTGAAAAACTGCAAAGCGGTACATACCAATTGCGGTTTGCCACTCAGGCCTACTTCGCCGGCATCAAGACGGACGCCTTCTTTCCGGAGGTATCGCTGACCTTTGCGGTTCAGGCAAGCCAAGAGCATTACCATGTGCCCCTTCTCCTGAGTCCTTTCGCCTATTCAACATATCGAGGAAGTTAAAATCATGTCTGAGAACAACATCATCCTGGGCGCCAACCAGTTCGGCAAGGCCGAAGTTCGCCTCGTCAAGATCACTCGCGACACCGACCGTCACGAGATCGAAGACCTCAATGTAACCTCTCAACTGCGCGGCGATTTCCAGGCCGCGCACTTGGATGGCGACAACGCCCACGTCGTCCCCACCGACACCCAGAAGAACACCGTCTACGGCTTCGCCCGGGAAGGCGTCGGTTCACCGGAAGCTTTCCTACTGCGCCTCGGCGAGCACTTCACCAGCGAATTCGACTGGGTAACCGGTGGCCGCTGGGCCGCTGAGCAGTACGCCTGGAACCGCATCCAGGCTCAGGGCAAGGGCCACGACCACTCGTTCGTCAAAAGCAACCAGGAAATCCGTACGTCCGTTGTTGTCAAGGACGGAGAAAAGACACATGTACTAGGCGGGCTGAGCGACCTCACTGTGCTGAAGTCCACCCAGTCCGGCTTCGTAGGCTTCCCGGTGGACAAGTTCACCACTCTGGCCGAGACCGAGGACCGCATCATGAGCACCGACGTAGCCGCCCGCTGGCGCTACAACACCGAGGCAGTCAGCGGTGACTTCGACTTCAATGCCTCCTACGAAAGCATCAAGGCACTCTTGCTGGAAGGCTTCACGGAAGGTTACTCACATGCTCTCCAGAACACGATGTTCGAAATGGGCAAGAAGGCTCTGGAGGCACACCCTGAGATTGACGAGATCAAGTTCTCCATGCCGAACAAACACCACTTTGTCGTTGACCTGTCCCACTTTGGCCAGGATAATCCCAACGAAGTCTTCTTCGCAGCAGACCGTCCCTACGGCCTGATCGAAGGAACAGTTCTCCGTGAGAACGCCAGCGATGCAGGAAACGTCTGGGAAGGCGTAGCAGGTTTTTGCTAGAAACAAACGGCTGAAAATCAGCCCGAAGCCTTAGAGGCTAGGGGTGGACGAGGGCTCTAATCCCCCGTCCACCCTGCGCGGCAGCCCCCAAAGTGGGTTGACGCTTAATAAGGGTAAGCAGACAAGGAGGTCCGCTATGACCAAGAATTCACGATCCACCGCCGTAGCCCCCACCCGGCCGGAGGACAAAAAGTTAGGTATCGGGGCAAACTTTGCCTACGGTTTCCAGCACGTACTTACCATGTATGGCGGAATTGTTGCCGTCCCGCTCATTGTTGGGCAGGCTGCGGGCCTGCAACCGGCAGACATCGGCCTGCTTATTGCCGCCTGCCTGTTCATGGGTGGTCTGGCCACACTGTTGCAGACCATCGGGGTGCCATTCTTCGGCTCTCAGCTCCCCTTGGTCCAAGGCGTCTCGTTCGCAGGTGTTGCCACGATGGTGGCGATTGTCAACGGCGGAGGTGGAATCCAGAGCGTCTTTGGCGCAGTCATCGTTTCCTCAGCGATCGGACTGTTGATCACACCGATCTTCTCCAAGATCATTAGGTTCTTCCCGCCAGTGGTCACAGGCACCGTTATCACCGTCATTGGTTTGTCGTTGATGCCGGTCGCAGCAAACTGGGCCATGGGCGGCAACAAAAAAGCCGATGACTACGGCAGCGTCGCGAACATCGGTCTTGCCGCCGTGACCTTGGTGATCGTGCTGCTTCTGAGCAAGGTCGGCAGCGCCGCCATCTCGCGCCTGTCCATCTTGCTCGCCATGGTCATCGGCACGCTCATCGCGCTTGCTGTCGGCATGGCAGACTTCTCCAAGGTTGGTGAAGGATCGATTGTCGCGTTCCCGACCCCCTTCCACTTGGGCATGCCAACATTCCAGCTTGCCGCCATCATCTCCATGTTCATCGTCGTGTTGGTCATCATGGTTGAAACTTCAGCCGACATCTTGGCCGTCGGAGAGATCGTGGGCACCAAGATCGACTCCCGTCGTCTCGGTGACGGTCTGCGGGCCGACATGGCTGCCAGCGTTGTTGCTCCCGTGTTTGGTTCATTCACCCAGAGCGCCTTTGCCCAAAACGTTGGTCTGGTCGCGGTGACGGGCATCAAGAGCCGCTTTGTTGTGGCTGCCGGTGGTGTCATCCTCGTTATTTTGGGTGTCCTGCCCATCATGGGACGTGTTGTGGCTGCAGTGCCGACCCCGGTCCTCGGCGGTGCCGGAATCGTGCTCTTCGGCACGGTTGCTGCAAGCGGCATCCGCTCGCTGTCAACGGTCAGTTACAAGAACAACATGAACATGATCATCGTTGCCACGGCCATCGGTGCAGGCATCATTCCCATCGCCGCACCCACGTTCTACGACCAGTTCCCGGCCTGGTTCGCCACGATCTTCCACTCCGGGATCAGCTCCGCCGCAGTGGTCGCCATCTTGCTGAACCTGCTCTTCAACCACTTGAAGTTCGGGAATTCAGAGAACGCCTCCGTTTTCGTCGCGGGAACGGACCGTCTGGTCGCTTCCGAAGTCATGGCGTGCCTCCAAGACGGGGACCGCTGCGAAAACGGCAAGCTCATTGACGCCGATGGCAAAGAAATCACCATCACCGGGGAAATCCCCACCACCGCCCCTGCCGACACTCCGGCCGAGACGGCCCGGAAGGACGCAGACCCTTTGGTGGAAAGGACGGATGAGGCGCAGGCCCAGGACCCACCCTTGCCAGCCGTGACGAATCAGCACTAATCGTTTCTCGTTTCAATGAACGACGGCGGCGGCCTCCTTCGAAGGGAGGGCGCCGCCGTCGTGCTTGGCCAGGTCAGGCTGCTAGCCGCGGCCCACAAATGGCATGCCCGCCGCCGTCACCACAAGCTGGCCGATGTTGGCACTGGCAGGCAGGGCCGCCATGAACAGGACCGTTCGTGCGGCATCCTCAACCGGGAAGGTCGGCTCCACCAAGAGGGAGCCGTTGGCCTGCAGGGCTCCGGTGGCGACGTCGAGCTCCGTCATGATGCCGGTGGTCGTGTTGCCAATGTCGATCTGGCCACAGCTGATGCCAAAGGGGCGCCCGTCCAGCTCAATCGATTTCGTCAGGCCGCTGATGGCGTGCTTGCTCACGGTGTAAGCCACAGATTTCGGGCGGGGTGCGTGGGCGGAAATGGAGCCGTTGTTGATGATCCGTCCGCCTTGGGGCGCCTGGCCCTTCATGGTGCGCACGGCCTCGGCAGCGCACAGCATCGATCCGGTGAGGTTGACTGCCAAGGTGTCATGCCAGCCAGACAGGGAGATCTCATCCACGGCGCCGGACGGGCCAAAAGTGCCGGCATTGTTGAAGAGCACGTCGACCCGCCCAAACCGTTCCACGGCCCGGGTGAACAGGTTCTTCACTTGCACCGGGTTGGTGACGTCCGTCGGTACCAGCAGCACGCGGGGACCAGCCGGAACGGACGCTGCCAGCTCCTCCGCCCGTCGGCCTGCCAGGACCACGCGATAGCCGTCAGCCACGGCATGGAGCGCCACAGCGCGCCCAATTCCGGAGCCGGCACCGGTGATCACCAGAACCTTGCCGCCGGATGATGTTGCAGGTGCTGCCTGCGTGCCGTCCATTGTCATGGGAGCTCCTCTTTGCTGGGTTGAGTCCTTCTGTACTTCCAACTCATCCTTGCGGCCGCAAAGCAAAATAGGGAGCTTCCGGAACAACCAGCAGATATTCATTGGGTGAAAATCAATTCTTGACATACAAGAGTAATAATATTGGCCCGCGCGGGCGATCAAGGGCCACAGCAACGAAGTCCACTGGCTGGACGCGCTTGCAGCATCCCGATCACGACAGTATTCTCAACAGACAATATTATTTTTTCGTATTATGAAATATAATCGGAGCGTCTGATCTCGGACGACCCGACGCCCCCGCCCCGTTCGACGACGAATCCACCACGGGCGAAACGACGCCGCACCACCATCGCGGTGGCGTGTGAAAGCAACCTGGAAAGAGATACCATGCTTCAGCGAGACCAGAACTCCCATATCCTCAGCGGGTTGACTAACCAGCTACCTGATCGTGATCCCGAAGAGACCGCCGAATGGCTTGAGTCCCTGGACACGTTGATTCAGGAACGTGGCACTGAGCGTGCCCAGTTCATTATGCGTAGCCTGTTGCAGCGGGCCGGCGCACAGAGCGTCGGCGTGCCCATGGTCACGACCACCGATTACGTGAACACCATCCCGGCCGATCAGGAACCTGAGTTCCCCGGCAACGAAGAGATTGAACGCAAGTACCGCGCATGGTTGCGCTGGAACGCTGCCGTTTTGGTGCACCGCGCCCAGCGTCCCGACATTGGCGTTGGTGGGCACATCTCCACCTACGCCGGTGCTGCCACGCTGTACGAAGTTGGTTTCAACCACTTCTTCCGCGGCAAGAACCATGCAGGCGGCGGTGACCAGATCTTCTTCCAGGGCCACGCCTCCCCCGGCATGTACGCCCGTGCCTTCCTCGAAGGCCGCTTGAGCGAAGAGGACCTGGACGGTTTCCGCCAGGAGAAGTCCCACGAGGGCCACGCGCTTTCCTCGTACCCGCACCCGCGCCTCATGCCGGAGTTCTGGGAATTCCCCACAGTTTCCATGGGCATTGGCCCCATGAACGCCATTTACCAGGCACAGTCCAACCGCTACCTGCACAACCGCGGCATCAAGGACACGTCCGACCAGCACGTCTGGGCCTTCCTTGGCGACGGCGAAATGGACGAGCCCGAATCACGGGGCCTGCTCCAGCTTGCGGCCAACGACAAGCTGGACAACCTGACCTTTGTCATTAACTGCAACCTGCAGCGCCTTGATGGCCCGGTGCGCGGCAACGGCAAGATCGTTCAGGAACTGGAAGCCTTCTTCCGCGGTGCCGGCTGGAACGTCATCAAGGTCCTGTGGGGCCGCGAATGGGATGATCTGCTGGCCCGTGACGAAGATGGCTCCCTGGTCGATGTCATGAATCAGACGCTCGACGGCGATTACCAGACGTACAAGGGCGAGTCCGGCGGATTCGTGCGCGAGCACTTCTTCGGCCAGACCCCGCAGACCAAGGAACTCGCAGCACACCTGAGCGATGATGAGGTCTGGAACCTCAAGCGCGGTGGCCACGACTACCACAAGGTTTACGCCGCCTACAAGGCAGCCATGGACTTCAAGGGCAAGCCCACGGTCATCCTGGCGCACACCGTCAAGGGCTACGGCCTGGGCACCCACTTCGAGGCGCGCAACTCCACGCACCAGATGAAGAAGCTCACGCTGCAGGACCTGAAGGACTTCCGTACGCACCTGCGCCTGCCCATCACCGATGAGGTTTTGGAAGCGGATCCGTACCGTCCCCCGTACTACCACCCGGGGATGGACACTCCCGAGATCCAGTACATGATGGATCGCCGCAGCGAACTGGGTGGCTTCCTGCCCGAACGCCGCAGCAAGCACACCGAACTGGAACTGCCCGGGGATAAGACCTACGAGGTTGCCAACCGCGGTTCCGGCAAGCAGCACGCCGCCACCACCATGGCCTTTGTGCGCCTGCTCAAGGACCTCATGCGCGACCCCAAGATTGGCAAGCGCATTGTGCCGATCATTCCGGATGAGGCCCGCACCTTCGGTATTGATGCCTTCTTCCCCACGGCAAAGATTTACAACCCCAACGGGCAGAACTACCTTTCCGTGGACCGCGACCTCGTACTGGCTTACAAGGAGTCCATCTCCGGCCAGATCGTGCACGCAGGCATCAACGAGGCGGGCTCCGTCGCCGCCTTCACGGCTGCCGGTACCGCCTACGCCACTCATGGTGAACCGTTGATCCCGGTCTACGTGTTCTACTCCATGTTCGGCTTCCAGCGCACCGGTGATTCCTTCTGGGCTGCAGGGGATCAGATGACGCGTGGCTTCATTATTGGCGCCACCGCGGGCCGCACCACCTTGACCGGTGAGGGCCTGCAGCACGCTGACGGCCACTCCCCGCTCCTGGCATCCACGAACCCGGCAGTGGTCACTTATGACCCCGCCTACGGTTACGAGATCGGCGCGATTGTCCATGCCGGTTTGGATCGCATGTACGGGCCGGACTCCACCGATCCCAACGTCATGTACTACATCACCGTGTACAACGAGCCGATCATTCAGCCCAAGGCTCCGGAAAACATGGACGTCGAAGGCATCACCAAGGGCATCTACCACCTCAAGGGTGCCGAAATCGAGGGCCCGCGCACGCAGCTGCTCGCCTCCGGCGTCTCGGTTCCGTGGGCACTGGAAGCGCAGCAGATCCTGGCCGAGGAGTGGGGCGTGGCCGCGGATGTTTGGTCCGTCACCTCCTGGACCGAGCTGCGCCGCGACGCACTGGCTGCCGAGGAAGAATCCTTCCTGCACCCCGAAAAAGAAGCACGGGTCCCCTACATCACCGCCAAAATGGCTGGCGCGCAGGGCCCCGTGGTTGCTGTGACCGACTACATGAAGGCAGTGCCGGATCAGATCCGTCAGTTCCTGCCGAATGACTTCGCAACCCTGGGTGCCGACGGTTTCGGCTTCTCCGACACCCGCGCAGCAGCACGGCGTTTCTTCAAGATCGACAGCCACTCAGTGGTTGTGCGCACCCTGCAGATGCTGGCCAAGGATGGAAAGGTCGACGCCGATGCACCTCGCCAGGCGGCCGCCAAGTACGACCTGCTGAACGTGAATGCCGGCACCACCGGCAACGCCGGCGGCGACAGCTGACAAGCTGGCGCGCGACGCCCATTCACGGCAGTCGCCCTGCCCCACCACGCACGTGGGGCAGGCGGCTGTTTTTTGCTGGACACCCCGCTACTTCACGCCCCGGCCCGCCAAAGCGCTTTGGCGCCCGCGTGCAGCGTGCAGCCTGCAGCCCGAGGTGGGTCAGATCCCGGGCGGGCCTGCGGTGTCATGCGTCGTGATGAAATAGACCTCGCTGCGCGGCACGTCGGCGAAGGTGGGGAGGTGGTGCTGGCGCAAGTTGTTGCTCTCCACCGCTCCGTCGCCGTTGATCCACACGTCTCTCATACATGGCCGCGCCGGTCGCCTGTGGGATGCCGCCCTCGATCTGTCCGTTCCACTGCCGGGGGTTGAGTCCCACCCCGACATCGTCGGCCTGCACGCTTTGGCGGATCTTCAGCCCGCGTGTTCCGGTGTTGACGGTGGCATGGAAGCCCTGGACGCTGAACGCCATTGACCGTGGGGCACCGCTCTCCCGCCCTAGGCTGTGAGCGCCGCCTTGAATACTGCGGGGGCATTGGTGATCTGAAGGGCCAGTTCCCAGATGGCCAGCACCGTCGCCGCAACCTGGGCGTGCACCGTCGTCGTGCCATTGCCGAATCTGACCGTGCGAACGTGGAAACTTGGGGCGGTGGACCCGAGAAAGCAGGCGGACCTTGCCATGTTCCACCTCGACGGGCCGCGCTTCTTGCCCCCGCAGGACTCTCTCCGCACTTTTGCATGCGGCGCCGAGAAGGCGCACCGGCTCATGGTCGAGAGTCAATGGCGGGTAGTGCACGACGCCAGTCCGGGCGTGGACCTGGAGTCGCTCATGTCCTGGCACAGTGCGGCCGCGCCGGCTCGACGTCGGCAACACTGTCCCACGGACGGGAATCAACGGCTGTACCAGAGCCTTCGGGGCCAGCGGGCAGCCGTTGTGTTACCCCGGTGTTTCGTTGCGTAGCCGAGGCGTTGCCGTTCAATTCCGGTTCAGTTCGGCAGAGATGACCTGTGCGGCCTTTCGCAGCATTGGGACGGCACGCTCGGCAAAGAATTCGTCAACGCGCTGGACCGGGCCGGAGACCGAAATGGCCGTCGGCGTCGGCGCATTGGGCACTGCCATGGCGAAGCACCGCACACCAATTTCCTGCTCCTCCTCATCAATGGAGTAGCCGCGCTCCCTGATGACATCGAGGTCAGCCAGGAGACTCTCCACGGTGGCGTGGCTCTTGATGGTGGGGGTGGGCATTCCGGTGCGCGTCACAATCGTGCGTACCGCGTCATTATCGAGCTGCGCCAAAAGGGCCTTGCCGACGCCGGTGTCGTGGGTGTGGGCTCGGCGGCCCACCTCGGTGAACATGCGCATGGAGTGCGGGGAGGGGACCTGGGCTATGTAAATGACCATGTCAGAGTCCAGCACGGCCATGTTGGCCGTCTCCCCCAGTTGCTTCACCAGGGAATCCAGCTGCGGCATGGCCATGGCGCCAAGCTGCTTGGTGGCGCCTTCACCCAGGCCGATCAGGCGCGGCCCCAGCGCGTATCTGCGGCTGGGCAGCTGCCTGATGTAGCCCAGCGACACCAATGTGCGCAGCAGCCTGTGGATCGTGGGCAGGGGCAGTTCGGTGGAGGCCGAGAGCTCGCTGAGAGTCACATTCCCACCGGCTTCGGTGATGAGCTCGAGCAGTTCAAAGACACGTTCCACGGACTGGACGCCGCCGCTTGCTTTTGCCGCCATGGGTCAGTCTCCTACTAGGGGTGTATGCCAACAATTTATTCACATGATGGTATCTAAGTTCCGATTCTCAACATACCCCATTCCACACTGCGGAAGTTAAAGATGGGATGGGCTTGAATTTCCACCAGATAGATAATAATATCCATTCTACGAGAACAATCGTAAATGTCGACGGCCCATCGAGGGCCAACCATTAAGGACTTTCAATGGCGAATCCTAGCCCCGGCAACTCCATCACCCTTCGCGTGAGCGCCCCTTCCAACTTCACCGTCACGAGCGAGCTCGCAGCAGCAGCCGCCTCGGCCGGTGCCGCAGTCACCGCCCTGGACATCGTCGAGTCCCAGCACGAGAGTGTTGTCGTGGACATCACCGCAAACACCACCGACGACGCCCATGCAGACCGCATCAAGGACGCCCTCGAGGCGCTCGACGGCGTGCACGTCCTCCATGTCTCGGACCGCACGTTCCTGATGCACCTCGGCGGCAAGCTCGAAGTCAACTCCAAATTCGTCATCCGCAACCGCGACGACCTCTCCCGCGCCTACACCCCGGGCGTTGCCCGCGTCTGCATGGCAATTGCCGAGGATCCTGCCGCGGCCCGCAACCTCACCATCAAACGCAACACCATCGCCGTGGTCACAGATGGCACCGCTGTGCTGGGCTTGGGCGACATCGGCCCTGCAGCCGCACTTCCCGTCATGGAAGGCAAGGCAGCACTGTTCAAGCAGTTCGCCAACGTCGACGCCTGGCCGGTATGCCTTGACACCAAGGACACCGAAGAGATCATCATGATCGTCAAGGCAATGGCACCGGTTTACGGTGGCATCAACCTTGAAGACATCGCCGCACCCCGCTGCTTTGAAATCGAGCGCCGCCTGAAGGAAGAACTGGACATCCCGGTCTTCCACGACGATCAACACGGCACGGCAATCGTGACCCTCGCTGCACTGACCAACGCGTTGAAGGTCGTTGAAAAGAAGATCGAAGAGGTCAAGATTGTTGTCGCAGGTGTCGGCGCCGCAGGCAACGCCATCATTCAGCTGCTGCTGGCCCAGGGCGCCAAGAACATCGTGGCGTGCGGCCGCAGCGGCGCCGTAAACCGCAACGAGACCTACACGGACGCGCACCGCACCTGGCTGGCCAACAACACCAACCCGGAGAACTTCACCGGATCCCTGCACGACGCCGTCGCCGGTGCCGACGTTTTCATCGGCGTTAGCGGCCCCAATGTGCTCGGCGAGGCCCAGATCGCCTCGATGGCGCCGAAGTCAATCGTCTTCGCCATGGCAAACCCCACCCCCGAAGTCGATCCTGTCATCGCCTCCAAGTACGCGGCAGTGGTTGCCACCGGCCGCAGCGACTTCCCCAATCAAATCAACAACGTTTTGGCCTTCCCGGGCTTTTTCCGTGGTTTGCTGGACGCGGGCGTATCTGACATCTCCGACGAGATGCTCGTAGCAGCCGCCACAGCCATCGCGAACCGCGTCGATGCCTCTGAACTCAACGCCAGCTTCGTCATCCCCAGCGTCTTCGACCCGCATGTGGCCGGCGACGTTGCGGCAGCCGTGGCCTCCGCAGCCGCTTCATCACTTTCCGAAAGGGTCTCCGCATGAGCAAGCCGTCAGTAACCGTCACCGATCCCACACCCATCCCGCGGGCTGGGGAAATCCTCACCCCCGAGGCTTTGGCTTTTGTTGCCGAGCTCAACCGCCGATTCAACCCCGTCCGGGAAGAGCTGCTGGCCGCCCGGGGCACCAAACGCGAAGCTGTGGCCGCAACCGGCACATTGGATTTCCTCCCGGAGACCAAGTCTGTTCGTGCAGGCGACTGGAAGGTTGCCCCGGCACCGGCCGCACTGAACGACCGACGCGTTGAAATGACGGGCCCCGCCTCTCCGGCCAAGATGGCCATCAACGCCCTAAACTCCGGAGCCAAGGTGTGGCTGGCGGATCTTGAAGATGCCTCCACCCCCCTCTGGGCCAACGTCGTGGACGCCGTCCTGAATCTCAAGGACGCCGCCGCCGGAACCTTGGCTTACACCTCCCCCGAGGGCAAGGAATACCGCCTGCGCACCGACGCACCGTTGGCAGTTGTCGTGGCCCGTCCCCGCGGCTGGCACCTGCAGGAAAGCCACGTGCTGGTCGACGGCGAACCCACCTCGGGCGCGCTGGTTGATTTTGCCCTGCTGTTCTTCCACACGGCCAAGGCCCTCATTGCCAACGGCCAGGGTCCTTACTACTACCTGCCTAAGATGGAAAGCCACCTTGAGGCCCGCCTCTGGAATGACGTCTTCGTCTTCGCCCAGGACTACCTGGGAATCCCGCAGGGCAGCATCCGGGCTACCGTGTTGATTGAAACCATCCCGGCCGCCTTTGAAATGGATGAGATCCTCTACGAGCTGCGCGAACACGCCTCGGGCCTGAATGCAGGACGCTGGGACTACCTCTTCAGCATCATCAAGTACTTCCGTGATGCCGGCGAGGCCTTCACCCTTCCGGACCGCGCACAGGTTGCCATGACTGCGCCCTTCATGCGCGCCTACACCGAACTGCTGGTGAAGACCTGCCACGACCGCGGTGCCTTCGCCATGGGCGGCATGGCCGCGGTCATCCCCAACCGCCGCGAACCCGATGTCACCGCTGCAGCGTTTGAAAAGGTGCGCAACGACAAGACCCGCGAAGCCAATGACGGCTTCGACGGCTCCTGGGTTGCCCACCCTGACCTGGTCCTCGTGTGCAAGGAAGTCTTTGACGCGGTTCTGGGCGAGCGCCCCAATCAGCTGGACAAGCTGCGCCCGGAGGTCACTGTCACGGCCGAACAACTGCTTGACATTGCCTCCGCCGCCGGCGAGGCGACGGAGGCAGGCCTTCGCCTGAACCTTTATGTGGCAGTGGCATACACCGCCGTCTGGATTTCCGGCAACGGCGCCGTGGCCATCCACAACCTGATGGAGGACGCGGCCACGGCCGAAATCTCCCGTTCGCAGGTGTGGCAGCAAATCCGCAACAAGACAGTGCTCGCCGACACCGGCAACACCGTGACCCGTGAACTCGTCACCGGCATTCTCGCCGAGGAAACGGAAAAGCTGCGCGGCGAGGTCGGCGAGGAAAACTTCGCCAAGTACTACAAGGCAGCCAGCGAACTCATCGGGGAGATTTGCCTCTCCGAGGACTACACGGACTTCCTGACCATCCCCGCCTACGAACTGGTGGGCTAGGGATGAGTGCAACTCCTTCACTGAGCACAGCGGACTTGGCGCACATCGATTCATCCTGCGCGGCCACGGATGAACTCCTTGACCGCAACTACCCCGGCGACGACGGCAGCCGTCAGCCGGTCCACACGGTATATGTGCCCGCGGATCGTTTCACCCCCACTTTTGCCGCCGACTGGGGCGCTGCCGCCCACGAGGCCATCAACAATTATGGCGGACTGGAAAAACTCGGCGCACTCCTGGGTCAGGACGCCGAGCTGGCCGCTGAGGTGGCACCTCGTGTGGCTGCCAAGCTCGCCACCGAGGCCATCGAAGACCTGCGCCTGGATTTTGAGGACGGCTTCGGGGATCGCGGCGACGCTGCCGAGGATGTTGCAGCAGTGGCTGCAGGCAAGGCGGTTGCAGCTGCCACCGCAGCCGGCACGGCACCGCCGTTCATCGGCATCCGCTTCAAGTGCTTTGAGGCGGCCACCCGCGCCCGCGGTGTGCGCACCCTGGACCTGTTCGTCTCAAGTCTGGCCCAGGCCGGCGAGCTCCCCGACGGGCTCGTGCTCACACTGCCCAAGGTGACAACGGTTGACCAAGTCAAGGCGATGGACTTTGCCGTGAGCCGTTTGGAAGAAATCCACGGCCTTCCCGCCGGCCGGCTCCGCTTTGAGGTGCAGGTGGAAACGCCGCAGCTCATCCTGGGACCTGAGGGAACCTCCCCCGTGGCCCAGCTGGCACACGCCGTGCCCGGGCGGATCAGCGGACTGCACTACGGCACCTATGACTACAGCGCCTCGCTGGAAATCTCCGCCGAATACCAGTCCATGGAACACCCCGTGGCGGACTTCGCCAAGGAAGTCATGCAGTTGGCAGTGGCCGGAACCGGCATTCGTCTCTCCGACGGCTCCACCAACATCATGCCCATTGGCGACGGCGCGGAAGCAGCCTGGGCCCTGCACGGACGCCTGGTGCGCCGTTCCTTGGAGCGGGGATATTACCAGGGCTGGGATCTGCACGCAGCCCAATTGCCCAGCCGCTTCAGCGCAACCTACGCCTTCTATCGCCAGGGCCTGCCCGCCGCGGCGGTTCGATTGCGCAACTACGTCCAGCAGACCCCCGGTGCTGTCATGGATGAGCCCGCAACGGCACGCGCACTGGCCAACTTCATCCTGCGCGGCCTGGTCTGCGGCGCCGCAGGCGCCGAAGAAGTACAGGCACTGACCAGCCTCGACCAAACGCAACTGACCCTGCTGGCACACCCCCGTCTGGCAGCAACCATTTCTGGAGCCAACGCATGAGCAAATATTCCTCACCAGCAGGCGGCCTGCCGCCGCAAACGCACCTGACCACCGAGCGGGCCATCGTCACAGAGGCCTACACTGTCATCCCCAAGGGCGTCATGACGGACATCGTCACCAGCACCCTGCCTGGCTTCTCCAACACCCGCTCCTGGATCCTGGCCCGCCCAATCTCCGGCTTCGCCACCACGTTCTCCCAGCTCATTGTGGAGATTGCACCGGGCGGCGGCGCTCCGCGGGCAGAGTTCGAGTCCGGCGTCGAAGGCGTCATCTTCGTCACCAAGGGCAACGTCAACTTGACCCTTGATGGCGAACTCCACCGGCTCGAGGAGGGCGGCTACGCCTACCTCGCCGCTGGTGACACCTGGGGTCTGGAGAACGTCTCCAAGGACGTGGTGACGTTCCAGTGGATCCGGAAGGCCTACGAGCGGCTCGAGGGCTACGAGGCACAGTCCTTCGTCACCAGCGATGCCGAAGTTGAGCCCACGGCCCTGCCGGACACCAACGGCGCCTGGAAGACCACCCGCTTCACGGACTCCTCCGACCTGGCGCACGACATGCAGGTGAACATCGTCACGTTCCAGCCGGGCGGGGTCATCCCCTTCCCGGAAACCCACGTCATGGAACACGGCCTGTATGTCCTTGAAGGCAAGGCGATGTACCTGCTGAACAACGACTGGGTTGAAGTGGAGGCTGGCGACTTTATGTGGCTACGCGCTTTCTGCCCACAGGCCTGCTACGCCGGCGGTCCGGGCGAGTTCCGCTACCTGCTGTATAAGGACATGAACCGTCAGATCAAGCTGACCTAAGACCACCACGGCGGTTTCTGCGCCCGTTCCCGCTTTTCGCACCCGGTCCCCCGCGGTTGCGAAAAGTGCGAGCGGGCGCTTCCATGTCCGCGTCGGGCCAGCCGCGGCACACCGCGAGGACGTCCCCTTGACGTACGTCACATGATTCCCTAGACTTTTCATACAGCAGAAACTAATTTCCATAATATGAAAATTGGGAATAGCCGATTCCTTGGAAGGATCAACAATGACGTACACAGTGAACTGCTCCATCCTCCTGACCGAGCTGCCCCTGATGGAACGCCCGGCCGCCGCAAAGGCAGCCGGATTCGATGCAGTCGAGTTCTGGTGGCCCTTCGCATCATCCGTCCCCGCCGACGCAGATCTCACCGCCTTTGAGAACGCCATCACCGACGCCGGCGTGCAGCTCACTGGCCTGAACTTCTTCGCAGGCAACATGCCCGGCGGTGACCGCGGACTGGTTTCCTGGAAGGGCCGCTGCTCCGAGTTCAAGGACAACGTCGACGTTGTTGTTGGCATCGGTGAACGACTCGGCACCAAGGCGTTCAACGCCCTCTACGGCAACCGCCAGGATGAGTTCACGCCCGAGCAGCAGGATGAGCTCGGCCTGAAAAACCTCATATACGCGGCCCAGGGCGTCGCCAAGATTGGCGGCACCGTGCTGCTGGAGCCAGTCTCCGGCACCCCGGCCTACCCGCTGAAGACCGCCGCGGACGCCCTGGCAGTCATCACCAAGACCCGGGAAGCCGGCGTCGAGAACGTCAAGCTCCTGGCGGACTTCTACCACCTCGCCGTCAACGGCGACGACGTGGCTGCCGTGATTGAAAACCACGCCAAGGACTTCGGCCACATCCAGATCGCCGACGACCCCGGCCGCGGCGCCCCGGGCACCGGCACGCTGCCCCTGGGCGAATGGATCACCCGCAGCCGCGAGCTCGGCTACGACGGGCCCATCGGCCTGGAATACAAGGCCGCCGCAGAGGAAGCCTTCAGCTGGGCCATCCGCCAGCCGGCCAACTAAACCATTCCCCACCCCCCGCACGTTTAGAAACGTAAGGACACATTATGAGCAACGTTGCAGTTATCGGCCTCGGAATCATGGGCCTTCCCATGGCAGTGAACCTCGTCAAGGCCGGCCATTCGGTCACCGGCTTCAACCGCAGCCAGGGCGCCATTGACAAGCTCGTCGCGGCCGGCGGCAACGGCGCCACGTCCATCGCCGACGCCGTCAAGGATGCCGACGTCGTCATTTCCATGGTCCCGGACTCCCCCGACGTAGAGGCTGTTGTCTCCGGCGCCGACGGCGTCTTCGCCAACGCCAAAAAGGGCGCCCTGTGGGTTGACGCCAGCTCCATCCGCCCGGATGTTGCCAAGCGTCTCTCCGAAGATGCCGTTGGAGCTGGCATCCGCCCCCTGGACGCCCCGGTTTCCGGCGGCGAGCAGGGGGCCATTGATGGAGTCCTCTCCATCATGGTTGGCGGCGACGCCAAGGACTTCGCTGACGCACAGGATGTGCTCAACGCCGTGGGCAAGACCATCGTCCACGTGGGTCCCTCCGGCTCAGGCCAGACCGTTAAGGCAGCCAATCAGCTGATCGTGGCCGTGAACATCCAGGCCCTCTCCGAGGCCGTTGTCTTCCTTGAGGCGTATGGCGTGGACACCGACGCGGCACTGAAGGTTCTTGGCGGCGGACTCGCCGGCTCCAAGGTCCTGGACCAGAAGGGTGCGAAGATGCTGGACCGCAACTTCGACCCCGGCTTCCGCCTGGCCCTGCACAACAAGGACCTCGGCATTGTCACCGCAGCAGCCCGCGAGGCAGGCGTCACCGTCCCCCTCGGCAGCGCCGTTGCCCAGCTTGTCACCGCCATGGTCGCTCAAGGCGACGGCGGCCTGGACCACTCAGGCCTCTTCAAGCAGGCACTGTCCTCCTCGGGCCGCAAGTAGCGCACAGGCGCACCCCCACCCCCAAAGCAGGCTCCCCGCCGTCGTCCGTTGTGGCCACCGCGGGGAGCCACCCAATACCAGATCCGCCCACTAGGGCACACATATTTTGAAGGAGCAACACCATGGCAAAGATGCGCAGCGTAGATGCAGCCGTTCTGATTTTGGAAAAGGAAGGCGCCACGGAGATCTTCGGTCTCCCCGGAGCCGCCATCAACCCGTTCTACTCCGCCATGCGCGACCACGGCGGACTGAACCACACCCTGGCCCGCCACGTTGAGGGCGCCTCGCACATGGCTGACGGCTATTCACGGGCCGCCGACGGCAACATCGGTGTTTGCACCGGAACCTCCGGCCCCGCCGGCACCGACATGATCACGGGCCTGTACGCCGCCTGGGCAGACTCCGTGCCGATCCTGTGCATCACCGGCCAGGCCCCCGTGGCCAAGCTGCACAAGGAAGACTTCCAGGCAGTGGACATCGAGACCATCGCGGCCCCGCTGACCAAGCTGTCCATGACCATCAAGGAGCCCGGCCAGGTTCCGGGCGCGTTCCAGAAGGCGTTCTACCTGATGCGTTCGGGGCGCCCCGGCCCGGTTCTGTTGGATCTGCCAATCGACGTGCAGATGGCCGAGATCGAATTCGCCATCGACGCCTACGAGCCCCTCGTCCCGAACAAGCCGGCCGCCTCCCGCAACCAGGCCGAAAAGGCCCTGGACATCATCCTGGCCGGCAAAACCCCGCTGATCGTCGCCGGTGGCGGCATCATCAACGCCGGCGCCTCCGCGCAGCTGGTGGAACTGGCCGAACTGCTCTCCATCCCGGTCATCCCCACGCTCATGGGCTGGGGTTCCATCCCGGATGACCACCCGCTGATGGCCGGCATGGTGGGCCTGCAGACCTCGCACCGCTACGGCAATGCCACGTTCCTGGAGTCCGACGCCGTCATCGGCATCGGAAACCGCTGGGCGAACCGCCACACCGGTGGCCTGGACACTTACACCAAGGGCCGCAAGTTCGTCCACGTGGACATTGAGCCCACCCAGATCGGCCGCGTGTTCTCCCCGGATTTGGGCATCGTTTCCGACGCTGGTGCCGCCTTGGACATCCTGCTGGAGGTTGCCCGCGAACGCAAGGCCGCCGGCAACGTGCCGGACTACACCGGCTGGGCCGATTCCTGCGCCGCCCGCAAGGGCGCCCTGCAGCGCAAGACCCACTTCGACAACGTGCCCATGAAGCCCCAGCGCGTGTACGAGGAAATGAACCACGCCTTCGGCCAGGACACCACCTACGTCTCCACGATCGGTCTCTCGCAGATCGCCGGTGCGCAGATGCTGCACGTCTTCGGCCCGCGCCGCTGGATCAACGCTGGACAGGCAGGCCCCTTGGGCTGGACCGGACCGGCCGCCCTGGGCGTTGTCCGCGGCAAGCCCGGCGAGACCGTTGTTGCCCTCTCCGGCGACTACGACTTCCAGTTCATGATTGAGGAACTGGCCGTCGGTGCACAGTTCAACCTGCCGTACATCCACGTCGTCGTGAACAACTCCTACCTGGGCCTGATCCGCCAGTCACAGCGCGGTTTCAAGATGGACTACCACGTCTCTTTGGCCTTCGAGAACATCAACTCCCCGGAGACCAACGGCTACGGCGTTGACCACCTCAAGGTTGCCGAAGGCTTGGGCTGCAAGGCCATC
>JBBPZC010000169.1:0-5354 GCA_038199275.1 Actinomycetales bacterium
GCGACTTCGGCGCCGACGCCACCCAACCCAAGTATGAGCAGAGTCTGCCCGGCAAGCTCTGACATGGGATGAACTGAGCGTGGCAGCGCACCTGAGACGAGGCATTGCTTGGCGAATGCCAGCAAACCAAACATGGCAAATTCGGCCAGCGCTCCGGCATGGCTCCCACCGGGGCCCGTGATCAGGATTCGCTCGCGTGCTTCGTCGCCAAGGTCAGCGTTCTGCAGCCGTTCAAGTTCTTCCTGATTTGTGGCATGGACCCAGCGCAGTCCCGCATTACCGTGCAGCAGCTCCTTCAATTGCGCACGTGTGCCAGCCGGAATTCCAAACATGATTTCCGCTTCCGCCAGCGCTCGTAGACGCGCCGCAGGCTCCCAGTGGGAGCCATATTGGACATCAATGGTGCTGCCTACATTATTGATGGCAGCAACCGTGTGCGGATCCACCGGCCCGCACACGACGACTGTTACCCGCTGATCTGGCGAAGACTGTTCAAAGGTGGTCATGGCTTCATCGTAGGTGACCTACCTAAACGCATTCGGCTCACGAGCCAACGTTTCATGGTGCATTCGGCTAACGATGCCTTGAGTGGGCCTCATGTCCATCAATGGTGTTGAAGCACGGCAGGTGGCACTGCGTTTATCCTTGGCGCTGCACGCACGCATGGCGGTTTCCGGACTGATCACGCCCATTTTCCTGCTGGCCCACATTTGCGGCAATCCGAAAAGCTTTCAGGGCCAACGCAGTTGTTCATCCCGATCGAGACAGGCTGAACAAGCAAATACGGAACAGCCACAAACACCAGTATCCGGATGACCGGAATGACGAGATTCCAATCCCCATTGCATACGGTTACGATCTCGTCGACGCGAAGGCCGCAGCAACCACCGCGAGCGTGCGGACCTGGAAAGAAGAAGACTTCCTTGCCTGGTGCGATGCAAACGACCCGACGGCGACGCCACTGATCATCGAGTTTTGGGACCTCTTCAGTCCGCCGGGTAGCTCCGTCAAGGTCATGCTGCATCCCGCAGGGGAACATCTGCCCGGAAAATGCAACATTCCGATAGCGGATCAGCTTGCGGTGCGACTCAGTGGTCTCGGCCCCCGGATGTGCGGCCGAATGAGGTGTCAGACTTGGACGATGAAAGCGATAGAGGCCATCACCAACCTGCACACCGATGACATCGAGCGGGCGAGGGAGTTCTTTCGGTTCCTCGGACTAACCGAAGATGGAATGAACCAAGGATGGGTGGCCCGGTTCACCTCTGCGGACTCAGGCGCCTGCGTCCAAGTCGTGACCCGGGACGCGACGGCGCCTGAAGAATCCGTCATGACCATCAAGGTCGATGACGTCGACGCTGCATACGAGGAGGCGCAACAGCGCGGTCATGAGATCGTGCACCCGATCACCGATGAGCCGTGGGGAATTCGTCGGTTCTTCGTTCGGAGCGCTGATGGACAAGTGATCAATGTCGCCCAGCATCGCCCATGAGCGGGGATTGCGCCGCGTGCACCGCGGCGTCAGCATATGCGGAACCGCTTCCGAACAGGAATCAGGCCGGGAACTGTTTGAAGATTACTGGGCAATTACTGTCAGCCACATCCCAAGACATTGCCTCTTCCAAACCGAACCATCCTGTGGCGTCATGTTCAGCTGGTGCGGCATTGCCGTTTCCAAGCCCCCACTGAAGGAAGGGGTAGGCTCAGGATCATGGACTCCCTGCCGGGCCCGGATGCGCGAGCAGAAACGTTTCGGCAAGGATCCGCCACAACAAGCAAGAACCCGTTGTTGCCCGCCGTTCACGGAAGGTAGAACCATGGAAACAAGGATTGCCACCACAGCCGATGGGATCATGAGCCGGCCCGTGGTGACCGTTCCCCCCAGACTGGACGTGGCCGCCGTCGCGGCATTGTTGCATGAGCACCGGATCAGCGGGGTGCCCGTGGTGGATCCGGACGGCCACGTTTTGGGGCTGGTCAGCGAATATGACCTGCTGGCCAAGACCGGAACCACTGCGGAGGAGATTATGACAACCGCCGTGATCAGCGTCAGTGCCGACACTGCCATCGCCGACGTCCGCCACCTGTTGGTCAGCCAACGCATCGGACGTCTGCCGGTACTCACCGGTGGGCGCCTGGCCGGCATCATCAGCCGCGGCGATCTGGTGGCGCTGCTGGCCACCGAATGGGTGTGCGGTGTCTGCGGCGAACCCGCGCGCGGGGAGAACCCGCCGGCCAGCTGCCTCAAATGCGGCGGGGCCAGCACCGGATTTACGCTGCAGGAACAGCCGCCGGGACCCTGAGCGCCAGCGGGCATGCACACCAGTGCGATCACAGTTCACAGCATCTTGGAGGAGGACACATGGTTGAACGACGGAAACCGGCAGCGGCGCGAGGAAAAAACCCGGCGGCTGCGACCCAAAAGACGGACGCAGTGGAGCCTTTCCCCGCGGACGAACCCGCTGAACGCCTGCTGGATTACTACGCTGACATGGTCCTTATCCGCAAGTTCGAGCTCAGTGCCGACCAGATGTACAAGCGTGCCAAAATCGGCGGCTACTGCCACCTGAACCTGGGCGAGGAGGCCACCGTCGTCGGGCTGATGGATGCGTTGGCGCCCAGCGACTACCTGTTCACCAACTACCGTGACCACGGGTACGCGCTGATGCGCGGCATGACCCCGGGTGCGGTGATGGCGGAGCTGTTTGGCAAGTCGACCGGGGTGTCCAAGGGTAGGGGAGGATCGATGCACATGTTTGACACGGCAACCCGAATGATGGGCGGCTACGGCATAGTTGGAGGCCAGCTGCCCCCGGCCACCGGCGCAGCACTGGCTCTGACCTACCGCAGCCGGCCGGGCCCGGACGCCGAGGTCGTCATGTGCCAGATGGGCGACGGCACGACCAATATTGGGGCGTTTCACGAATCCCTGAACTTGGCCGCCGTCTGGAACCTGCCCATCGTGTATGTGATCGTGAACAACCGCCTGGGTATGGGAACCACCGTTGAGGCTGCCGCCGGGGAGCCGGAGTTGTACAAACGCGGCTGTTCCTACCGCATCCCCGGTGAACGCGTGGACGGCACCGATGTGGTGGCCGTACGCCAGGGCGCCCAGCGCGCGCTGGACCGTGCACGGCTGGAACGAAAGCCGGCACTGCTGGAGGTCATGAGCTATCGGTTGCGGGGGCACTCGGTGGTGGACCCGGCCCGGTACCGCTCAGCGTCCGACCTCGAAATTGCCCAGTCCGCAGACCCACTCCCGCTGATGCACCGGCGCCTGCTGGCTGCGGGCATGATGGACGAGGCCCAGGCACAGGACATCGAGGCGGAAGCGGACAAAAAAGTTGCCGCCGCCGTCGCGTTTGCCGATTCAAGCCCGGACCCCACACCGGACCAGCTCTTCGACTACGCCTACGCCAGTCCGGTCGCAAATGCCTCCCATGCCTTGCCCGGTGACCCCGTGGTGGTGATCCCATGACCAGTGAACAGACCACCAACACGGTCATCACGTACCGGCAGGCGCTCAATGACGCCCTCCGGAACGAACTGGCCCGGGACAAAAACGTGATCCTGTTGGGCGAGGAGATTGGGATCTTCGAGGGATCCTACAAGATCACCGCCGGCCTCCTGGCCGAATTCGGGCCCGAACGGGTGCGCGATACGCCCATCGCCGAAGAGGGCTTCGTCGGGGCCGCGATCGGCGCCGCCATGCTGGGCATGCGTCCGGTCGTGGAAATCATGACGCTGAACTTCAGCCTGATTGCGATGGACCAGATCGTCAATCATGCGGCCAAAATTTATGGCATGTTCGGCGGCCAGACACCGGTTCCCATAGTGATCCGGATGCCCGGCGGTGGCGGCCAGCAGCTGGCTGCCACGCACTCACAGAACCTTGAGGTCTGGTTCGCGCACGTCCCCGGGCTGAAGGTGGTTGCGCCCTCCAACCCGGCCGATGCCAAGGCCCTGCTGCTGGCCTCGATCCGGGACAATGACCCGGTGATCTTCCTGGAAAACCTGTCCCTGTACAACACCAAGGGCGAGGTGCCCGACGGCGAACACGTCGCAGAGATCGGCAAGGCGGCCGTGGCACGGGAAGGCACAGACCTGACGGTGATTTCCTACTCCCGCGCCACCACGGTGGCCCTGGAAGTGGCACGCCAGCTCGCCGGTGAAGGCATCTCCATCGAGGTGGTCGACCTGCGCAGCCTGCGCCCGCTGGACCGGGAAACGGTCTGCGCTTCCGTCCGCAAGACCAGCCGGGCCGTGGTCTTGGAAGATGACTGGCTCAGTTACGGCATTGGCGCGGAAATCTCCGCGACCCTCATGGAAGGGGCCTTCGACTACCTGGACGCGCCGGTTCGCCGGGTGGCAGCGGCAGAAGTTCCCCTGCCCTACGCCAAACCGCTCGAACTGGCGGCGCTGCCGGATGCCAACGACCTGATCAAGGTCATCCGTGAACTCCTCGATGCCACCGGCTTCACCCCGGCCGCAGCCGAGCCCCTTGACTCTGCCACCTGAGAGGAAGAATCCATGCCCGAAGTAGTCATGCCCAGGTTGTCCGACACGATGGAGGAAGGGGTACTGAGCCGTTGGCTCAAAAAGGAAGGGGACACGGTCCGGCAAGGTGACGTGCTCGGCGAAATCGACACCGACAAGGCCACGATGGAGCTGGAAAGCTTCGACGACGGAATTCTGGAGAAGCTGCTGGTGCCGGAGGGCACCACGGTGGCGATCGGCCAGCCGCTGGCCGTGATTGGAGACGGCAGCGGCACGGCCCGTCCGGAAGCTGACGCTGCGGTGTCGGCTTCTGCCAGCAGCGTCCCTTCCGACGCGGGGGCTTCTGCCCCGCCCGCGCCAAAGCCCACCCCGGCCCAGCCCGCGTCGAGCCCGGCACCTGCGCCGGCCGATGCACGGCCGGACGCCAGCACGCGGCGGCTGCTCAGCTCCCCCCTGGCCCGTCGCGAGGCTGCCCGGCACGGACTGGACCCGGCAACGATCACAGGCACCGGCCCTGGCGGGCGGATTGTGCGCGCGGATGTGGAAGCCGCCATAGTCGCAGGCGAATCAGAGCGGTCACAACCCGAGCGGCAGGCACCGCCACCGGCTGCTGCTGGCAGGGAAACGGCCGTGCCGCCGTCGTCCGCCCAGGACTCAGTGGAGATCCCGCTGACCCAGATGCGCAGGGTGACAGCACAGCGGCTCACCGAAAGCGCGGCAGCGCCGCACTTCCACCTGACCGTCGTGGTGCGCGTCGACGCGCTGTTCCGTTTCCGCAGCGACGTCAATGAACGGTTCGCGGACCAAGACGTCAAGGTCAGCGTGACAGACCTGCTGGTTCGGGCGTGCGCCGTCAC
>JBBPZC010000170.1:0-41357 GCA_038199275.1 Actinomycetales bacterium
CAGGGCCATACATTTACTACCTTTGTTACTTTCACCCTCTCGAGTGATTTTCACGAGTTATAGCGTACCAGTGATTTTTCCACTGATTTACCACTCACTCGCAAGTACCCCCAACGGGATTCGAACCCGTGCCGCCGCCGTGAAAGGGCGGTGTCCTAGGCCGCTAGACGATGGGGGCCTAAGTCAGCTTCTTAGCCTCCGCGTTGTTACCAGCGCTTCGGTTCGAAGTGGACTCCAAAAACTATAGGGCCTATTTACGCAGAACACAAAACGGGGCCATCCCGGCAGAGTCCACGCCACCTCCAAACCCTCTAAAGCGAACGAAAGAACCACCCCAATTCGGCCATAAATCGCCGTGATGACGCCAGTTTTGACGCACGTCACTAGGCTGGGTGCATGCACGAAAATCCGTTGTCCTCGATTCCCTCCTTTGCCCCCTTCGACATGAGTGAAGAAGACTTTGATACCGCAGTGGAGGCAGCCCTGCCCACATCCCCGCAGACATCCGCGCCCAGATGGACAATGTGGCCATCTTCACAGCCGATGAATACACGCCCGGCGCAGAGGAGGACCCCGACACCGTCCTGCTCGGCCTCTATGAGGGAACGCCCCTGACCGAGCGTGATTCCTGGTGGGAAGCCGGCTCCCTGCCCGACCGAATCACCATCTTCCGTGAACCCATCATTGCAATCTGCCACAGCCGCGAGGAGGTCATCCATGAGATCACTGTCACCGTTGTCCATGAGATTGCCCATCACTTCGGCATCAGCGACGCCCGACTCCACGAACTTGGCTGGGGATGAATGACACCAATGTGATTCGCGGGACGGAAGTTTCCTATGTTGCCAAAGGGGTTGACTGGCCGTAATGTCTGATTCAGCCACGTAAAATCCTTCCTGCCACTTTGCCGGAATAACGGGCTTTTACCCACCAATCTGGAGTTAGGCCCCTGGATGACCATGCGCTTTCTGCTTCGCGGCACCACCGCCCTGGCCTGCGCCACCCTACTCTCCAGCAGCCTCCTCTCCCCCGCCCTCGCAACCCAGCCCTCCGCCGTCGTCCCTTCCGTCTTAAGCACGACGGCGTTCGGCCAGTTGGCATCGCAGCGTTTGAGTCCCAAGGTGCCCACTTTGGAGGAGATCGAAAAAGCCAAAAAGTCTGAGTCGGCAACGGCGGCCGCTGCCGCAAACTTGGAAGCCGTCATCGAGGCTGCATCCCAGCGTTTGGCAACTACAACCATCGCATCCATGGGAGCCAACAACGCCTACACGGACGCAATGGTGCTCCGTGATGCCCGGGTCGATGAGGCCGACGCCGCCACCGCCAAGGCAGAGGCTGCGGCCGGCGCCTATCGAGAGGCCAAGAGTCAGCTGGGACGGCTTGCCGGAACGTTGTACAAAAACGGTGGCCTGGACCTGAGCGTGCAAAGCTTTCTCACCAGCTCGGATGCGGACAATGCCATTTATCAGGCGTCCACGCTGATGGCCCTGACCACCAACCGGGCCCAGACGTTCACCTCAGCAGAAACGTCCGCAGCTGCCTCCAGCGCTTTGGCGGCCCAAGCTCGTGAAGCCCGCAATGCTGCGGATATTGCGACTGATGCCGCGGAGGCATCCCATGGTGAAGCGGAGAAGGCAGCCCAGGCCCAGTCCGCGGTCGTATCTGAAAATGCGGCGCAGCGACAAGTCCTGTTGGAGCGATTGGCAACCCTGCACAACACCACCGTGGAGCTTGAAGGCGCCCGAGTGGACGAGTTGGAACGCAAGGCCCAGGAAGCTGCGTTGCAGGCCCAAATCGAGGCTTCGGCAGCAACTCCAGCCCCTGAACAGCCGGCAGCCGTTGAACCAAATTCGGAAGCAGCGCCGGCACCGGCTGCCGATTCTGCACCGAAGCCGAGCAAGGCTCCCGTAATTTCGGCGCAAAGCATCCCGCGGGCCCCGGCGACGCAGGCGCCAAAGGCTCCTGCTGTGGAAGCTGCGCCGGCTCCTGCTCCCGTCCCGGCTCCTGCTCCTGCGCCTGCTCCGGCGCCGCCCAAGGCTCCAGCACCGGTGCCGGCTCCAACGCCTGCGCCAGCACCGCAGCCGCCCGTGATCCAGCCGCCTGTGGCACCGCCGGCCGGCGCGTACATCGATGTCATGGTCCAGTACGCACTGTCAAAGCAGGGCAGCCCGTACCTGCTCGGTGGAACCGGCCCCAGTTACGACTGCTCGGGACTTGTGCAGCAGGCTTTTGCCGCCGCCGGAATTTCCGTTCCGCGCACGGGCACCGCCCAGTTCTGGGCAGCGCCCACAAGGGTTCCCCTGTCTGAAATGCGTTACGGGGACCTGCTGGTATTTGATGACAATGGCGCCGGGCAGTTCGGCCACGTGGCCATCTACATTGGCAACAACCAGGTGGTTCAGGCACTGAACCCGACCCAGCCCCTGGGCATAACGGATCTGTCATGGATGAGTGGTATGAGCCTTTACCCCTACGCCGCCCGGTACTAGACCGAGAGCAACGAGCACAAGAAAAAGTGAAGGGCTTCGGGCCACCCGCATTGGGTTGGCCCGAAGCCCTTCATATTTCCGTGTTCACCAGTGTTTACCTTCGACTACCGGTCAGGCGTTCCACAACTGATCAGGCCTTGAGCAGCGGTCCAAACGCTGAGCGGTCTCCCTGGCGGGCATCTTCCTTGTCCCGGACCACCATGATGGGCCCCTTGGCATAATGCCGGACGCCTTCGGTGGTGGAGCCGAGCATCATGCCGGCAAAACCGCCACGACCGCGCGTTCCCATGACCACCAGTTCCGAGGTCTCCGTGGCACTGACGAGCGCCTCCACCGCGGATCCTTCAATCAAGCTCAGCTCGATGGGCAGCTTGGGGAAGTGGCTCTGCAACCACTTCTCACCGGCGTCGAGCTGGGTTTGGATCTCAGCGAACAGCGAATCACGGTCCACCGGGGCCGGCATCCACGCGAGCGAGCCGGTGTAAGGCTGCACGGCGCACACAATCCGCAGTGTGCTGCCATTGCGTTCGGCCTGTTCAGCTGCCAGAATCACCGCATAACGGGCCTGATCGGAACCATCCACACCGACGGTGACAACCTTTTCAACCTGCGGTGGCGTGTCTTCCACCGACCCTTCGACCGAGTCCTCAAACCGGTCCGAACAGCTCAACGGAACCGTCACCGTGGGGCATTTGGAGTGAGCCGGAAGAGCCGTGCTGACGCTGCCCAGGAGACGACCGAGGAAACCGCCGCGGCCGCGGGTACCAAAGACCAGCAGTTCGGCAGTTTCACTTAGTTCCAGCAGAACACCGGCAGCATCGCCGTTTTCCACCCTGGCGTCCATCTCAATGCCTAGATGCGCCACCTTGGCGGCAGATTCTCGAAGGACAGCCTCGGCACCCTGGCGGATGACGTCGTCGTCCACGGTGGCGTAACCGCCGTCCAACCCGGAAGCGGCGAAGATGGGAACGGTGTAGGCGGTGACCAAATGGAGCGGAAGTTTGCGCTTTTTGGCCTCGCGAGCGGCCGAGATCTAGGCGCAATTGCTTTGCTCAGTGCCGTCAATGCCAACGACGATTCCTGTGGGTATCGGGGCAGTTTCGTGGGCGGGACCCTGAGGGGTTGCCTGGGGGGTACTCATGCTGCGCCTCCTAGCTCTTGTATGCCGGAGGGTACGAAACGCACGTGGCGCCTCCCCATCGCGGCCTGTACTTGTGACTATTGCCGGTTCAGCTTGGCTCGTCAAGTCACTCGGCCCGGCAGCAAAAACTCTGATGTCATTTACTTCTCATGCACGGAGCCCCCACGTATGACACAGTTGAGACTGAAGTCACATACTGGCAAGTAACTTGAGGGTGGATGCGATCGTGAAATTGCTTGAAACAGAATTGGCGAGCGGTCGCAGCAATGGCCCGGCGCCTTCGCCAATGTGGTCAAATGCAACCTCCGCACTGGCAGGTCTGTCCGCACCCTTCGCAGCCGTGGATCTGCAGTCCCTGTCCTACAACGCAGGTTCGCTGCTACGCCGGGCCGGCGGAAAGCCCATCCGGGTCGCCAGCAAGTCCATTCGCAACAAGGCTGTTCTGCGGGCCGTTCTGGCGGAGCCTGGGTTTGCCGGGATTCTGGGCTTCACCCTTCCGGAGGCGATCTGGCTGGCCAAGGATCCCAGCGGGGACTTTACTGACATTGTGGTTGCCTATCCGACCGCTGATGCCAACGCCCTTCGCGAACTCGCCGCCGACCCAGTGGCCTGCGCCCGCGTGACGCTCATGGTCGATTCCACCGAGCAGCTGGAGTGGATGGCGGCGGCGTTGGTCCATGCCGCCCCCGCCGCTCCCATCCGGCTCTGTCTGGACTTGGATGCCTCCTGGCGCCCCGCAGTTCGCGGGCGCACCTTGGGACACATCGGCGTTTACCGCTCGCCCATCCACAGCGCTGACGACGCCGTTGCACTCGCCTTGGCGGTTGGCACGTTCAAGTCCGCGAACACCTCACTGTTCACACTGGTGGGAATCATGGCCTACGAAGCGCAGATCGCCGGACTGCAGGACTCCCCGCACACAGGCAACAAAGTGGCGGATCGTGCCAAGGCGGCCGTTCTGCAACGTGTCCAGCGTTCTTCCATGACCGAGATCATCGGCCGTCGGTCCAGCGTGGTTTCAGCCGTGCGAAATGTCGCGGACTTGGAATTCGTCAACGGTGGCGGCACCGGCAGCCTTGAACTGACCACCACCGACGCCGCCGTCACCGAACTGGCTGCTGGTTCCGGGCTGTTCGGCCCCACCCTTTTTGACGGCTATTCACGATTTACGCCCGCTCCCGCCGTGGGCTTTGCCGTACCGGTGGTGCGCCGGCCTGCCCCGGAAATCGTCACCGTTCTGGGTGCCGGCTGGATCGCGTCCGGCCCTCCGGGCGCCGACCGCTCCCCCGTCCCCGTGCACCCGCCGGGATTGTCACTGATCGGCACAGAGGGCGCAGGCGAGGTCCAGACCCCTCTGCGCGGCATTGCCGCGGCACAGCTGCGGATCGGCGACATGGTGTGGTTCAGGCACGCAAAGTCCGGTGAGATCTGCGAGCACGTTGATGCCCTGGAGATGCTCGACGGCGAGCACTGGACGGGCTCTGCGCTCACCTATCGAGGAGAAGGGAAGTCCTTCGTATGAGGCAGTGGCACACTTGGGCCGGAGACCAACGGTGCACACCCGTACAGGTTCTGCACCCAAGCACCGTTGCCGAGATTTCGGACCTGGCCGCCGTCGCGGCCTCATCCGGTACGACTCTCAAAGCCGTCGGCGCCGGCCACAGTTTCACCGACATCGCATTGACCAACGGTGTCCAGCTGCATCTGGACGGGCTCAGCGGACTGCTGAAGGTGGACCGGAAGAAGAAGCTGGTCACCCTGGCCGGCGGTACACGCCTGCATGACATCCCGGCTCTGCTCGCACCTTACGGGCTGGCCATGGAAAATCTGGGCGACATAGACATGCAGTCCATTTCCGGCGCCGTCTCCACCGGCACACACGGGACCGGGCTGAAATTTGGTGGCCTTGCCACTCAGATCATGGCCCTGACCCTCGTGACTGGTACGGGAGAGATATTGAGGTGTTCCGCCACGGAGCATGCCGAGGTGTTCGCCGTCGCACGGGTGGGCCTGGGAGCCCTGGGCATCATCACCTCAGTGACGCTGCAATGCGTGGACGCCTTCATGCTCCATGCCGTGGAGCGGCCCGAACCCCTGGCGGAGGTCCTCCAAACGCTCGCCGAGCGCAACCGGACCCACGACCACTTTGAGTTCTATTGGTTCCCGCACACGGACATGGCCCTGACCAAGACAAACACCCGATACGCCCCAGGCACGCTTCCTGCAGGGGTGAAGCCGCTGTCGAGGACAACACACGTGATCGATGACCTCCTCGTTTCCAATGCCTTGTTCTCGGTCCTGTGCAACATCACCGGCAAACTGCCCCACACCATCCCCCGCGTCAATCGTGCGGCTTCGCACTTGACCGGCAACCGCGAATTTGGCGATGCTTCCCACAAGGTGTTTGCCACCACCCGTACGGTGCGCTTTCGGGAAATGGAATACGCACTGCCGCTGGAGCAGATCCCCGAAGTCCTGCGGAAAATTGAGGCCATGATTCAGCGGCGCGGATTCCACATTTCCTTTCCCGTGGAGGTCCGCAGCGCCGCCGCGGACAGCATTGCGCTCTCCACCGCCAACAACCGTGACAGTGGCTACATCGCCATCCACCAGCACATAAAGTCGGAGCCTTTCGAGTACTTCAAAGCGGCCGAGGAAATCTTCCTCGCGCATGGTGGACGCCCCCATTGGGGCAAGTGGCATTTTCTCCAATCGAAGGACTTTCTCGGCCTCTACCCAGAGCTCGAAAAATTCTGTAAGGTTCGAGATGTTCTCGATCCCAAAAGAGTGTTCAAGAACGCCTATTTGGACCGGGTGCTCCTTTGACCCGGACCACCGTGCAGTCAGGCTCCCGGCCGCACCAACCACCTGTTCTCCCACCGTTCGAGGAGGCTTTTGCCATGATTGCTGCGCCGTCTACTGCCCCTGCCCGGGCGTCTGCGCCGCCGGTGTCAGAGCAGACGACCACCATTGTCATTGGTTCGGGTTTTTCCGCCCTGGCCGTTGCTGCCGAACTCAACCGGCAGGGCATCGAGGCTATCGTGGTGGACGGTTCCTGCCCATCGAAGCAGTCCTCACCTCTTCAGCCCACTACCGGTGGCATCAATCTGGAAGCCCTGAACGAACGCAGCGAGATAGTGCGACTGCTGGAACACTATGCACGCCGCCACGAACTGGATATCCGCCCCGAAACCCGCGCCCTGGATCTGACTCGCACACAACATCCGATGCCCAACAGCCAGCAATGGCGGGTCCACACAGCCCAGGGCATCCTCAACGCGCACAGCGTGGTCTTTACCCGCGGCGCACTCAGCCAACTCCGCCGGGTCCTGCACAGCGTAGGGGTCACCACGGCCACAGATCTGCGCACCACCATGCAGGCACTGGGCCTGTATCTGGTGGGGGTGGGAGATCTGGAATTCCCCACCACGCATGAAATCCTCCACCAGGCCAAGCGCGCCAGCCAATCAATTGCCGCACGCGCGGCCGCCCGGGAAATGGGCTCGGCAGTTGCGGTGGCCTAATCCACACCGCAAACCATTAGTTAAAGACTCGGGCCCCCTGCCAATGGCAAGGGGCCCCAGTCTTTTTGCGTGAGACGTGTTTAGTCTTCCTTGGTGAGGCGTCGGCGCGCGACGACCACCATGGCCACGACCACGCCGACAAGAACCCCAACCAGGCCAATGACGCTCCACGGCACCGAGGAGCTGTCCTGGACCGTCTCCGGGGCAGCCTCCGGCTGGGGCTGGACCGATACGGCCGGACCGGCACCGACCACGGCTGCCCCTCCCGTCGAGGCTGCTGTTGCGGTAAAGCTGAAATCACCCTCAATGGGGTGCGAGTCGGAAGAAACCAGACGCCACTTTACGGTGTACTTGCCTGCGGGTGCACCAGGTTTGACGGCCTGGCTGGCAACCCGGTCCAACACTTCCACGCCGCCGGTGGCCCAGTTGGTGCCCGATTCATCAAGTACCTGTACCTCCGAGCCAATGACGGCCGGAACGTTGCTCATGCTGATCTCGATTTTGTCCGGCGCCGTGGCAACAGTGGCTCCATCGGCAGGGGAAGTACCTGTGAGCGCATCGTGGGCGAACGCGGCTGTGGCGCTGCCGAAGAACAGCAAAAATAATGCCAATACACCCGCCAAGGCGCCTCGGACATGCTTTTTCGATGTCACGTTCGTCTCACCATGTCGTCGACTTGCGGCAAAAAACACAGCAGAATTTCCTTTGATCGCGGGAAGGATGGCCCCTCACGGTACCGCACAACCATGGGAATTCCCCGAGAATCCCGGCACCGGGGTGAGGGTGGGCGGCCCGAAACTTGGTTGCGTAACACATCATCGATGCGCAAAAACAGTCCGGAGGCGCTCTATGGTGCCCTTCCATTACCGGCTAGTATTTTGCTCGAATAACTTAATTTCATAACACTTTGCCCGGAGGGCTCTTCTACATGGCTACCAAAACGGATGTCAGGCTGTCAGCGGTCGACAAATATTTCATGATCACCGAGCGTGGCTCAAACTATTCGCGGGAAATCCGCGGCGGTTTCGCCACGTTCTTCGCGATGAGCTACATCGTGGTGCTGAACCCGCTGATCCTGGGTGGCGCTGACTCCACCGGTGAAGTGCTGGGCCTGGAACGCGTTGCCGCTGTCACGGCGTTCGTTGCAGGTATTCTGACCATCCTCATGGGCGCGTGGGCAAAGCACCCGTTCGCCATGGCCACCGGTCTGGGCGTCAACGCCTTTGTGGCCGTCACCGTCGCCACCAACCCGGGCCTGACCTGGCCCGACGTCATGGGCCTGGTGGTCCTCTCCGGTATCACCATGTTCATCCTGGTCCTCACGGGCTTCCGAACTGCCGTGTTCAAGGCCGTTCCAGACGGGCTGAAAACAGCCATTGTGGTGGGCATTGGCATGTTCATCGCACTGATCGGCCTGGTCAATGCCGGCTTCGTGCGCCGCATCCCCGACGTTGCCGGCACCACGGTCCCTGTGGGCCTCGGTTTTGACGGCAAGCTCATGGGCTGGCCCACCTTGGTGTTCGTGGTTGGCCTGGTTCTGACCATCGGTCTGGTGGTCCGAAAGGTCAAGGGAGCCATCCTGATCGGCATCTTGGTCTCCACGATCTTCGCCAACATCCTTGAAATGACACTCCACATTGGTCCGTCGTTCGACGGCGTTGCGAACAACCCTCAGGGCTGGTCGCTGGTTTCCCCGCAGCTCTCCGAATGGTCCTGGCCCGACCTGTCCCTCATCGGCCAGGTGAGCCTCTTCGGTGCATTCAGCAAGCTGGGTGTATTGGCGGCAGCCCTGTTGGCCTTCGTGATCCTGCTGAGCATCTTCTTTGACGCCATGGGCACCATGGTTGGTTTGGCTTCCGAGGCGGGCACCATGCGCGAAGACGGAACCATCCCCGACGTCGACAAGGTTCTGTTGGTTGACGCCTTCGGCGCAATTGCCGGCGGTGGCGCTTCCGCCTCCTCCAACCAGATCTATGTGGAGTCCGGCGCCGGCATCGGCGAGGGCGCCCGCACGGGCCTGGCCTCGATCGTCACCGGTGTGCTGCTGCTTTTGGCCATGTTCGTCACCCCGCTGATCAAGTTGGTCCCCTTCGAAGCCGTGGCTCCAGCCCTGGTTGTGGTTGGTTTCATGATGGTCTCCCAAGTGGGCAAGATTGATTGGTCCGACTGGGGCATTGGCATTCCGGCGTTCCTGACCTTCACCCTGATGCCGTTCACGTACTCCATCGCCAACGGTCTGGGCGCCGGCTTCATCGCCTTCGTGCTGATCCGCCTGTTCCAGGGCCGGGCCAAAGAAGTCCACCCCCTGATGTGGGCTGTTGCCGCGGCGTTCCTGCTGTTCTTCGGCATCGGCACGGTGGAAGCCCTCTTCGGCGTCGGATAGCCGCCCCGCCCCGCCTTCCCCGTAACCTGTGTCGCAGTTGTTGGACCGTTTTCCTTCGTTTTCAAGGTTTTCGGTGGAACAGCTGCGACACAGTTGTTTAAGGCTGTGTCTGTCATGGCAGACGGCCGCTTCGGCGCGTTGCTGGCGCCGCCGCGCCGCATGCGGTTGGCTGGAGGCATGGACTTTTCGCAGCTCGCCATTGACGTTCCCGCCACCGCTTGGACCGGAAGGAACGACGGCGACGCCCCCGCCCACCGCCGTTGGTGGCAGGCGGTGTCCACCTCCGCCGCGCCGGCACTGGGAGCCGCTCTGCCGGGGCCGGCTGCGCTGCTCGGGTTCCGCTCCGATGCCGGAGTGGCCCGGAACTTCGGCCGCACGGGCGCCGCGCTCGGCCCGGCCGCCATCCGCCCAGCACTCGGCTCACTCGCCTTCCACGGCACCCGCAGCATCACCGACGCCGGGGACATGGTGGTTTCCGGGGACGCTCTGGAAGACGGCCAGGCACGGGCCGGTGCCGCCCTTACTGCCATGCTCGACGCCGGATACCTCACCGTTGGCTTGGGCGGAGGGCACGAAACCGCATTCGCCAGCTATCTGGGCGTGGCCGGCACGGCGGCCGTGCGGAACGGCGCGCGGCTGGGAGTGCTGAATCTGGACGCACACTTTGACCTTCGCGAGGCCCCGGCACCCAGCTCCGGCACACCGTTCCTGCAGATGGCCCGCGCCGAAGCCGCCGCAGCACGGGAACTCAATTACGCCGTCGTCGGCATCAGTGAACCCAACAACACACGGGTCCTGTTCGACACGGCACACGAACTCGACGTGAAATATCTGCTCGACGAAGACTGCTCGGCGGAACGTACGGCCGGTTTCGTGGAGGCGTTTCTGGAGTCCGTGGACATTGTGTACCTGACGATCGATCTGGACGTGCTGCCTGCCGCCACGGCGCCCGGTGTCAGCGCGCCGGCCGCGTACGGGGTGCCACTGCCGGTCATTGCCGCCGTGTGCCGGCAGGTCGCCGCGAGCGGGAAACTGTTCCACTTCGATGTGGCGGAGCTGAACCCGGAGTTCGACATCGACAATCGCACCGCTAAGGTCGCAGCCCGCCTGATCGACGCCCTCTTGCGGTAGCTCCCGGTTCTGCGGAGCCTCCCTCGCGGGCAGTAAGATTTCCTCGGTCCGGGAGACACCGCAGAACCGTTGAGTTGCGCACGGGTGGCGGAGCCGAGATTTTTTGTAGGCGACGTAAAGGAGACCCACAGGCCGCCAGCGGCCGAGGAGTCGGATGGTCGCCGGAAAAATCCCGGTCCGCCACCTGCGTTAGTGGACCTCCGCCGCCACATCATCCTCGAGCTCGTGGCCACCCTGGAACTGCGTCATGTACAGGCTGTAGTACGCGCCCTGCCGTTTGAGCAGTTCCTCGTGGTTGCCGTGTTCCACAATGTCACCGTCCTCCATGACCAGGATGGTGTGGGCGTCGCGGATGGTGGAGAGCCGGTGCGCGATGACAAACGAGGTCCGCTCCGTTCGCAACGCTGCCATGGCGTGCTGGACCAGGAGTTCGGTGCGGGTGTCCACGGACGAGGTGGCCTCATCCAGAATCAGCAGCGACGGTTTGGCGATGAAAG
Source organism: Actinomycetales bacterium (assembly GCA_038199275.1). Lineage (GTDB taxonomy): Bacteria > Actinomycetota > Actinomycetes > Actinomycetales > Micrococcaceae > Specibacter. The sequence goes on from JBBPZC010000170.1 coordinate 11,166, forward strand.
CACGGGCGATCGTGAGCAGCTGGCGCTCCCCTGCCGAAACGGTGCCGCCGTCGGCGTCGATCACGGTGTCATAGCCGTCCGGCAACTGACGGACAAACCTGTCCACCATGGTGGCCTCTGCCGCCGCAACCACTTCCCCATCCGTGGCATCCAAGCGGCCGTAGCGGATATTCTCGCGGATGGTTCCCTCAAAAAGCCAGGCGTCCTGCAGAACCATGCCAACTTGGGAACGCACCTGCTCCCGGGACAGCTCGCGGATGTCCACGCCGTCGAGCATGATCCGCCCGCCAGTGAGCTCGTAGAAACGCATCACCAGGTTCACCAAGGTGGTCTTGCCGGCGCCGGTGGGCCCCACAATGGCGACGGTCTGGCCCGGCTCCACCGTGAAAGACACGTCCCGGATCAGCGGGGTCTCCTCCGAGTAGCTGAAGGAGACGTTTTCAAAGCGCACGTGCCCGTCGCTCGTTTCGGCCAGCAGCTGGGAGTCTTCCTCCGCTTCCTGCTCCTCGGCATCGAGAATCTCGAATGTGCGCTCCGCCGATGCAACACCGGACTGGATCATGTTGGCAATGCCGGCCATCTCGCCGATGGGCTGGGAGAACTCACGCGAGTACTGGATGAACGCCGTGGCATCGCCCAATGTCATCTGGCCCGTGGCCACACGCAGTCCACCAACCACGGCGACCAGGACGTAGGAGAGGTAGGAGACAAACTGCATGGCCGGCATGATCATGCCGGAGACAAACTGTGCACCGAAGGAGGCCTTGAAAAGCTCCTCGTTGCGGCCGTCGAACTCAGCCAGCATTTCCTCATCACGTCCGTAGGCGCGAACCAGCTCAAGGCCGGAGAAGGTCTCCTCGATGTGGCCGTTGAGTGAGCCGGTGTGCTTCCACTGCGCCGCGAAGAGTTTCTGCGAGCGCGTGCCAATGACGCCGGCAATGATGGCCGACAGCGGCAGCGCGATCAAGGCGATCAGCGCCAACTGCCAGGAGACGATGAACATCATGACGCCAATGCCAATCACGGTCAGTGCGGATTGCACCAGCTGTGAGAATGCCTGTTGCAGTGCGGCCTGGATATTGTCGACGTCGTTCGTCACCCGGGACATCAAATCCCCTCGTTGACGGGTGTCGAAATACCCGAGTGGGATGCGGTTCAGTTTGCGCTCAATGTCTTCGCGGAGGCGGAACACCACGCGCATGACCAGGGCGTTGAGCAGGTATCCCTGCAGCCACATGAGCGTGGAGGCCACCATGTACAGGGCCAGCACAAACACGATGTAGCGGCTGAGCGCAACGAAGTCGATCCCCGCGCCGGGGACCAGGTTGGTTTTGGCCAGCATGTCCGCCATCTGGTTGTTGCCGTCTGCGCGCAGGCCCGCAATGATCGTTGACAACGGGACGCCGGCCGGCAGTTGCGAGCCAATGACGCCGTTGAAGATGACGTCCATGGCCTTGCCCAGGATCTTCGGTGCGATGACTGTGAGCACCACGGAGGCCGCCACGAGGGCAATGACCACAGAGAACATGGTGCGCTCGGGACGCAGCAGCCCCACAAGCCGCTTCACCGACGGCCAGAAGTGCTCGGCCTTCTTGGCCGGCGCGCCACCAAACATGTCCCCGTCGGTCTCGCCTGGTTTGTACTCGGAGATCAGCTCCTCTTCAATGGCCTCGATCTCCGCTGCCTGCGGCGTGGTCTTCTCAGCTTTGTCTTTGCGCGCCATCATGCCGCTCCTTCAATGCTCAGCTGGGATTGAACAATTTCGCGGTATGTTTCACTGCTTTCCAACAGCTCGTCGTGGGTGCCGGAGCCGACAATTTCCCCGCCGTCCAGCACGATGATGCTATCGGCCTCCCTGATGGTGGAGATCCGCTGGGCCACGATGATCACGGTGGCTCCTGAGGTGGCCCCGTGCAGTGATTCACGCAGCCGTTGGTCGGTGGCAACATCGAGCGCCGAGAACGAATCGTCAAAGAGATAGATCCGCGGGCGTGCTGCCAGTGCCCGTGCAATGCACAACCGCTGCCGCTGCCCGCCGGAGACGTTGGTGCCGCCCTGGGCGATGGGCGTGCCCAGCTGCTTGGGTTTCTCTTCCACAAAATCCTTGGCCTGGGCCACGCGCAATGCTTCCCATAGCTCGTCGTCGTCCGCGTCCGGGCGGCCAAACTTCAGGTTGGAGGCCACGGTGCCGGAGAACAGGTACGGTTTCTGCGGGACCAGGCCCACCATGCCGGCCATCTGCTTGCGGCTGAGTTCACTGACGTCCACCCCGCCAATGCGCACGGTGCCGTCCTGCGGATCAAAGAGGCGCGGTATGAGGTTCAGCAACGTGGATTTGCCCGACCCCGTGGAGCCCACAATCGCCGTCGTCTTTCCCGCCTCGGCAGTGAAGCTCACGTTGTTCAGCACGGGACGTTCGGCACCGGGATACCCAAAGGACACCGCTGAAAATTCGACGGCGTGACTTGTCGGCAGCTCCCTGGCCGGGGGTACGGCGAGGCTCGGCTCTGCGGTGAGCACATCATCGAGGCGCTCCGCGGAAATGGCGGCGCGCGGGATCATCATGACCATGAACACACCCATCATCACGGCCACCAGGATTTGCAGCAGGTACTGCAGGAATGCGGTGAGTGAACCGATCTGCATCTGGCCGGCGTCGACCCGGTGCCCGCCAAACCACAGCACGGCGGCGGTGGCCAGGTGCAGGATCATCATGATGAGCGGGAACATGAGCACAAACAGGTTGCCCACCCGGACCGAGACCCGGGTCAGGTTCATGTTGGCTTCGCGGTAGCGTTCGGCCTCAAACTTCTCCCGGACAAAGGCCCGGATGACACGGATGCCGGTGATCTGCTCGCGCAGCACGCCGTTGACGGTGTCGATCCGGTCCTGCATCTCGCGGAACAGCGGCAGCAGCTTGACCACCAGGAAGCCCACCACAATGAACAGCAACGGCACGGACACCCACAGCAGCCAGGACAGCCCCACGTCTTCGCGCAGCGCCATGACGATCCCGCCAATGCACATGATGGGCGTGGACACCATGAAGTTCAGCGCCATGAGCACCAACATCTGAACCTGCTGGACGTCGTTGGTGTTGCGCGTGATCAACGTGGCGGTGCCGAAGCGGCTCACATCCAACGCGCCGAGTGCATTGACGCGGTAGTACACCTCGCGGCGCAGGTCGCGGCCAATGGCCATGGCGGTGCGGGCGCCAAAGTAAATGCCGCCGATCGCTGCAATGACCTGCACAAAGCACACCACGATCATGGTGATGCCGGTGGACCAGATGAAGTCGGTGTCGCCCTTGGAAATGCCCTGGTCAATGATTTGGGCATTCAGACTGGGCAAATAGAGCGCCGCGATGGTTGAGATGAGCTGCAGAACAAGCACTGCCACGATCCATGCCGAATACGGTTTGGCGTGGCGCATGGTGAGGTGGAGAAGTTTCACGGAGGGGTCCATTCGAATATACGTTTGAATTTCAACGTACCAAACATTAAACACCGCGCCCGGAGCAACTACAAGTGATTTTTACGGCCCTGGACGCGCATACACATGCAGCGACCTGAACGGCTCAGACGGCGTAATCGTATTGGTGGATGAAACGCCCCTTGGCACCCAGAACGGCGGCTGCATTGTTGGCCCATGAGGCGTCGCGCAGCAAGGCACGCCCAATGAAGACGGCGTCGGCGCAGCCACTGCTGAGCAGCTCGCTGGCCGCAGCAGGATCGGTGATGCGCCCGACGGCGGCCACCAAAGTTCCGCCGCTGGCCTTCAGTTGCGCGGCGTTGAACGTTTGGTAGTCCTCACGGTGCGGGATACTGGCCGGGACCAGAGCGCCTGAAGACGCATCGATCAGGTCGGCCCCATGCTGACCGGCCCAGCGTGAGAGCACAATCGAATCCTCCAACGTCCACGCTTCCCTGCCATCCTCAGGGTTCTCGGATACCCAATCGGTGGAAGAGATCCGGAGGAACACGGGCTTGTCCTCGGGCCAAATACGCCGAACGGCGTCGATCACGTCAAGGACGATCCGGCTGCGATTTTCCAGGCTGCCACCGTAGTTGTCCGTGCGGGTGTTGCTCAACGGGGAAAGGAAGGAGTGGAGCAGGTAACCGTGGGCAGCATGGATTTCAACCACCTCGTAGCCGGCTTCCAGTGCGCGGCGGGCTGCGTCCGCCCAAGCACCAATAACGGCAGCGATTTCCTCCAAGCTCATGGCGGAAGGCTCCGGATATCCGGGGAATGCAACGGCACTGGGTCCAACAACCGGCCAGCCGCCTTCAGCCACGGGTACAGGCTCGCCGCCGAGCCACGGCCGCTCCATGGATGCCTTTCGACCGGCGTGGGCCAGCTGAATACCGGGCAATGCCCCGGCGTCGGCAATGGCAGCGGCCAGCCGGCGGTGGGCGGGAACCTGCGCGTCATCCCACAAGCCAAGATCATAGGGAGAAATGCGGCCTTCCGGCATCACTCCGGTGGCCTCAACCACGGCCAACCCCACTCCGCCGGCGGCACGAGCCGCGTAGTGGGCCAAGTGGAAATCATTTGGCGCACCGACGTCAGTGCCTTCCGAGACTGCCGAATACGTGCACATTGGGGACATCCATACACGGTTGGGGATGGTGGTTCCACGGACGGTCAGGGGTTCGAACAGCTCAGTCATGCGGGGATCTCCCAAAGTTTGCGCGTCAGATTTTTAGTACGAGGGTCATCGTAGTAGTTAGTACGAGAATCATCGTAGTATGATGAAACTCGTACAAGCAAACCGTCCGTCGAGAAGAGCAATAAGCCATGGGACCCGCGCGCAGCCTCGAGCACCCAACGCCCGGCCAGATGAGTCTGGACACCATCCTCTCCGCCTTGGCCGACCCCGTCCGCCGCACCATTGTGGCGCAGTTGGCCAGCGGTCACGATGACCAGGCCTGCATCGCCTTTGAACTTCCCGTGAGCAAGTCCACCTCAACCCACCACTTCCGCGTGCTGCGCGAAGCCGGCGTGATCTCCCAGCAGTACCGGGGAACGAAGATTCTCAACAGCCTCCGCACCGAGGACCTGAAGCTGCGCTTCCCGGGACTGCTCGACGCAGTCCTCGGGGCAGACTGACTCGCAGCACCATCGAACGAGAAGGCGCGGCGGGCCCACGCCTGCGAGCGGCCCCAAGTGAAGACGCGCCAGCCGCTTCACTTGGGGCGCAGGTGGGGATCAGTTCAGCGGGCCGGTGGCCTTCTCCGCGGCCACACGAATGGCGCCGGAACCCACCAGGCGGTCAGCTTCCTCGAGTTCCGGGGACAGGAACCGGTCTGAACCGGGGCCTTGCACCGTCTCCCGAAGCACCTCCAGCACGGCGGCGCCGGCAGGGCCAGGGACCAGTACGCCGTCGGACATGGAAGTGCGCATGTCAATGGCGCGGGTGGCGGTGACCAGCTCGATGGCGAGGACGCGGCGCAGGTTCTCCACGGACTTGCGCAGCTTGCGGGCGGCGTGCCAGCCCATGGAGACGTGGTCCTCCTGCATGGCGGAGCTGGGGATGGAGTCCACGGACGCGGGGACGGCAAGACGCTTGGCATCGGAGACGAGTCCGGCCTGCGTGTACTGGGCGATCATCAGGCCCGAGTCAACGCCGGGGTCCCCGGCAAGAAACGCGGGCAGGCCGTGCGAGCGGGCGGGGTCGAGCATGCGGTCGGTGCGGCGCTCGGCGATGGAGGCGACGTCCGCGGACACGATGGCCAAAAAGTCCAACACATACGCCACCGGGGCGCCGTGGAAGTTGCCATTGGAGGAGACGCGGCCGTCGGGCAGGACGACGGGGTTGTCAATGGCGGCGGCCAGTTCGCGCGTGGCGACCATGAGCGCGTGGTCCACGGTGTCGCGGGCCGCGCCGGCCACCTGCGGGGCGCAGCGCAGCGAATACGCGTCCTGGACGCGGGAATCGCCCACCCGGTGCGAGGCCACGATGGGCGAGTTGGCGAGCACGCGCAGCATGTTCTCGGCACTCAACGCCTGGCCCGGGTGCGGGCGCAGCTCCATGTGCAGCTCGGGCAGGAACACCTGGTCGGTGCCCAGCAGGCCCTCGACGCTGAGCGCGGCAGTGATGTCGGCCGTGGTGAGCAGCAGGCGAAGGTCGGCGATCGCCATGAGCAGCATGCCCAGCATGCCGTCGGTGCCGTTCACGAGCGCCAGCCCCTCCTTCTCGGCGAGTTCCACCGGCGTGATGCCGGCCTCGGCGAGCAATTCGGAGACGGGGCGCTCACCTTTGCCTCCGAAGTGCGTGCCGTCCGGCCCGGCAGCTTCGCCTTCGCCCATGAGCACCAGTGCGCAGTGCGAGAGCGGGGCGAGATCGCCCGAGCAGCCGAGCGAACCGAATTCGCGGACCACGGGAGTGATGCCGGCGTTGAGCACGTCCACCATGGTTTGTACCACCACGGGGCGCACACCGGTCCGTCCGCTGGCCAGGGTCTTGGCACGCAGGAACATCAGCGCCCGCACCACCTCGCGCTCCACCGCCGGGCCCATGCCGGCGGAATGTGAGCGGATGAGCGACTTCTGCAGCTGCGTGCGCATGTCCTCCGGGATGTGGCGGTTGGCCAGCGCGCCAAATCCGGTGGAGATGCCGTAGGCCGGGATCTCGGAGTGGGCCAGCTTTTCCACATGCGCCCGGACACGTTCGACGCCGGCCAGCGCCTCCCCGCTCAGCACCACCCGTGCATTGTGGCGGGCCACGGCGATGACGTCCTCGGGGGTTGCCCCGGAGGAGTTGAGGGTGACTTCTTTGGCGGGGACGGTCATGATGATTCCTTAGGTTGCGCAGCGTTCTTACCTTCCACTATGGCGCTTACCCGCGCGGAAATCTGCGCCTTTCAAGGCACGCTGTCCGGGATCCCGGACATGCAGAAATGATGTGTGGGCCGCTGCTCACGGAGCGAAGTTCGGCATGCGGAGCGAACGCACGAAGCACTGGCCCGCGCGGTGCGCGGTGTGCGGTGCGGCGAGGCGGGGCGACGTGCGGCGAGGCTACGCGCGAATCGTGGCGCGGGACCGAATCACCCGTCGCGGCGGCCGTAAATCCTGGTTGAGAGTTCCCCGGCAACCTTGGTGACCCGGGTAGCCAGCTCCGGCCACTTCTCGGCCGGGACTTTTTCCTCCAGGAACGTCACAGCCACGGCGGCCACGGGCCAGCCAAGGTGGTCGGTGACAGCAGCGGCAACCGAGCCAAAGCCGCTGGAGATCTCACCGTTCTCCGTTGAATAGCCACGGATTCGCACCTGGTCTAGGTGCGCCGAGAGTGCGGAGTACTTGGAGATCGGATCGGGTACTTCCGTGAGCGAGCTGAAGGCCGCCGCATTTGGGTAGAGCGCCCGCACCTGGGACTTGGGCAGTGCTGCCAAAATGGCCCGGCCGCTGGCGGTGAGGTGGCTGGGCAGCCGCACACCGACGTCGGTCACCAGGGAAGGGCGGTTTTTGGCCCGCTCCTCCACGATGTACAGCACGTCGCGCCCGTGCAACACGGCCAGGTGGGCGCTTTCACCGATTTTGTCCACGAGTGACGCGAGCAGCGGCCGGCCCAGCCGGGACAGCGGCTCCTGACGCGAGTAGGCACTGCTGAGTTCAAAGGCGGCAACGCCCAGACCATAGCGCTGCTCCTCGTGCAGATGCATGACAAAACCACTCTGCTCCATTACACCCAGCAGGTGGTAAACGCTGGAGCGGGGCAGGTCCAAGGAGGTGGCGATGGTGGAGGCAGCCAACGGTCCGCGTTTGGAGGAAAGCAGCTTAAGAATTCGAAGGGTGTTCTCCGCGGCGGGCACCTTGGAGGGTTGGTGCTTGGAGGGTTGGTGCTTGGAGGGTTGGTGCTTGGCGGGTTGGTGCTTGGAGGGTTTGCGCTCGGTGGTTGTCATGGCTTCCTCATCTTCGGCTCAAATCGCCATCCGTCGTTGCACAATATAGAATACTGCAGTCTGAAATCCCAGATTCTTGGGTCACATTCGGCGCTTTTCCCCCGGATTCGGCTCATTTGGTGACCGCCATCACCGCATTCGCACCACAAACTATCGCCATCGGTCCGGCGCACCGTGTTAGAAAGCTCACGCATGAACTCCAAGGGATCCATCCTGACCCGCGGCCTGAACGCCCGCCACATTCGATTCATGGCACTCGGTTCGGCCATTGGCACCGGCTTGTTCTACGGCTCCTCAAGCGCCATCCAAAAGGCGGGTCCCGCGGTTCTGCTGGCGTACATCATTGCCGGCGCTGCGGTCTTCATGGTCATGCGCGCACTGGGCGAACTCGCCGTGCGGCATCCCGTCTCCGGTTCTTTCGGCCAGTACGCCAGCCGCTACCTTGGCCCTCTTGCCGGATTCATCACCGGCTGGACCTATGTGTTTGAAATGGCCATCGTTGCCATTGCCGACGTCACCGCCTTCAGCATCTACATGGGTTTCTGGTTCCAAGACGTCCCGCGTTGGATCTGGATTCTGGCCATCATCTTCTTCCTCGCCGCCATCAACCTGCTCAGCGTGAAGGTGTTCGGGGAGCTGGAGTTCTGGTTCACCTTGATCAAGGTTTCGGCCATCATCGCCATGATCGCCGGCGGCGCCGCAATCATCGCCTTCGGCTTCCAAATGGAGGGCGCGCACGCCGCCTCCGGTCTGGGCAACCTGGTGAACAATGGCGGTTTCCTGCCGAACGGTTGGGTGGGGCTGCTGGCCGCGTTCGCCGTCGTCATGTTTGCCTTTGGCGGCATTGAAACCATTGGCGTGACGGCCGGAGAAGCCAAGGACCCCGGCAAGTCCATCCCGGCCGCCGTGAACACCGTACCCCTGCGCATTCTGCTGTTCTACGTACTGACCCTGGGCGTGGTCATGTCCCTGGTGCCGTGGAATGAAATCACCGGCGAGACCAGCCCGTTCGTGCAGATTTTTGACTCGTTGGGCATCCCCCTCGCGGCCCACATCCTCAATGCTGTGGTCATCACGGCCGCGCTTTCAGCCATCAACTCCGATATTTTCGGCGCCGGCCGCGTCTTGTTCGGCCTGTCCCAGCAAGGCCATGCGCCCGCCTCCTTTGGCCGGGTTTCCAAACGTGGCGTGCCGTGGATGACGGTCATCATGATGACCGCCGTGCTGCTGGTGGGCGTGGTGTTGAACGCGACCATCCCCGAGGATGTGTTCTTGCTGATCGCCTCCATCGCCACCTTCGCCACGGTGTGGGTGTGGATCATGATCCTCGCCTCGCACGTGGCCCTGAAACGCGAAATTGCCCGCAACCACCTGGCCCCGTCCGCCTTCCCGGTCCCGTTTTGGCCGCTCGCCTCAATCCTGACCGGCGTGTTCATGCTCGGCATCATCGTGCTGCTGGGCGTCTACCCGGACACGCGGGTGGCCTTGTATGTTGGCGCGATCTGGCTGGTGCTGTTGAGCGCTGCGTTCAAGCTGTGGGTCCGGGGGGACGGACGACGCCGGCCCGACCTTCTCGATGAAACCGCGCCTGCCGCGGTGGTTGCCCAGGCAGCGGACGAGACGCGGGCCCCCTAAGAAGCCTCACCGCCGGCCTGCGGCAGCTACTCGGATTCGGCGTCCGTGAGTACCACGGCGCTGCGCCCAAACTGGCGGACCTTGCCGTCGTCCCACAATTGCGCGGGCATGGCTCCGCCGAGCAGTATCCGTGGCAGCCCCGCACCGTCGCCGAGCGGCGCATCGCTGCCGGCAATGATGACGTTGCCCGAGCGCCGCCCCTTCAACATGGGCGGGTCTGCGATGATCGCAGTGTGCTTGAACGCGGCAGCAATGGTGGAAGCTTCGCGTCGGGCAACCGCCAGGGCGGGCGAATCCCCGCAGTTAACAACATATACGCCGCCGGGAATAAGAACCTTCTTGGCGGCGGCTGTGAACTCGGCGGTAGTCAAGGGGAACGGCGTCTTGGCGCCGGCAAAGACGTCCCGGATGATCAGGTCCCGGCTGGATTCCGTGAGCGATTCGGTGACCTCCCGCGCCTCCCCCACCCGGATCTTCATGAGCGGTGCCCGGGGCAGATCAAACCAGCCGCGGACGTAGTCGGCCAACTTGCTGTCAATTTCCACCACCACATTGCGGGAGTTCGGGTAGGCGGCCACAAGGTAGCGCGGCATGGAGCAGGCGGCGCCGCCCAAGCTGAGCGTGCGCAGCTTCTCCGTGGCAGGCCAGCGGTCCTGCACCAGGGCCATGATCCAGCGCATGTATTCAAAGTCCAGGCGCAGCGGGTCGGCAAGGTCAACATGGGAACTTTGCACCCCGTTGAGCATCAGCAGCCACCCGTTGGGGTTGTCGCCGTCGGGAATCAGCTCCGCTGTACCGGTGTCGGTCCGGAAAATTCCTGCCACTGGGCCATCAGCGGATGTTTCGGGCTCCACAGGCACATTCTTGGGGGCACGTTTGCGGCCCATCAGCGGCCTTCCACGGGGCGGCCCGCAGAACCGCGGAGAACCGGGCGCGGGAGTGTACGGCGAAGTTGATCAGTCACCGTCCAAGCCTAGACCAGCACGACGGCGGCACGGTTGACGGTGTTTGATAACGCACGGCCGCGATGCCACATCCGTGTTAACGCACCACCGCGATTGCGGACGCGCTTAACGCACCACCGCGATTGCGAAGCCGTCCCAGCCCTTGGAGCCAACCGTTTGGATCGCGGTCGCCTCCAGCTCCTCACTGGCGCCCATGAATTCCAACGCACCACGGATAAAGCCCGCATCCGGGTCGGCGCCGGGGTCCAGAATGGTGCCTTCCCAAATCACGTTGTCCATGACGATGACGCTGCCGGGCCGGGTCAGCTTGAGCGCCCATTTCAGGTATTCGGTGTTGTTGGGTTTGTCGGCGTCAATGAACACGAAATCGAAGGGCTCGGCTCCGGCCAGCGTGGGCAGGGTGTCCAGGGCGGGCCCCACGCGAATCTCCACCATGGCACCGAAGCCGGCGGCGTCGATGTTTCGTTGCGCCACCGCCGCGTGCTCGGGACGGAATTCGCAGGTGGTGATGTGCCCGTCGTCGGGAAGGCCGCGGGCCAGCCAGATGGTGCTGAAGCCGGCCAGCGTGCCAATCTCCAGGACCCGCCGGGCGCCCTTGATCCGGGCCAGCAGCATCAGCAGCTTCCCCGCCGTTGGTGCCACCTCAATGTGCGGCATCCCGGTGGCGCTGATGCTCTCAATCACGGCGTCCATGCCGGGCCCGCCACGCACCAAGGTGTTGCTCAGGAAATCTTCCACTTCAGCCCAGCCGGGCTGGCGCATATGCTCAACCATGCCTTCAGCGTAGGCCCGAAGCGCCGGGGGCAACAGGGCCGCCCCAAGGCGGATCACGCCTCCAGCACCTCGAGCTACCGTTTCGTGCCGGTAGCAGCGTCGCCAGAAACGGCACGGCCAGTTCCATCGCCGCCATGGTCAGAACACCACGCGCAGTTCACCGGCAGCTTCCCCGTTCACTCAGCCAGAGAGCCCAGCGCACCTTCCAGCCGGGCCACCTTGCCCTCGAGCTCGCCGGTGTGCCCGGGCCGGATGTCCGCTTTGAGCACCAGCGAGACCCGTGAACCGTAGCGGCCCACGGCCTCCGTCGCGCGCTTCACCACGTCCATGACCTCGTCCCATTCACCCTCAATTTCGGTGAACATGGAACTGGTGCGGTTGGGCAGGCCGGACTCACGCACCACCTTCACTGCCGCGGCCACAGCGGTGTGCACGGAAGCGTCGTCCCCCGTTCCGGCAGGGTCGTTGAGCGGGGTGCCGCTGGGGGCCACTGAAAATGCCACAATCATGGGGTTATCTCCTAGAGTCATTGAAATGTATTCTGCTTCTCCCATTATGGCCATCCGATCAGGCGCAGTCCGGCGGCGGCTGCCGCGCCGACGATGACCACCACCAAAAACGGGGCCTTGAGCCAGAGCGCAATTGCGGCGGCGAACAATGCGCCAATGCGGGCATCAATCACGACACTGGTGCCACTCGCTGCAGCGTTTACCACCGTCAACGACGCCAGCAGACCAATGGTGAGGGTCCCGGCAACGCGGCTCATTCTCGGGTTGGCGAGCACCTTCGCAGGGACCAGATAGCCCACCAACTTCGTCAGAAATCCAATCACGGCTGCCACCAGCACCCAGGTCCACATGTTCATGGCGTGAGATTTCCTGACTCTTCTTTTGGGGTTCCGTAAGGATCGATATCCGGCTCCATGCCGTCATTCACATGGCCGCGCGCGTGGTCGGGGGTGCCACCATTGCGGAACCAGCCGATCAGTCCGGCGACGAGCGCCGCCACCAAAATGGGCACACCCGGCGGGACAAACGGGACAGCAATCAGTGTCACGACGGCGCAGACCACGGCGATGGCGGCTGGCTGGAATGCCTTGATACGAGGCCAAAGCAGTCCCAGAAAAGCGGCCACGGCGGCACCGTCGAGACCCCACTGTTTGGGGTCTCCCATGGCGTCGCCGAGTACAGCGCCCACGGCCGTCATAATATTCCAGAGCAGGAATATACCCACGCCGGCGACCCAGAAGCCCCGCCTTTGCTCGGCAGGATCAAGCTGGCCGGTGGCCGTGGCCGTCGATTCATCGATCGTCACATGGGCGGCGGCGAAACGGCGCCACCCGGTGGGCCGCAGCAGGGCGTTGAGTTGCATGCCGTAGACACCGTTGCGAATCCCCAGCAACGCCGAGGCGCTCATGGCGGCAATGCCCGTGCCGCCGGCGGCCACCACACCAATAAACGCGAATTGGGAGCCGCCACTAAACAGCAGCAGGCTCAGCACCATCGTCTGCCAAAAGTTCAGCCCCGAGGCCACCGACAACGCACCGAAGGACACCCCGTACAGGCCCGTGGCGATGGCAATTGAGGCACCGATTTTGGCGGCCGGTGAGTCCCTGAGCTTCATGAGCTTATGGTTTCACGGGTAACAGCTTTTGAGCACACCCGTTACTGCGGCACGTCTCACCAAGGAACGCCTCATTCCGGAACGAAGACGGGCATGGCGTGCGTGTCCATCGGCTCAGCGGACAGGCTCAGGTGTTCGGTGCCGTGCAGTGCATCAGCGGCCCGGACCAATGCCAGGTGTGAGAAGGCCTGCGGGAAGTTCCCTGCCATCCTGCCCTGTTCCATGTCGTATTCCTCGCTGAGCAGGCCCACTTCGTTGGCCAAACCCACCAGCTTGTCCATCAGTGCCATGGCATCTTTGCGCCGTCCCGTGTGCGCGTACTGCTCCACGAGCCAGAACGAACAGGCCAGGAATGGATGTTCGCCCGGTGCCAACCCATCGAGCCCGCGAGCGGTCTGGTAGCGCAGGATCAGGCCGTGCTCATCAAGCAGTTCCTTTTCCAGCGCGTCCACAGTACCCAGCATCTCCGGCGAGTTGTAGGGAACAAACCCCACCTGGGGAATGACCAGCAGCGAAGCGTCCGTCGCCGTCCCACCGTAAGTCTGCGTGAAGGTATTCAAGTCCTTGTCGAACCCGAATTCCATGATTTCGGTCCGCAGCGCATCGCGCAGTTGTTCCCACCGCTCAACGGGTCCTGGCAGGCCATGGTCACGGACGGCCCGCACACCACAGTCGAAGGCGGCCCACATCATGACTCGGGAATGCGTGAAATACAGCTGATCTCCACGCATTTCCCAGATTCCATGGTCTTTGGCGCCCAGATGTTTCTCCACGAAACCCATCATGGCCTGCTGCAAAGGCCAGGAGAAGTGGTCCTCATGTCCACCGCCCAGACGCAGCTTCTCCAGAGCCACCAGCACCTCGCCGACAACGTCGGCCTGGTACTGGCAGACAGCCCCGTTGCCCACCCGCACGGGCAGTGCTCCCTCATATCCTGGCAAGTGTGCCAGCTCGACCTCGCTCAGATCGCGTTCACCACCGAGCCCATACATGATCTGCAGATCTTCCGGATCCCCGGCCACTGCGCGCAGCAGCCAGTCTCGCCATTTCAACGCCTCGTCGGCGTAGCCGTGGGTGAGCATTGCCTCCAGTGTCAGGGCGGCGTCGCGCAACCAGCAAAACCGATAGTCCCAGTTCCGGGTGCCACCAAAATCCTCCGGCAGCGACGTGGTCGGGGCCGCCACAATCCCACCCGTGTCCTCGTGCGTCAGCGCACGCAGCACCAGCAGGGAGCGCTCAACAATGGAAGCGTATTTCCCGTCCTGATTGAAACGGTCCGCCCACTGGACCCAGTAGCTCTCGGTTTCCTTCAGCGCCCGGTCAACGTCAATGGGCGGCGGGACGGGACGGTAGGACGGATACCAGATCAGTTCCTGCTCCACCCGTCCCCCGGCCGCGACCGTGAACGTTCCACTGTGTTGGCGATCGACGGCGTGCGGCAGCTCGTCCCCTCGAAGCACCAGCGCATCCGGCCCGGCCACGGCCACAATGGCCTCGGATCCGTCCTCCTCGGTAACACGGCGGACCCACGGAAGCACCTTGCCATAGCCTGGACGCATGGTGATCTGCTGGGTGAAGTCAACATGGCCGGTAATGCCGTCGATGCGGCGCACAATCGAAGCCCTCCGGTCTCCCACGGGCATGAAATCCGTGATTTTGGCGGTGCCGTCCGGCGTGCTCCACAGCGTTTCCAGCACAAAGGTCCGGCCCACATACGAGCGGTGCTTCACCCTCGCCTTCTCATGACTCGGTGTCATGAGCCAGCGGCCGTGGTCGCTGGTGCCCAGCAGGGCCGTGAACACAGCTGGCGAGTCGAAGCGGGGGAAGCACAGCCAATCAATGCTCCCGTCCCGGCCAATCAAGGCGCCAGTGTGCAGATCGGAAAGGAGTGCATAGTCTTCTATTCGCGATGCCATAGTCCCATGCAACCACATGGCAGGGCCATGGCGCCAAGGACTGGCACTGCCGGCGCCCACGCTCAGGAAAGTCGGGCCAGCATGTCCCTGAGTTCGCGGGGCGTGTTGGTGGTCAGTTCGGTGACGCCTGCGGCCAAGGTAAATGCCAGGTCATCGGCCGTGTCCACCGTCCACACCCGCAGGGTGCGGCCCGCTGCCAGCCACCGGACGGCGTCCGCTAAGTTCGCCCGCAGGTACTCGACGCCGGGACCGGCGAGGCGGGCGACGCCGTCGTCCACCAACTGGCGGCGCTGCTGCTGCAGGGTGTCCTCCGGACCAACAATTTCCAGCAGCTGGCACAGCTTGCCGGGCTGTACCTGCGGCGCCAGAAAGAGGACGGCCGCGGGGTGAAAAGACATGAAGGAGACGTCAATGTTGCCCAGCCTGGACGTCTCCGGGTCCCATCCCCGGCTGCGCAAGGTTTCCAAGGTTGCCTCAACGAGGACCGGATCGAAGCGGTCCCCGTACTTGAATTCAATCGCCAGCTCGATGGGGCGCCCGGCACCGGCAAGAATGTCCAGAAGCTCGGGCAGGGTCAGCAGCTGCTGGGCCGTGGCGCCAAACCCGGGCGGGATCGCGGTCCCGTGCCACGAGCTGAAGTCGAGCGCGCGCAATTGGGCGAGCGTCATGTCCGCGACGGCGCCGGAGCTGTTGGAGGTGCGGCGGATGTCCTCGTCGTGAAGGAGCACCAGGGCGCCGTCGGCAGTGAGGTGAAGGTCGCACTCAACTCCGTCGGCGCCGTCGGACAGGGCCTGTAAATAGGCTGCGCGGGTGTGTTCTGCGTGGGCGGCACTGGATCCGCGGTGGGCGAAGATCTTGGCTGTCATGCCCTCACGCTACGCTTACTGCATGGCTTCAACACAACTGCTTGACCCGACCGGCGTCCCTCCCCACCCGGACATTGCCAAGGCAGCGGCACTGCGGCGCATGAAGAACATCGCCTTGGGGTTGCTGCTGTTCATGGCGGTTGTTTTCTGCTTCGCCTTCGCCCTGGAATATCGCTACCCGTGGCTGGCTTACGTCCGGGCCGCGGCCGAAGGCGGCATGGTGGGCGCGCTGGCCGACTGGTTCGCCGTCACGGCCCTGTTCCGTTACCCCATGGGCATCAAAATCCCGCACACGGCCATCATCCCCAACCGCAAGGACGAGATCGGGGAGTCGCTGGCGGAATTCGTGGAAACCAACTTTCTGTCTGAAGAAGTGGTGTCGACGAAACTGGCCAGCACACAGATCGCCCAGAAGGTGGGAGCGTGGCTCGCCAAGCCCGAAAGCGCCCAGCGGGTGGCCACAGAAGGGGCCGCCGCCTTGCGTGGGGCCATTGCCGTGTTGAAGGACGACGACGTCAAGGACGTCATCGAGTCCATGGTGCGCAAACACGTGCTGGAACCCCCGTGGGGCCCGCCCGTGGGCAAGCTGGCCGAACGGATCTTTGCCGAGGGTCACCACCACGCACTCGTTGATCTGCTGGTTGACCGCTCAACGACCTGGATTCAGGCCAACCACACCACCATCAGCGGACTGGTTTCGGACCGTTCGCCAAGCTGGGTGCCGCAATTTGTGGATGGGCTGGTGGGAGACAAGATCTACACTGAAATCTACAAATTTGCCCGCGCCGTCCAGGACGATCCGCACCACGAGCTGCGCCAGCAGCTGGATGACTACCTGAAGCAGCTCGCGCAGGAACTCCAGCACGATCCGGCCATGATCGCCAAGGCCGAAGGCATCAAGGCCCAAGTCCTGGGCGATCCCGAGGTGCGGGAACTCGCTGGCCGTGCCTGGGAAACCATCAAGTCCGCCCTGAACGTCGCGGTCGAGGACCCCAACTCGGAGCTGCGCCTCAAGTTCACCTCAGCCGTGCAGGAATTCGGCGCCCGGCTCGTCTCCGATGAGGAGCTTGCGGGCAAGGCCAACAAGTGGATTTCCGACGCCGCCGCGTACCTCGTGGGCACGTACAAGCACGAGATCACCTCGCTCATCACGGACACGGTGGAGCGTTGGGATGCCGAGGAAACCAGCCAGAAGATCGAGCTTCAAGTGGGCAAGGACCTGCAGTTCATCCGCATCAACGGCACTGTCGTTGGCTCCTTGGCCGGCTTGGCAATCTTCACGCTCGCCTCACTGATCTTCGGGTAGCTGGAGGCCGCTGGACCGGGCGCCTTCGTCCCCGATCCTCCGGGCTCACCCCTGCGGTTCGACCGGCATCGGCAGCAAGCTGTGGTGGAAATCAATTCGGCAGCAAGCCGTGGGATCGGTTTAGCTGTTTGGGCCGGGCGGGATTGGCGGCAGGCGCCGGCGGCTGCCCTTCGGCAGCTTCGGGGTCTTGAGAGCTTTCGGCTCCTTGCCAGGTTTGCCGGCCCTGCCAGATTTGCCGGGTTTGAGCGCCTTGGGCGGCTTCGGGGCTTTAGGTTCCTTGGCGGTCGTTTCCAATTCCGCCAACAATGGTGCCGGAATGTCCATGGGAGGAGGCCCGAAGGCGCGTTTTGCCGAGGCAACAACTGCCCGGCCCATCATGTAATTGCCGACTCCACCAACAGCCGCCCCAATGCCAAACGGCAATGCTTTGCCCACTACGGAGGCACTGCCCCGGACGGCCATCTTCTTCAGGAAACGTTTCTGCATGGGTGCCAGAACGCTTCTGATTGCGGTCAACGGAACGCTCTTGCTGACGCTTTTGCCCCACGCCTGCATGGGATTCTTGCCGGTGCCAAGGGCGTGTCCGGTCAAACCCTGAAGCATGGCCTGGCCCTCGTCGCCGAGAATAATCGCCATGACCGTGATCTGGGCAGCCTCAGGATTCTGCAGCCGCACGCCATGCAGTTCGGCAATCGACTGTGCATACAATGCCGTGGCTTCCAGGAAGACCACGGTGGCTGCCGCTGAAATGCCCAGCGCAGCCACGGTGCCAACACCGGGAATGATGGCCGTGGCCCCAATGGCCGCACCGCCGGTCCCCATGCCGGAAAGGAAATCCCGCTCCAGCCGCTGGCTCAACTCGAACGCGGTGGCGTGCGGATAGCGTTTGCGCAACCGGCGTAGATTGGCCAGCACCAGCGGGCGTTGAACTTCAACGGCCTTGAGCAGCATGTTGTGCACCGCGGGCCGCGGGTGGCCCTTGTCATCAAATGCCGCCCCGGCCGCCATTTTTACGGCAGGGTTTACGGGCCCGGCCTGCCTGGCGAAACCGGACCCCGTCCCCATCTTGTTGAGATCTTTGCGTGCCATGAAACTCCCCTACCGTGTTTGTGGTTCCAGAGTATCTGCCATTCCTGAACAGCACCTCCGGCGCCACGCACGGGGCGAGTGGGCTGGGAGGGCCCACGCCCCCGAGGGCCCCGAGGACCAGACGCGCCAGCGGCTGATCCTCGGGAGGGGGTGGGGACTAGCCTGCGAGCGCGGCGGGGGTTCCGGCGTCGTGCTTCACGGCAGGAGCAAAGAGGCGCGTGCGCAGTGCCAGGAACAGCAGGACCATGCCCGCGCTGAGCAGGATGTGGCCAAGGCCGGCAATTCCGGGGATCGCGGCGGAGACGTCGGTGGTGCCGTTGACCTGCATCATGCCATGGACCACCATGATGGCCGCCGTCAACACGAGTCCGGCGTTGTAGGTCCAGAAGAACCAGCTGAACAGGCGCGATTCGGACAGCGTGAACAGCTTCTCCAGAATCAGCACGATCAGCAGCACAATGAAGCCGAGCGTGAGCAAATGTGTATGGACCACCGAGAGCTGTGTGAAGCCGGTGAAGTCCTTGCCTTTGGTGAATTCGCGGTAGAACAGACCGGACAGAACGCCGACGACCATGTAGGCAAATGCCGAGTAAAAGAGTTTCTTCATGAGATTTCCTTCGCTGCCGGGCCCCAGTTCGGGCCTTTGTTTCCAGCCTATGGACGCGTACGACGTCGGCCATCAACCTTTTGATTGAATCGGCGGCGCCACTGGGGTGCTTTGTGTGGCGCCATTGGGGTGCTTTGTGCGGCGGCGCGGCAGCGGGTGGGGCGCGCCATGAGCACGTGGGGGTTGGCCGTGCGTGTCTCGTCTCTTCCGGGTCCGTGGTTGATTAGTGACCGGGCACAAACGATCCTGGCACGTTCGCGGTCAGGAATGCGGACACGTCGGAGAGCTCGTCGACGCGAATGTTGTGGCTCAGCCCTTCATAGCGCGCCAGTTGCATATCCGTGTTCTGAGCCAGCCAGTCGGCGGTGAATTCAAGGGCGTCGGGGTTGATGACAAGATCCTCCGTACCACGGGCCCAGAAGAAAGGCACCTTTGCCGCCAACGGTTCCATGGTGGCCAGGAGCTCGTTGTGGAGCACGAATCCGGAGAGCCCAACTCCGGCCGTGAACATCCCCGGGCGCAGCCGGAGCAACGTGGTTGCCATGGCCATGCCTTGGGAGAAGCCAAGCACCGACACTGAACTGAAGTGGTACCTGGCCATTTCGGCGTCCAACCACGCGAGCACCTGCGTCGCCGAGGCCACCACTTCGGCGAAGTCGTTGTTCAGGAAATAATCCAGCAGGAACCAGCCCCAGTCGCCGGAAAGGTCCTTGGGTGCTCGCGGCGCTGCGCACACGAGCCCGGCCGGCATGTCTTTGAACAGCGCACTCATACGGGTTTCGTCTGATCCGTAGCCGTGGAGCATCAACAGCAGCGGTTTTCCTGCCCGGTCCGCTTCCGGGTGGGACCACGCAACAGTTTCCATGGCGCCACACTACCGTCTGCCGCGTTCCCGGCCCCACGCCCACCCATAATCTGTGTTTATGTGGTTTCGGTCTTGACTTTCAAAGATAAACACAGATAAAGTCATTTGAAACAACAACCTGTGACTCGTATCACGGAACCGAAGGAGGCGACATGTTTGCGGAGGAACGACACCAACGCATCGCGGAGCTCGTCAGCGCACGGGGCCGCGTCGGCGTCAACGAGCTGGCCGAACTATTTTCCATCACCCAGGAGACCGTCCGCCGCGACCTCGCCACGCTCGAGGGAACAAACCAGTTGCGCCGGGTCCACGGCGGCGCCGTCGGCACCGACCGGCTCACGCGCTCCGAGCAAAGCCTGAGCGAACGCCAGACCCAGCACCTCGATGATAAGCAGCGCATCGCCACCGCCGCATTGGCATTCATCCCACACGCACCAACGGCCTCGATCCTGCTCGACTCCGGCACCACCACCGCCGCACTCGCCGAGCGCCTGGCCGGCTGGAGCCCCGCCAACGACGGCGACGAGCTGCTTGTCATCACCAATTCGCTCCCCACCGCTGCATCGCTGAGCACCAACAAGCACCTGTTGCTGGACATCGTGGGCGGCCGGGTCCGCGGACTAACCAGCGCCGTTGTCGGAGCCCGCGCCACGGAACAGCTCGGCGCCCTCCGCCCCGACATCGCCTTCATTGGCACCAACGGCATCCACGCCGGCTTCGGCCTGAGCACCCCCGACCCCGTTGAAGCCGCCACCAAGACCGCCATGGTCAAGTCAGCCCGGCAGGTGGTGGTCCTGGCCGACGCCACCAAGCTCGGCACCGAAACGCTTGTCCGCTTCGCCACGTTGGAGGAGATCGACATCCTGATCACCACCGTCGAGCCGTCCCCTGAGCTCGCCGACTCACTTTCCAGCGCCGGCGTTGAGGTCGTGATCGCATGATCCTGACCCTGACACCCAACCCGAGCCTGGACCGCACCATCGAGCTGGCCGCACCGCTGCAGCGCGGCGAGGTCCAGCGCGCAACGTACGTCTCCCAGCACCCCGGCGGCAAGGGCGTGAACATTGTCCGGGCACTGTCCACTTCGGGGATCGTCGCGCTGGCGCTGTTGCCCGGCGACGCGGATGACGCCGTGGTCCGCGCTCTTTCGCTCGAGGACATCCCGCACCTGGCCATGCCCATCGGCGCGCCCCTGCGCAGCAATGTGGCCATCACCGAACCCGACGGCACCACCACCAAGGTCAATGAGCCCGGCCCCGTGCTCGCTGATTCCCAGCTCGCGGACCTCCTTGCGCTGACCGTGGAGAAGTCCGACGGCGCATCCTGGCTCGTGTTGGCCGGCTCGCTCCCGCCGGGGGTGCCGAATGATTTTTACGCGAACGTCATCGAGGCTGTCCGTGCCGCGCACGGGTCGAACGCTCCCCTAATCGCCGTCGACTCCTCCGGAGCACCGCTGCGTGAATGCCTGCGCGCGGCCCCCGACCTCCTTAAGCCGAACGGCGAAGAGCTGGCCGAACTGACCGGCATCTCCACCGGCCGCGAACTCGAAGCGGACCCCTCCGCGGCAGCTTCGGCTGCCAACGCGCTGGTTGGCAACGGCGTCGGCGCCGTCCTGGCAACACTCGGCTCCAAAGGCGCCGTCCTCGTCACAGCCGGCGGCAGCTGGCATGGGCAAGGACCCGCCATCAAGGCAAAAAGCACCGTCGGTGCGGGTGACTCCGCACTGTCAGGTTATCTGCTGGCCACTCTTCGCGGGGACTCCCCCGAGGCCTGCCTGCAGCAAGCAGTGGCCCATGGTGCGGCCGCCGCTTCCCTCCCCGGAACGATGGTTCCCTCCCTTGCACAAACATCCCCCGCCTCCGTCACCGTGACGGATCTGGCCCCAGCCGAAGAGAACTGACATGACAACTCTCATCAACGAAGATCTGGTGCTCCTTGACGCCAATCTCGGCACAGACACCACCTCCGTCATCCGCAACCTGGCAGAACTCATTGCCAAGACCGGCCGCGCGGCCGAGGTCGAAGGGCTCTTCGCGGATGCCCTGGCCCGCGAACAAAAGACCGCCACAGGCGTTCCCGGCGGCATCGCCATCCCACATTGCCGCTCCGAGGCAGTGCTGGAACCAACCCTGGCCATGGCCCGTCTGAACCCGGCCGTGGACTTCGGTGCCAAGGACGGGCCGGCGGACATCGTCTTCTTCATCGCCGCTCCCGCAGGTGCCGACAACGAACACCTGAAGCTGCTCTCCAAGCTGGCCCGCTCCCTCATCAAGAAGGACTTCACGGCAGCCCTCCGTGCGGCAGCAACGCCGGGCGACATCGTCGCACTGGTGGCCGAAGCGCTGGCAGACAAGCCCAAGCCGGCCACGACGGTCGCTGCACAGGCCGAGCCCGGCTCCACCGACGATGGGGGCCCCCTCAGCGGCGCAGCCGCCGCCTCACCCGAGCCGGCCCGCCGCAAGCGGATTGTTGCCGTGACGGCGTGCCCCACAGGGATCGCCCACACGTACATGGCCGCCGACTCGCTGGTGGAAGCAGCCCGCGAAGCCGGAGTCGACCTGCAGGTGGAGACTCAGGGCTCCGGCGCAGTGACTCCGTTGGATCCGGCCGTGATTGCCGCCGCGGATGCAGTGATTTTCGCCGTCGACGTTGACGTGCGCGGCAAGGAACGCTTTGCCGGCAAGCCGCTGGTCAGCTCTCCCGTGAAGCGCGGTATTGATGAGCCCGCAAAAATGGTCCAGGAAGCTGTTGCGGCCTCGGAGAACCCGAACGCGCACCGCGTGCCGCACTTCGGCGCAGAAGAAGCCGCGGACCGGCAGGCGGAGTCCTCGGGTGAGAGCCTGGGTGCCAAGATCAAGAAGGTCCTGCTGACCGGTGTCAGCTACATGATCCCGTTTGTGGCCGGTGGTGGTCTGCTGATCGCGCTCGGCTTCCTGCTGGGCGGATTCCAGATTCCCGACTTCGCGGACAAGATCCTCACAGGCAACAGCCTGGCCAACCTGCCCACGGATTTCCCTCCGCAGGCGTGGGGACCGCTCGGTGCATACCTGGGCGCCGTGGCATTCACCATCGGCAACCTGTCCATGAGCTTCCTGGTTCCGGCACTCGCCGGCTACATTGCCTTCGGCATCGCCGACCGGCCCGGCATCGCACCCGGCTTCACAGCCGGTGCCGTTGCCGTGTTCATGGGCGCCGGCTTCCTTGGCGGTCTGGTGGGCGGCATCCTGGCGGGCCTCGCCGCCTACTGGATCGGCAGCTGGAAAGTGCCCCGTTGGCTGCGTGGTCTCATGCCGGTGGTCATCATCCCGCTGCTGGGTTCCATCATTGCCTCTGGTGCCATGCTCCTCTTCCTCGGTGCGCCCATCGCCGCACTGTCCAACGGTCTGAACAGTTGGCTGACGGGCATGACCGGCACCTCCGCCGTCGTGCTGGGCATCATTTTGGGTCTCATGATGTGCTTTGACTTGGGTGGTCCGGTCAACAAGGTCGCTTACGCATTCGCCGTTGCCGGGCTCGGCGCGGGCAGCATCGCCAACCAGGCGCCGTGGGAAATCATGGCCACCGTGATGGCTGCGGGCATGGTTCCGCCACTGGCAATGGCACTGGCCACCGTGCTGGACAAGAAGCGTTTCTCCCTCGCCGAGCGTGAGAACGGCAAGGCCGCCTGGCTGCTCGGCGCCTCGTTCATCTCCGAAGGCGCCATCCCGTTCGCCGCGGCCGATCCCCTGCGCGTCATCCCCGCCACCATGCTCGGCGGTGCGGCCACGGGTGCCATGACCATGGCCTTCCACGTAACTTCCCAGGCCCCGCACGGCGGATTCTTCGTGTTCTTCGCCATCGGCAACCTGGCCATGTTCGCCATCTCCATCGCGGTGGGCACCGTGGTTGCGGCCTTCGCAGTGGTCGCGCTAAAACGCTGGGCCGTGCGCGCTCCCGTTGATACTGTTGCAGCAGCGCAGCCTGCCCGTCAGGCGGCCTAGGTTTTGACCATGACTGTCAAAGGAGAAATCATGCAGAACTTTGTTGGAGTCGGCGTCTTCCGGGGCCGCGTCATTGGCCCGGTCCGGCATATGCCGCCCGCCTTGGCCGAACCGCCTGTCGGTGAAAAATTGGAAAGTTCGACGGCGCCCGAGACTGCCGCCGCATCCCTCAAGGCTGCCGGGGCAAGCGTGAAAGCCGCACTGCAGGAGCGTGCTGCCCGCGCCGAAGGTGCCGGCAAGGAGGTCCTCGAGGCCACCGCCCTGATGGCCACGGATCCCATGCTGATCAAGGCAGCCATCAAGTTGATCAATGCCGGAACCTCCCCGGAGAGGGCCATCTGGGAAGCAGGCGATTCCGTGGCTGCGACGCTGCGCGGTTTGGGCGGCATGATGGCCGAGCGTTCGCACGATGTCCTCGACGTCCGGTCCCGGATTGTCGCTGTGCTGCGCGGGGTGCCCGCCCCGGAGATCCCCGATTTCGCCGAGCCGTTCATTCTGGTCGCTGAGGATCTGGCCCCTGCCGACACCGCCACCCTTGACCCGGCGAAGGTCATCGCGCTGGTCACGGCTGGTGGCGGACCCCAGTCGCACACCGCCATCATTGCCCGGAGCTTGGGCCTGCCGGCAGTTGTCGCGGTGGCAGGCGTTACCGGCATCGCCGACGGTGCACAGGTCTTTGTTGATGGCTCCGCCGGTGTTGTCAGCACCGAACCCGGCGAGTCCGAAAGGGACGCCGTCGCGGTGTGGCAGGAAAAATCCTCACTGCTTGAAATCTTTGACGGCAGCGGCCAGCTTGCTGACGGTACATTGATCCCGCTGCTTGCGAATGTGGGCGGAACTGCCGACGCGCAGCAGGCAGCTGCGGCCAACGCCCAGGGCGTGGGACTTTTCCGCACGGAATTCTTGTTCCTTGGCAGTAACGAAGAACCAGGCCATGCCGAGCAGGTGGCGGCCTACAAGGGCGTCTTTGATGCGTTCCCCGGAAAGAAGGTGGTGCTGCGGACGTTGGATGCCGGGGCGGACAAGCCACTTCCTTTCCTCACCGATGCGAGCGAGCCGAATCCTGCCCTCGGTGTCCGCGGATACCGCACCGATCTCACCTCCCCCGGCGTTCTGGCCCGGCAGCTGGCAGCCATCGCCGAGGCAGCAGCCGCGTCCACGGCCGATGTGTGGGTCATGGCTCCCATGATTTCCACCGCCGCTGAGGCCGCTGACTTTGCCGCACTGTGCACCGCCGCAGGTCTGCGCGTCCCGGGCGTCATGGTGGAGGTGCCCTCCGCTGCACTGACCGCGCGGCACATCCTGGACCGGGTGGAGTTTGCCAGCCTCGGCACGAACGACCTCACCCAGTACGCCATGGCGGCAGACCGCCAGCTGGGCCCGCTTGCCGCGCTAAACGATCCGTGGCAGCCCGCCGTGTTGGCCCTGGTTCAGGCAACTGTGGAAGGTGCCATCTCGCAGGCGAAACATGCGGCATCATTGGAGACTTCGCTGCCCAAACCGGTGGGAGTGTGTGGTGAGTCGGCCGCGGACCCGGCCCTCGCCGTCGTACTTGCCGGTTTGGGGGTGAGCTCGCTGTCCATGACGCCGCGCGCCCTGCCGGCCGTGGCCGCCGTGCTGCGCACCGTCACTCTTGAGCAGGCTCAGGCACTGGCCCACCGTGCAGTCGATGCAGCATCCGCCGCGGATGCGCGCGAGCTCGTCCGGGCGGGACTGCCGGCCCTCGCCGAACTCGGCCTCTAATTCACCTTTTCGTACCCATTGGGAGCACACCATGATTGAACGTACCGCCACCATTGCCAGCACGGTTGGCCTGCACGCCCGCCCCGCGGCAATTTTCGCCGAAGCAGCCGGCGACCTCGACGCAGAAGTGACCATTGCCCGTGCCGGCGAGGCCGCAGAGGAAGCGGTCGACGCCGACAGCATGCTCGCGCTCATGAGCCTCGGTGTGGAGCACGGCGAGGTCGTCGTCCTGCGCACCGAGGACGACTCCGCAGGCGAGGCCCTGGACGCCCTGGTCCGCATCCTGGAAACCAACCACGACGCCTGATGCACACCCTCCCGCAGAACCCCGTGTCGCGCCCATTCTCGGGCGTGATGGCGGGGTTTTTCCTGGTTGACAGAGTGGCCGCCGAGGGTGCAGAATGTCCCATCTGCTAGAATTTCAGGTCTGCCCGTAGCGATGCAGCAGTAAGTCGCAAGCAAATGACCTCCTTAAGGGGATGAACAAATGCCCAAAGACCGAAGCATGACTCAACCGGAAACAGGTGTTAAGGACACCGCAGAGCGCCCGCATTCCAGGTCCAAAATGCCTCGTGTGCCCAAACTTAAAAAACGCAGGCTGACCGTTGACGACGTCAATGTCGTAGACCAGCCAATGCTCAAAAAAGCCCTCGGTGGCACAGTGGTTGGTAACACCATGGAATGGTACGACGTCGGTGTCTTCGGATACTTGATCGCCACCATGGGCCCGGTCTTCCTGCCGGATTCCGACCCCGACGTCCAAACCCTGTTCCTCTTGGGCACGTTTGCCGCAACCTTCCTGGCCCGCCCGCTCGGCGGCGTTGTCTTTGGCTGGATGGGTGACAAGATTGGCCGGCAGAAGGTGCTCGCCATGACGCTGATCGTCATGGCCGCGTCGACGTTCGCTGTCGGGCTGTTGCCCGGATACTCACAAATAGGTATTTGGGCCGCCGTGCTTCTTGTGGTGGTCAAGCTGATTCAAGGCTTCTCCACCGGCGGCGAGTATGCCGGTGCCACCACCTTCGTCAGCGAGTATGCCCCGGACAAACGCCGCGGCTACTTTGCCAGCATCCTGGACTTGGGCAGCTACATGGGCTTCGCCATCGGTGCCGCGCTGGTCTCTGCGCTCCAGCTGACCCTTGGCCAGGACGCCATGGAACAGTGGGGCTGGCGCCTGCCTTTCCTGGTCGCGGGCCCCTTGGGTCTCATTGCCGTGTACTTCCGCATGAAGATCGAAGAGTCTCCCCAATTCCAAGCGGCCTTGGACGCCAACGAGGAGAAGTCCACGTCGGCCGCCGCCGGTGACGAGGCCACTTCAAACGGTCCTGTCCACCTGGTCAAGGTGTACTGGCGGCAAGTTCTGCTCGCCATGATTCTTGTGGCCGCAGCCAATACCGCGGGCTACGCACTCACGTCCTATATGCCAACATATCTGACCGACTCCATGGGTTACGACCCGGTGCACGGAACCATACTCACCATCCCCATTCTGGTCGCCATGGCCGTGTGCATACCCTTGGCCGGACGCCTCTCCGATAGAATCGGCCGCCGGCCCGTGCTGTGGGTGGGTGCGATCAGTACAGTGGTGCTGGCCGCCCCGGCCTTCATGCTCATTGCCGTGGGTCCCGTCTGGACCACATTGCTGGGGCTGGCGTTGATCGCCTTCCCCGTCACGTTCTACGTGTCAAACCTGGCCTCGGCACTGCCGGCCTTGTTCCCGACGTCCAGCCGCTATGGCGGGATGGGCATCTCGTACAACTTTGCCGTGGCGATCTTTGGCGGCACCGCCCCCTTCATCATGAAGGGCCTGATCACCCTGACCGGCAATCAGATGATGCCTGCCTACTATCTGATGCTGACTTCTGCCATTGGCGCAGTGGGCATCTACTTCCTGCGGGAATCTTCCCAGAAGCCGCTGCCGGGCTCCATGCCCAGCGTTTCAACGGAGGAAGAAGCCCACGAGCTGGTCAAGACACAGGATGAAAATCCCCTGCTGGACATGGACTACCTGCCGTTTGACGAGACCTATGAACCGGCGACCCCGGGCACCGGCATCCCGATCACAGTGGGCCGGCCGGAGCCAGCAGACGCCTGATACGCCGCGGATCAAGGTTTCGCCGATCGAGCCTGGACCCCCGGACGTCGAGTGCACATTTGTGCGCAATGTTTTTCACGAACATTGCGCACGAATGTACACTCGATGATGAATTCTTCGCCGGGATCGCTGGTTTCTTCAGGTTCAACCAGCGCAGCGTCCGTCAGCGGCCGCGGTTTCCGACGGCCGCGGCCAGCCTGTCCGGTACGAGCTTGCTGGCCCCCATGAGTACCCGGTAACGCTTCGACGGTATGGAGACGGCCTTGCCTGCTGCATTGTCGGCCAGACCTTCACGCACCACTTGGGCGACGTTGAGCCACATCCAGGGCTTGACGCCGCCCATGTTTGCGCCCATCCGCTGATGGAACTCGGTGTGCACGAAGCCCGGGCATACGGCCGTGACTTTCACCCCTTGGGGGCCATAGCGCAGGTTGGCGAATCGGCTGAAGCTGACACCCCACGCCTTCGCGGCGCCGTAGGTGCCGCGGGGGATGAATGCTGACACGCTGGAAACATTGATGATCCGTCCATTGCCGCGTTTCAGCATCCCCGGCAGGACCGCGTGGGTCAGCTCCATGGGTGTCTGGGCCAGAATGCGAAGATGGGCAGCCTCGTCCTCCACCGTGTTCTTCTCAAAGGCCTTCACGAGCGAGAACCCGGCATTGTTCACCAATACCGAGACGGGGACGGCAGGGTCCGCCAGCCGGGCTGCGACGGAGGCAACGCCGTCGTCCGTAATCAAGTCCGCAGGCAGGATCTGCACGTCAATGCCAAAGTCATTGCACAACCGCACGGCCTTGGCCTCCAGCCGGTCAGCATCCCGGGCAACGAGCACCAGGTTGTGCTGGGACTTGCCCAGTTGCTGGGCGAACTCCGCGCCCAGCCCCGAGGTGGCCCCAGTGATGAGGGCGCTCTGGCGTTCCATCTAGGCGTCCTCGGGGAAGTCGGTGTACTGCAGGAACGGTTCGGGATGTTTCTCCAGGAACCTGACCACGTACGCGCAGTGCGGAATGATGCGCTTGCCGGCGGCCACCACGTCGTCAAGGGCGTAGCGGGCCAATACCTTCGCAAGCCCGCGTCCCTCAAATCCCGGCTGGCCAATGGTGTG
Source organism: Actinomycetales bacterium (assembly GCA_038199275.1). GTDB lineage: Bacteria > Actinomycetota > Actinomycetes > Actinomycetales > Micrococcaceae > Specibacter. Next base: position 39,639 of record JBBPZC010000170.1, read on the forward strand.
CAGCAAGTCGACGTGGCCAGGCATCTCCTTGAAGGTGATGATGACGGCCAGCTCCTCCTCCGAGTAAAGCTCGTAGCGGTGCCGCGCGTCGTTTCGAACCATGCGCACAGTGGTATCGAAGGGGTCTGATTCCAAGGTTTCATTCACGCTCATAAAGCGAGCTTGGCACACTGCACTGGCGCTGGCAACAGTGCAGTGTGCCGTGTTTTGGCTGCCGCTAAGCGCGCGTGCCGCCCTGCCAGAGTGCGGTGAACGGTGCGCCGGAGCTGACGCGGTTCTTGATGCCCTCAGTGACGAAGGCCTTGGCTGTGCGGGCCGCCTCGAGCGGCGTTGCACCCTTGGCCAGTTCGGCCGTTACGGCGGCAGCCAGCGAGCAGCCGGCACCGGAGACGGCAACCTCGCCAACCTTGGGCGCGGAGAGCACTTCCATGGTCTGGCCATCAAAGAAAACGTCGACGGCGTCTTCTCCTTCCAGCCGCACCCCGCCCTTGGCGAGGACTGCGGCACCGCTGATCGCGTGGATCTTGCGGGCTGCTTCCTTGAGGTCCTCAACGTTGTTGATGCTCATGCCGGAGAGTGACTCGGCTTCGAAGTGGTTGGGGGTGACGAAGGTGGCCAGCGGCAGGAGCTGGGCCTTCAGCGCTTGATCGGTGTCCAGCGCGTGGCCGGGTTCCTGGCCCTTGCAGATCAACACCGGGTCCAGGACCACGTTTTTGAACGCGGCACCGCGCAAGGCGGTTTCCACGGTGTTGATGGTTGCGGGGCTGCCCATCATGCCCAGCTTGACCGTCTCCAGCGTGGTGGGTGCCCCGGAATTTGCGCCGTAGGCGGCCATGGTGGCCTCCAACTGGTCGGCAATGACCTGCTGGTCGACAGGGACGAAGCGGTGGTTCCAGTTGTCCTTGGGGTCAAAGGAAACAATGCAGGTCAGGTTCACGATGCCGAAAACGCCCAGCTCCTGGAACGTTTTGAGATCTGCCTGGGCACCGGCACCGCCAGTCGCTTCGGAGCCGGCGATGGTCAGGGCAAGTGCGGGAGCGTTTTGTGTCATGGAACTATCTTGCCACCACCCAACCAACCCCTACCAATGTTGCGTAGCCGCGGGTAGATTCAGCCTTGCCATGAGATTTTTGCGCAATACCCACTTAGGAGATTGTCTTGGACAACGAATCAACAGCCGTAGTGTTCATTGAATTTCAAAATGACTTCACCACGGAAGGTGGTGTTTTGCATGCGGCCGTGAAGGATTCCATGGCCAGCAACAACACCCTGGGCAACGCCGAAAAGGTTTTGGCGGCGGCGCGGGCAGCCGGTACCACCGTGATCCACTCCCCCATCAGTTTTGCGCCCGGCTACAACGAAATCTCCAAGCACCCTTACGGCATCCTCAAGGGTGTTGTGGATGCCACCGCCTTCGTAAAGGGTGCCTGGGGCGCAGAGATCATGGACCGTTTCGCTCCGGTCGAGTCCGACATCATCATTGAAGGCAAGCGTGGCTTGGATGCCTTCGGCAGCACCAATTTGGACTTCATTCTGCGTTCCAAGGGCATCAAGACCGTGGCGCTGGCCGGGTTCCTCACCAACTGCTGCGTGGAGTCCACCATGCGCACCGCGTACGAACGTGGCTACAACGTGGTCACCTTGACGGACGCGGTGGCTGCCACCAGCGTCGAGGAAGGCGAGTCGGCCGTGAAGTTCGACTACCCCATGTTCTCCACC
>JBBPZC010000171.1:0-5294 GCA_038199275.1 Actinomycetales bacterium
CACCACGGACAGCGCCAGAGCCGCGCCGGTCCACGCGATCAAGCGCAGCAGCCGGTCGGAGTAGTGGCGGCGAAAGAGTGTGGGACCGGGCAGCCGGGTGGTTCGGACCAGCAGCCGCGGCACTGGAAGCAGGCCGCGCTCGCCCAGCAGGGCCGGAAACTGCAGAGCCGTGGAGATGAACGCCAGCACATACACGCCCGCAATGCCGCGCTGCAGGATGAACCGGGCAGCGTCGTAATGGGCGCTGCCCAACCAATCCAGATTTTGCCAGCCGTCACTGAGCCAGTCCATGGTCCAACGCTACCGCTGAGCGCTGCCACACTGAAGCGGCGCACCGTTAATAGGCAAATGGTGCGCCACCCCGTAAGTGGCGCACCATTGGCGGTAAACGGAACGCAGCTTCAGAGTACGTCGGCGACGGGCACCGGGTTAGGCGGCCATTGCGGGCCGCTGGGACCAGCCGCGGCGGCGCCTCAGTGCCCCTGCTGCCCGGCAGAGCAGATAAATCACGAACGACAAGGTTGTCACGTAGGGGCTGATCGGGATGCTGCCGCCCAGGGCCAGCATGATCCCGCCGACGGTGGAGACCATGGCGAAGGTGACGCTGAGCAGCACCACCATGCGCGGCGCCACGGTGACCCGCAGGGCTGCGGCCGCGGGCGTGATGAGCAGCGCCAAAACCAGCAACGCGCCCACCACCTGGATGGACAGTGCCACGGCAATTCCCAACAGGAACATGAACGCCAGCGAGAGCGTGCGCACGGGAACTCCGCGGGCCGTGGCAATGTCGGGGTCAATGCTGGCAAAGGTCAGTGGGCGCCAGATCAGGGCCAGACCCGCCACAACAACAAGAGCGGTTCCGGCCAAGACGGAGAGCTGCGTGGAATCAACCGAGACAATCTGCCCCGTCAACAGCCCAAATTTATTCGCGGAGCGTCCCTGATAGAGGGACAGGAACAGGATGCCTAAACCCAGCCCGAAGGGCATGATGACGCCAATGACCGAGTTCCGTTCCCTGGCCCGCACGCCCATGACCCCCAGCAGCAACGCGGCAAAAATGGATCCGACCAGGGAGCCGAAGATCACGTCGGCCCCAATCAGCAGCGCGAAGGCCGCCCCTGCGAAGGACAGTTCGGCAATGCCGTGCACGGCAAAGGCCAAATCCCGCATCATGACAAACGTGCCAATCAGCCCGCCCACCACGCCCAGGATGGCCCCGGCCAGCAGGGTGTCGCGGAACAACGGCAGCAGTTCGCCATAGTTGCTGAAGTTGAAGACGGACTCGCTGAAATCTGCCCAGTTCATGCTTGCACCTGGACATCCGCCGGGGCGACGGTCTCCGGCATGTGACCGTCAATGACGGCTTCGGGCCCGCCCACCACCACGACCCGGCCATCCACGTTGAGCACTTCAACGCGGGTGCCGTACAGCTCGGAGAGCACTTCGGTGCGCATGACTTCCTCAGGGGTTCCCAGCGTGAACTTGCCGCCAGCCAGGTACAGCACCCGGTCCACGTGATCCAGAATGGGGTTGATCTCATGGGTGACAAAGACGACGGCGGTCCCGTGCTCTTTCGCTTGCCTGCCCACCAATGCGCTGACTTCTTTTTGGTGGTTCAGGTCCAGGGAGAGCAGTGGCTCATCACACAACAGGATCTTTGGATTGGCGGCCACGGCCTGGGCAATGCGCAGACGCTGTTGCTCGCCGCCGGAGAGCATGCCCACCGGGATGCGCCCGTAGCTGGCGGCGCCAACTTGTTCCAACAGTTCGTCCACTCGCTTGCGGTAGGCGGCGCTACGGAGCCGAAACCCCCATTTGTCGCCGTCCACGCCCAGTCCCACCAGGTCGCGGGCCCGCAGTGCGGTATCCGGGGCAAAGTTCTTTTGCTGGGGGACGTAGCCAACGGTGCGATTACCGCGGCGGGCGGGTGCGCCGTCGAGCATCACGGAGCCGGAACTCAGCGGGGCCAGCCCGAGGAGGATCTTCAGAAAACTGGTTTTGCCGCTGCCATTGGCGCCGAGGACGGCGAGGAACTCTCCGGGGGCAACGGCCAAATTAAGGTCTTCCCAGAGGGTGCGTGGACCGTATTTGAGCGTGGCCCGTTTGAGCGATATGACGGCGGCTTCGCTCACTTGACGGCCGCTGCTTTGAGTCCTTGTTCCAAGTGCCCAACATTATCAAGCATCCATTGCAGGTAGGTGGATCCCTGTGGAAGTGTCTCGGTGAAGTCAACCACCGGCACCCCCGCGGCCTCGGCTTCGGCCTTGACCTGCTCGGTTTGTGGGCTTTCGGTCTGCCGGTTGTAGGCAAGCACAGCCACCGTGCCGGAGGACAGCAGCTTCTTCATGTCCACCAGGACGGATGCCGGTGCGTCGTTGCCGCTTTCCACGGCATGGGTGAAGTCGTCCGGGGTCTTGTTCACCAGCCCGGCCTGCTCCAGCAGGTACACCGGAACGGGTTCGGTAATGGCCACGCCCTCACCGTCGTGGCTGGACTTCAACGCGGACAAAGCGTCGGCGATCTCCGTGAGACCTGACTTGAACGCCTTGGCTTGGGCGGTGAAGGCCTCTTTTTGGGCCGGAAGTTCTGCGCTAAAGCGGGTGGCAAGGTCATCGGCCAGCTTGGCCATGGTGGGCTCGGAGTACCAGAGATGTTCATTGAAATCCGCGCCGGTGTCCAGCCCGGACAGCTCGCTGACGTTCACAATTTCCTTCGACTCCAGCTGGCCCTTGGCCAGACGCGTGAAGAAGTCGTCGTAACCGCCGCCGTTTTCAATGCCAATGCTGGCCTTGGAGACGGCCAGCTTGTCCTGCGCGTTGGCTTCATAGCCATGCGGATCTGCCGAAGCCTGGGAAATGATCGAATGGACGCTGACATATTCCCCGCCGACAGCCTTCGCGATGTCGCCATACACGTTTGTGGAGGCGATCACCGAGATGGTGCCGTCGGACGCCGTCGGGGTGGCGCCGTCGCCGCCACCCCCACACGCTGCGAGGGTGAGGGAGGCGGCCATGACGGCACCCGTAAGAACAAGCTTGCGGCGGGAATAAAGCATACGTTTCCTTTACAAAAGGCTAATGAGAACAATTACCAATAAGCTCCAGCATAGCTCATATTGGGAATGGTTCGCATCAAGGCATTTGCTCAGGCTTTTCGGCGCTCCTGAACGTTGGTTTGGGTGGCGTCGCGGATCTCGCCCACCAGGGCTTCAATGACATCCTCCAGGAAGATGACACCAATGGCCTGCTCATTGCCGTCAATGACACGTGCCATGTGAGTGCCCGTGCCTTGCATGCTGGCCAGCACGTCCTCGATTTCCTCGTCGGCGTGCAGGTTGACCATGGAGCGCACACGGGCCTCGCCAATGGGCGTTTCATAGCGTTCCAGCGGGATCCGCAGGACATCCTTCAGGTGCAGGTAGCCCAGCAGCGTTCCCGCGGCATCTGAAAAGACAAACCTGGAAAAGCCGGTCTTCCCGACCTTGTGCTCAAAGTCAACGGGTGTGGCCTCGGGTGAGAGTGTCACCAACTCGGCCACCGGCACCATGATGCTCTGGGCTGTTTGTGAAGAGAATTCCAGGGCACCGTTGATCAAACCCGTCTGATCGACCACCAGTCCGCTGCGCGTTGACTCCGCCACAATGGACTGCACCTCCTCCAAGGTGAACGAGGAGTTGACCTCATCCGCAGGCTGGATGCCAAACAGCCGCACAATGTGGTTGGCGGTCCAGTTCAACGCCACAATCAACGGGCGTACCACCTTGGAGACAATGACCAGCGGCGGAGCCAGCAGCAGCGCTGCCTTGTCCGCTGCCGAAACGCTCATGTTCTTCGGCACCATCTCACCAAAGGTGACGTGCAGGAACGTGACCAACGCCAGGGTGACAACAAACGCGACGGGTGCCGCCACGTTGTCCTGTATGCCCACCGCATGCAGCGGCCCCACCAGCAAGTGGTGGATGGCAGGCTCGGAGACGTTCAGGATCAACAGGGAGCAGACAGTGATGCCCAGCTGTGAACAGGCCAGCATCAACGAGACATTCTCCATGGCGCCAAGGGTGATCTTGGCACGCTTGGAACCGGCGTCCGCCAGGGGTTCGATCTGGCTGCGACGGGCCGTCATGACGGCAAACTCGGCCGCAACGAAGAAGGCGTTGCCCAACAAGAGCACCACCAGCCAAGCAATTCCTGCCCAGGGGTTCATCGACGATCACCGCCTTCGCCTTGCGCGTCAGCTTGGTCGGCATCGGGGGAAGGTGCCGCGATAAAGCGGATCCGGTCGATCCGGCGTCGTTCAACCCGGTCCACCACCAGGGTGCCACCCTCCACCGCAACGGTGTCCCCCATGACAGCGATGCGGCCCAGCTCGGCCATCATGAAGCCGCCCACTGTTTCATAACCGGCCTCGTCAGGGACGTTGAGCGGACCGATGCGTTCGGAGACTTCGTCGGGGCGCATGAGGCCTGGGAAGAACCAGGTGCCGTCAGCCGCCAGCAGGATGCCGGGCTTGGCGCGGTCGTGTTCATCCGAGACTTCGCCAACAATTTCCTCCACAAGATCCTCGAGTGTTGCCACGCCGGCGGTGCCACCGTATTCATCCTGAACCACGGCCATTTGCAGATTGCCCTCCCGCAATTCCAGGATCAGGGCATCCAGGTGGACCGTTTCAGGCACGCGAAGGACGGCGGTCATGATGGCGCCCACCTCAATGTCGCGGCGCTTGCGAAAGGGGACGGAGACGGCTTTTTTCAAGTGCACGACTCCGAGAATCTCATCCGCGGATTCACCAATGACGGGGAAACGCGAGTATCCGGTGCGTCGGGCCACCTCGATGATTTCCATCACCGACTTGGTGCTCTCAATGGTTTCAACGCGCGTGCGCGGGGTCATGACGTCAGCGGCTGTGCGTTGGGAGAAGCTCAGGGTGCGGGCCACGAACGTGGCGGTTCCCGCATCCAGGGTGCCCATGGCGGCCGAGCGGCGCACCAGGGATGCCAATTCCGACGGCGACCGTGCGCCGGAGATCTCTTCTTTTGCTTCCATGCCGAAGAGGTGCAGGACCTTGTTGGAAAAACCGTTGAGGACCACGACGGCGGGCCGGAACACCGCTGTGAATATGAGCTGGGGACGGGCCACGGCCCTGCCAATTGCAAAGGACTTGGCGATGGCCATGTTCTTGGGCACCAGTTCACCAATAAGCATGGACAACAGCGTTGCGATCAGCATGGCCAGGGCCAGGGAGATGCCGGCCACCGCGGGCTCGGGGACGCCGACTGCGCTGAGCGGGTCGGCGAG
>JBBPZC010000172.1:0-8618 GCA_038199275.1 Actinomycetales bacterium
ATCGCTGCCCGATCCCAGCCGCGAGATCCTGTTCAAAACCGTTGAGGACTCCTTCGCCCCCTTCGTGCACAACGGTCAAATGCTGGATTCCGTGCGCGGCCGCGCCGTCTCGCGCACCCAGGAACGCAGCTACGACAACGGCCACATGGCCATTGAGTCAATTCTGTGGCTGGCCCGGGCCGTGGATCCGGCCACGGCGCAGCGTTGGCGCGGACTGTGCCAAGGCTGGATCTCGCGGAACACCTTTGAACATCCCATCGTTGGCGCCTCCATCCCGCGCACCGCTCTGCTGAAGGACCTCGCCGCCGCGCGGGTCGCGCCCATCGCGGAAACCACGGGACACAGCTTCTTTGCCGGCATGGATCGCTCCGTCTACCGCGGGAACGGTTGGGCGTTGGGGTTGGGCCTGTGCAGCAACCGCATCGCCTGGTACGAATGCGGCAACGGGGAAAACGAGTTGGGCGCCCAGACCGGCTCCGGCATGACGTACCTGTACGCCGGGAAGGCGGACCACTTCGACGACGACTTCTGGCCCACCGCAAACCTGGCCAAGCTGCCCGGAACCACGGTGGACACCACACCGTTGCCGCGCAAGGTCGAGGGCCAGTGGGGCGCCATCACCCCGGCGAACGAGTGGACCGGCGGGGTGAGCCTGGGCCAATCCGGCGCCGTCGGCATGCATCTGGTCGCTCCCGGCGGGACCGGGATGCAGGCACGCAAGGCCTGGTTCCACTGTCCTGACATGGTGGTGGCGCTCGGCGCGGATATTTATTCGCCCAGCGGCGCCACCGTGGAAACCGTGGTGGAGCACCGCAACCTGGGCGCTGATGGCGGCCAAGCAATCACGGTCGACGGCGGGATTGCGGCAGCCGCTCCCGGCTCACCGAGCGTCCACGAGAATCCTGCCTGGGCCCATCTTGAAGGCACCGGTGGTTACCTCCTGTTGGGCGATGAGGCACTGACCGTGGTCCGGGAACAGCGCAGCGGGTCGTGGCAGAACATCAACACAGGCGGTCCGGGAGATACCATCGAGCGCGAATACGCCACGTTGCTCATCGACCACGGCGCCCAGCCGAAACAGGCCGGTTACGCCTATGCACTGCTGCCGGGAGCATCGGCCAAGAACACGGAGAAGGCTGCCCGCAAGGCACCACGAATCCTGCGCAATGACGCCGTCGGGCAGGGCGTCGAATTCGGCAACAAGCAGGCTGCGGCCGTGTTCTGGCAGGCCGGCACCGTCGGATCCATCTCCGCCGACGGACCCGCCTGCGTGCTCCACTCGGGCAATCCGGGTCAGGGCCAGCTCGCTGTATCCGACCCCACCCAGTCAGCCTATTACCTGGCCATCACCCTTGCCGGGACCAGCTACCGGCGCATCACGGCAGGATCGGGAGCCACGTTGTCACTCGACGCTGATGGCAACACGGTGGTGACCGTCCGTGTGGCCGGTCTGTTGGGCCGGACCGTGGAGCTGGCCTTGCACCGCTAGCCACCGCCCCGGCTTCACCGAATATGAGCCCAACCCGCGAACCGCCGTCAAAGATACGCCTGTTTCGCGAGTTGGGCCCATTTTCGTGAATAGGACCACGGATTTATGCGGGTTCACCCCATTCTGGGCGCGCAAAAGGGGGCGAATCCTACGATCCGCCCCTTTCCTTGCCCCCCTGGTTGGCTCAGTAGGCCAGGACCTGGGCCAGCTCCACCGGCACACCACTTTCGGCCGATTCGTAGGCGGCCAGCACCAGCTCCACCACATGCTTGGCGTGGTCGCCGCTCACAGCCGGCTCGGCTCCGTCCACGGCAGCGGCAAAGTCGGCCAGCTGAGCCGTGAAGGCCTTCTGAATGTCGTCACGTGAGCTGGTGTGCAGCACGGTGCGCACCCCATCAACCTCCATGAAGGTACCCCGGCGGGGGTCCACCGTGATGGTGCCGAGCTCACCCACCACCAGCAGTTCATCGAGGTGGTCCGGGGTGTCGGAAATAATCGTGATGCGCACCAGCACACCATTGGCCAGCAACAGGTCCATTCCGCCGTCGGTCTCAACCGGCGCACCAAAACGGTTCAGGGTCTGGGCGCCGATCCGCACGGCAGGCGCACCGCCCGCCCACAAGCTGCGGTCCAGGCAATGCGCACCAATGTTGATGAACGCGCCGCCCCCGGAAACGGTCTTGTCGAAGAACCAGCCCGGCCGGCTGCCCGGGCGGTAATCGGTGCTGCGGTAGTCGTGAATCATCAGCACCCGCCCCAGCGCACCCGACTCCAGTGCCGCCATCATCGCGAGCTTTTCGGCCATGAAATGTTGGATCATGCCCACCACCATGACCACGTTGGCCGCCGCGCAGGCCGTCTCCATCTCGTGACAGTCTGCCAGTGTGGTGGCCATGGGCTTTTCCACCAGCACGTGAATCCCTTGTGCGGCGGCGGCCACCACCATGTCCTTGTGGAGGCTGTGCGGGGTGTTGATCACGACGGCGTCCACCACGTCCGCTGCCAGCATGGCTTGGTAGTCGGTATAGACCGCGGCGTCCCAGGGTTGGGCAACCTTCGCCGCGGTTTCGGCGTTAAGGTCACAGACTGCGGTCAGGGACACACCGGCAATCTCGCTGGCTCCCTGTGCGTGAAATCCGGCGACCGCACCTGCCCCAATAATTCCCAAGCGCATGATTGACTCGATTCTTCTAAATTTGTTGTAGTTTTTGGGCGTCGGATTCGACGCGTTTCTTAGCCCCGCAGGAATCGCGAACCACCAGCCGAGGACGCAGCCGCACCTGATGAACGGGGCAATCGTCGCCTTCAATGAGGCGGCGCAGCAAGATCTCCGCCGCCATCCGTCCCATCCGGTGCTTGGCAGGTGAGACAGCAGTCAGTGGAACTTCCGCCACATCGGCGAGCTCATCATCGTAGGAGACCAACGCCAGATCGTCCGGAACGGACACCCCGGCTCGTCGGGCCGCGGCCTCCAGCAGCGCCGCTTCACGGTCTCCAAAAACCAGGGCAGCCTTTACACCGGCCGCCACGATTTCCCGCAACAGTTCTTCCGCACCACCGGTTTCCCACTCCGCTTTGCTCACCCGCCGAACAATAGGGTCAAAACCCAGATCCGAAGCGGCCCGCTCATAACCGGCCACAATGGCAGGCTCGGTGGGAGTGTTGGTTCGGGTCAGCAACCACACGGTGTGGTGGCCCAGCCCCCGAAGGTGCCGGACGGCGTCGTACGCGCCGCCCTGGTGATCCGAACAGACGTGTTCCGTCCGGTCCCCCGGGCCCAAATCCATGAGGCTGCGCTCCAGCAGGACCACCGGTACATTCAACGCCGAAAGCTCACGGACCCGCTGCTGTGGATCGGGGATACCGGTCAAGGTGGGGACCAGGATCAGCCCGTCCACTCCCGAGTCAATGAGGAATTGGATGCTCGAATCCTCCCGTTCCGGCAGGTAGTTGTACGTGGCCAGGCGCAGGCCAACGTCCTGTCCGGACAAAGTTTCCTCGATGCCTTGCAGCACCCGCGGGTAGTAGAGCTGAGTGTCCGGCAACAAGACGCCGACCGTGTAACGGGACCGGCGGCGGGCGGGCTGGCGCTCGGCCACAAAACTGCCGGCACCCTGGCGCCGGATGACAAACTGCTCCTGCTCCAGTTCCTCGTAGGCCCGGCGTACGGTGGTCAGCGACAGCCCGGTTTCCCTCGCCAGCTGCGCCTCGGTGGGCAGCTTCGCGCCCACCGCCCAGGTTCCGGCCAGTATCCCGCGCCGCAGATCTGCCGCCAGAGCCTGAAACTTGAGCTCCTTGGAGTCTGTATCGCGAATTTTTCCGGCCATCATTTTCTTTATCAAGGCTCCCTTTCACTGCTGCTTTGCTCGAGTGTGCCAAAGGAGTAAGAGAGGATTCCATGAGTACTTTGGATATTCCTCTGGTTAATTCCTCCCGGCACCATCGCCAAACCCGCAATCGCAGGAATGGGAGCAGCGTTTTCGATGAGAGTAACCACAAACGGAGAAGAAAGATACTTCCAAGTACTCATTGAATCCTCTCTTTGCGCACTGTTTGAGTATTCTCACTGACCGTGATCCACGGCACAAGAACTTCTAGCAAGGGTGTATTCAATGACAACCAAATTCCGTTTTGCACGGACACTGGCAGTGATGGCCGGGGCAGCATTGGCGCTGACCGCTTGTGGCGGCGGCACCGACAACTCGTCTGGAACCGGCAATTCAGAGGGCGGTACATTGTCGTACTGGTCCATGTGGAAGGTCGGGGAACCGCAGCAGATTGTCATCGAAAAAGCCATCGCCGACTTTGAAAAAGAGACCGGTTCAACGGTCAAGGTGCAGTGGCAGGGTCGAAGCAACATCCAAAAACTGGTACCGGCACTGAACACGAACAACGTCCCGGACATTGTGGACGGCCCCTACGCCAAGCTGGCCCCCGTCCTGGGCAACACCGGCGAGGCACTGCCCCTGGACGCCGCCTACAACACCGAGGTCGAAGGCACCAAGGTCTCCGAACTGATCCCGGCCAAGTACCTGACTGTCTCCAACATTCAGGACAAGGACGGCAAGCCGTGGATGCTCCCCTACAGCTTGAGCTCTGACGGCATTTGGTACGACGCCGGTGCGAACCCGGAGCTGGAAAGCAACCCTCCGGCGTCGTGGGATGAGTTCATCCAACTGCTGGACAAGTACAAGGCCGAGGGCACGGTCCCATTGGCAGCCGACGGCGACATTGCCGGCTACAACTCCATGTGGTTCACCACCGCACTGATCCGTACCGACGGCACCGGCGCCTTCGCGAAGGTCGTGGAGGACAAATCGGGCGCTGCCTGGGATGCCCCATCGGTCCTGGACGCCGCCAAGAAGGTCGAGCAAATTGCGCAGGGCGACTACCTGATCAAGGGATACAACGCCAGCAAGTGGCCCGCCCAGCAGCAGGTGTGGGCCACAGGTGGGGCCGAATTGATGCTCAATGGTTCATGGATCCCGACGGAAACCGGGACCTATGCTTCGAAGGATTTCCAGTTCTCCTCCTTCCCGTTCCCTCCCGTTGCGGGCAAGACTCCCTCGGTACGCGCTGACTTTGTTGGCTGGGCTGTTCCGAAGAAAGCCAAGAACCCGGAGCTGGCGCAGAAGCTGGCCACCCACATGTTGAAGAAGGAATACCAGGACGCGTACGGCACCGATGCCAAGGTCCTGCCCATCCGCACCGATGCCGCCACAGCTCCTGAGATGGTCTCCGTCAAGAAGGCCCTGGACAGTGCCGAGGACATCTACCTGCAGAACGACGGCGTGACCCACCCCGGCTATGTGGAGAAGATCCTCTGGCCCATTGACGACGAGCTCTTCCTGGGCAAGATCACCGCTGAGCAGTTCGTCGAGAAGATGAAGAACGCAACGGTGCAGTACTGGAAGGACAACAGCTGATGAGCTCAACCACAGCCCGCGGTTCCCGCTCCGCGGCCACCGACGCGGAGCGGGGGCCGCAGGGCCCAAAGGGCCAGGGCAACAAGGCCCAGGGCAGCAAGGCCCGGGGCGCAGGCCAGGGCAACAAGGACCAGGGCGGCAGCAGCATCGACCGCCAGCGCCGCAAGCTCCTGATCCCGTTCGTTGGCCCAGCTTTTGTCATTTATTCCATTTTGTTCATCGTCCCTGCGATTGGGGCAGCATGGATCAGCCTGCACGAGTGGGCCGGTTCGGGCCCCATGAAGTTTGTGGGCGTGAAGAACTACATCATGGTCTTCAAGGACGACCTGTTCATGAAGTCCTTCGGCAACACGCTCCTCCTATTGTTCGTTGTGGGCATCACCATCTTCGTGCTCGCCTTCGCCATGACCCTGGTCCTGCGTGACATGGCCGGAAAGAAGATTGTCCGCAACGTCATCTTCTTCCCGCACCTGATCAACGCCTTGGTCTTCGGTGTGCTGGCCGGTTTCATCTTCAATCCCGGCGGCATGGTCAACACGCTGCTCAAGCCGCTGGGCATCACGGAACCGCCGGCCTGGCTGGCCCAGGACAACATCTTCCCGCTGATCATGGCAACCCTGGTGGCCACCACCACTGGTTACTTCACCACCATCCTGATGGCCGGCGTCGACCGCATCCCTCCCTACTACTACGAGGATTGTGCCTTGGCCGGCGCCACTGCTTTCCAGCGTCTGCGCTATGTGATTCTGCCCCTGACCTGGGACGTTTTTGGCACCTGCGCCGTGTTGTGGACCATTTCCTCCATCAAGATCTTTGAGATCATCTGGGTCTTTGGCGGCAGCAGCGGCGCCGGCATTCCGCCCACGCAAAGCTGGACGACGGCCGTGTACACGTACGTCACCGCCTTCTCCGGCCAGTCCACACCGGCCTACGGTGCGGCCACCGCCTCGGCCATCATCTCCCTTGCCTTGGTTTCCGTCCTCGTGGTGTTCCTGCGCCGCGCCATGCGCCGTGACGCCGTTGAATTCTAAGGATCAGCCCATGACAACCCTCATTTCCCCCGAGCAGGCTCCGCAGAAGGTGCCGGCACCCCGTCCCGACGGCCAAAGGAAGAGCAGGAACCACCGCGGCGTCAGCCCCGCCCTGCGCGCCGAAAACAACATCATTCGCAGCATTGGCGTATTCCTGCTGTGGGCGGTGGTTGCCGTCAGCATTGCCATGCTGCTGTGGATGGTGCTGCAGGCGTTCCGCGACACCCGCTCCATCCTCGGCAGCCCGTGGGGCATGCCGGAGTCCTTGGACTTCAGCAACTTCGTCACGGCCTGGACGGTCAGCGACTTTGCCACGGCGACGTTCAACTCCACCATCACCACGGGCGTCTCCTCGTTCCTGACGGTGGCCGTCGCCGCACCGGCCGCCTATTATCTGGCCCGGGTGGAGTCCCGCCTGACCAACGGCCTGAGCCTGTACTTCATCCTTGGCTTGGGCATTCCGGCTCAGGTCATCCTGATTCCGCTGTTCGTCATGCTGAACAAGGTTTACCTGACCGACAGCCTGATTGGGCTGAACCTGGTCTACATTGCCAGCTCCATGCCGTTCACGGTGTTCCTGCTGACGGCGTTCTTCCGCAGCCTGCCCGTGGAAATGGAGGAGGCTGCCGCGCTCGACGGCGCCTCCGCCCTGCGCACCTTTATCCAGATCACGCTTCCGCTGGCCAAGGGCGGCATCCTGACCGCATTCGTCCTGCAGGTCGTGGCGCACTGGAACGAGACGTTGCTGGCACTGACCCTGATCCAGTCAACCGAGAAATACACCCTGCCTGTCGCCTTGATTTCCTTTGTGCAGCAACAGACGTATTCCGGCGCCGACTGGGGTGGCCTCTTCGCCGGCCTGTGCATTGTGGTCCTGCCGATGCTCATCATTTACATGTGGCTGGGCCGCCGCCTGACGGAGGGCCTGACCCTGGGAATGGGCAAATAGTGCCGTCCCCCAACCTGTTGTTCATTGTCGCCGACCAGTTCCGGGCCATGTGCCTGGAACCGGGCGGCGACCCTGTTTCCACCCCTTTTCTGGATGCCATGGCGTCCGACGGCGTCTCCCTCACCCATGCCGTGAGCAACTACCCGGTCTGCAGCCCGCACCGGGCCATGATGATGTCCGGCCAGTACCCGCACGCAAACGGCGTAACCCACAACGTAAACTCCGAGACCGCGGCGTGGGGTGTGGGGTTGCGTCCGGACGCCCCGTCGTGGGCTGCCGTGCTGCGCGACGCCGGCTACAACACCGGTTACATTGGCAAGTGGCATCTTGAGGCGCCCGTGCCCGAAGATGCCATTTACGGCAGCGGGCCGCTGGCGGATGGGCGCTATTGGGATGCCTGGTCGCCCCCGGAGCGGCGTCACGGCTTTGATTTTTGGTATTCCTACGGCTGCTCCGATGAGCATCTGGCTCCGCATTATTGGAAGTCCGACGCCGGCCGGCACCAGCGCACCGACGTCACCGGGTGGTCGGCCGCCCATGAGACGGACGTGGCCATTGACTTCCTGAACCGAGCGGCAACGTCCACCACCCCGGATTCTGCCGGGGACGGCGGCCCGGCCCCTTTTGCCCTGACCGTGTCCTGGAATCCGCCGCACCAACCCTTCGACCAGCTGCCGCCGGGGTACGACGCCAGCTACGGTTCCCTCACGCCGAAGGCCTTGCTGAACCGTCCCAATGTGGAGCTGGATTCGGCGGCCGGGCGGGAGGCTGCAGAGATTGCACCCCTCTATTACGCCGCTGTTTCGGCCATCGATGCCCAGGTGGGTCGGCTGCTGGAAGCCCTCGAATCACTGGGTCTGGCACAGGACACACTTGTCATTTTCACCTCCGATCACGGCCAGCAAATGGGCAGTCAGGGACTCATCTACAAGAATGTTCCCTATGAGGAGTCCATGCGGATCCCGTGGGTCATGCGCTGGCCGGACCGGCTCGCCACCGGCGCTGCTGCAACCGTGGGCCTCTCCAGCGTTGACATTGCACCCACACTGTTGGGGTTGCTCGGTTTCGGGGACCGGGTTCCAGAAACGATGCACGGCAGCGATGTTTCGCCAGCTCTCTTGGCAACCAAGGAGGTGGAGGCTGGGAGTGCAGGCACGCCGTCGTCCCTGTATTTTTACTACCCCCGTGATGACACCGACGTTGACATCCGCGGTCTTCGCACG
>JBBPZC010000173.1:0-22633 GCA_038199275.1 Actinomycetales bacterium
GAAGTGTTCGGAGTCTTCCTCGCCCGTGCCGAGGCGGCCGGTGCCCGACCAGGTACCCAGCAGCCACGAGAGCGGCACCAGTTCCGGAGTCAGGTCCGTGGGAATTTCAATGGCCATGGCAGGTTACTGCTGACCCTTGAAGAGACGCCACACCACCAGACCGGCAAACCAGGCCATGGCCACACCGGCGAGGGCCAAAAGGCAGATAAAGAACATTTCCAAGGCAAGTACGCTCATGGTGCCATCCTACAATGTTCTTCCCCGGCTCCATGACGGCTGCTCCCAGAACCCTAGTGAAGCAGCATTTGTTCCACAAAATACACCAAGGCACCCAAGGACAGGATGGGGCTCAGGGCGGCCGCGACCATCCCAAAGCGGGATTTTCCGGGGCCGGCCAGTGTGCGCAGCCTGCGGAAGGACGCAATGACCGCACCGACGATCAGGCCCAGGACGGCGGCAGGGATGATCCGCACGTCGAAAAACAACAGGGCAGCCAGTGGACCTGCAAGTGCGGCCAGAACAATGGACAGCGGGGCCAGGACCCTGTCCGGCCAGTTCAGCATGCCCACCAGGATCGCCACCGCGGTGCTGATGCCCACGATCAGCGTCATGCCCGGTTCGCCCAACAACCTGAAGGACGCCACCCAGCCACTGGAGAATCCAGCGATGGCCACACCGGCTCCGGCGCCTAGGGTGGAGAAGAGCCGGTGCTTTTGCCCGGTGCCGCGAATAAGCTGAACCACCATGATGGCGCCAAAACCGAATGCGACATAAATCGGTGTCCAGCCTAGGTACTCGCCGCCCGCTGCCAGCCCGGCGGTCAGAGCGGAGGCAGCCCCGGTCAGCGCGATGACGGCGCCGAGTGTCTTTTTCGCCGGTACGGCCAAATATCGCGGCCACCCGTAGCCAAACACAATGGCAAGGGCGACGCTGACGCCGATTGCCCAACCTTGGCCGAGAAAGTGTCCCGCGGACAGCAGTGCCAGGGCGATGATTCCAATTAGTCCGGCTATTGATGACTTCACACATCAATCCTGCCCTATATCTGCCGGTACACTGTGGAGCAACTATTAAAGTGGTGCGTCCGCGGCTCCTGCTGCACACCCCTTAAACCTCGCAGCCGGTTCACCGCTCAATGATGCGCACATCCTCAAAGGCACTTTGTTAGGAAGTCATGTCGCAGATTCTCATGCTGACCAATAACCACGGCAGTTCCGTGGAGGTCTTGGCTGCGCTTGAACTGCTCAGCCACACGGTCCATATCCTGCCCGCTGTTCCCACCGCCCTGCTTGAGGCGAAGCCCTGCGACCTGATCATGGTCGATGCCCGCAAGGATCTGGTGGGCTCGCGTTCGCTGACACAATTGCTGCGCGCAACCGGCGTCAGCGTCCCGCTTTTGCTGGTGCTGACAGAGGGCGGCATGGCTGCTGTTTCCGCATCTTGGGCTGCCGACGACGTCGTTCTTGACTCCGCGGGTCCGGCCGAGGTGGAGGCCCGCATCCGGCTCGCCCTGACCAGGGCCGCCAGCACGGCGGATGATCCCTCCCCCGAGATTCAAGCTGCCGGCATTGTCATTGACGAGGACAGCTACACGGCGAGGGTCCACGGCGTGGCGCTGAACCTGACATACAAGGAATTTGAGCTGTTGAAGTATCTGGCCCAGCATCCCGGGCGCGTCTTCACCCGGGCACAGCTGCTCAACGAGGTGTGGGGCTACGACTATTACGGGGGAACCCGCACCGTGGATGTGCACGTGCGGCGGCTGCGGGCCAAGCTGGGATCCGAAAACGAGAACCTCATCAGCACCGTGCGCAACGTCGGCTACCGGTTGACGATCGCAGATCTTCCCCACGACGTACTCACCGAGGCATAGCACCAGCCCCTGGCTCAGCCGGGAAATAAAATTGACCCGCCGGGATTGAATGATTCTCAATCCCAACGGGTCAATCGTCGTTACTTGGTGGAGGACATACGGGTCGAACGTATCGAGGACACCCCACTGGTGCATCCCCCCAGGGCAAAACGTAATGCGCGGCCAATCGAAGGAAACCTTGCGGTTGCTTTGATCTGCTGCTCTTAAACTCTAGGGCACGTCCCCGCCCGTATGCAAACCGGGCCTACCTCTCGCAATGTCTTGGCCCAGCCCACTAGGCTGTGGTTATGAGCCCCGCAAAGACTGAAAACTGGCCGGTGACAGTGATCCACGGCGCCCCTTCGGCCGAGATCCTGCAAGAAATCCAGAGCGTGGTTGACGCTGCTGAAGATGCCGACGGCAACCCGCCCTTTTCCGAGCAAACCCTGGTGGAGCTGAAATCCCCTGACGCCGGCCCGCACAGTGTTTTGACGCTGCTCACCTACGCACCTGAGGATGCTTCACCCACCGTCGGCGAGGACCTCGCCGGGGTCGCTGTCGTGGTTCTGAAAGGCGATGAAGGTGTGCTGGAAATTGTGGCCCACCCTGCGTACCGCAACGACGGTGTGGGCGCGATCCTGGCTGACAAGCTGGTGGAAATCCGTGGCCTGCAGGGCATCAAGGCCTGGTCCCACGGCGACCACGAGGCTGCCGCGGACCTGGCCGCCAGTTACGGCTACCGTGCCATCCGCGATCTGTGGCGCATGCGCCTGGTCCGGCAGGCGCCGTCGTCCGCCCAGGCCGTGCCGGCCCCTGATTATCCAACGCCCGACGGCGTGAGCTTGCGGACATTTGTCCCTCACCAGGACGAGGCCGCGTGGGTGGCGGCCAACGCGGCCGCATTCGCCCACCATCCCGAACAGGGCGCGCTGACGCTGGCGGACCTGCAGGCGCGCATGGCCGAACCGTGGTTTGATCCGGCTGGCTTCTTCCTGGCGGTCAATGCCGCCGATGAGATTCTGGGCTTCCACTGGACCAAGGTTCACCCAGCCCGGTCGGGGCAGGCTGCGATGGGCGAGGTGTACGTGGTGGGCGTGACGCCTGCCGCTCAGGGGACGGGACTTGGCAAGACGCTGACCAGGCAGGGCATAGACCACCTGCAAAACCAGGGCTTGAGCGCCATCATGCTCTACGTAGATGCGGACAATGAGGCAGCTGTTGCGCTGTACCGCAAACTTGGATTCACCAAATGGGACTCCGATGTGATGTACGGGCCCGTTTCGGCGTGAGACCTCACTTAATGCCATTGTTGCGGCAGCGGCTTGTAAGGTGGTTTTAATGCATTGCCGACGATGAGGATTTGTTGATGAAGCGCGACTACAAGGGATCCATTAAAACGCGGTCCGCCAACGGCCAGGAGCGTTTTGTTTCCGGCGAAGTACCGGCCTCACGCGCCACACAGGACCGGATTGAGATCCCCGAGTTTGAGCCCACGCTCATCCCCGAGGGCGACATTTCACCGGACCGCTTTCTCGACCGGGAACTGAGCTGGCTGGCCTTCAACGCCCGTGTGCTGGAATTGGCGGAGGACCCCGATCTGTACTTGTTGGAGCGCGCGAACTTCCTCTCGATTTTTGCCTCCAACCTGGATGAATTCTTCATGGTGCGCGTGGCTGGTTTGAAACGGCGCATCGCCACTGGCTTGGCCGTTCCCTCCCCAGCCGGCTTGAGCCCAATGGAGGTTCTGGAGCAGATCAGCGACGCCGCGCACGAACTTCAGGCACGGCACGCCCACGTGTACGCCAGCCAGATCCGCCCGGCGCTGGCGAAGGAACACATCCACCTGGTGCATTGGGACGAACTTGACGACCCGGCCAAGGTCCAGATGTCCAAGATGTTCGCCGAAAAGATGTTCCCGATCCTGACCCCTCTCGCCGTCGACCCCGCGCACCCCTTCCCCTACATCTCCGGGCTGTCCCTGAATCTGGCCGTCGTGGTGCGCAACCCGGTCAGCGACAAGGAACTGTTCGCCCGCCTCAAGGTGCCGGACCTGCTGCCCCGCCTGGTGGCTCTCGACGGCGCCCGTGCCGGCACCGCTTCCGGACGGGTGGCTCGTTTCATCCCGCTCGAAGAGGTCATTGCCGAGCACCTGGACCAGTTGTTCCCCGGCATGGAAGTTGTGGAGCACCACACCTTCCGGGTGACCCGCAACGAGGACTTGGAAGTGGAGGAGGATGACGCCGAGAACCTCCTGCAGGCGTTGGAAAAGGAACTCTTGCGCCGTAAATTCGGCCCGCCCGTCCGCCTTGAGGTGGCCACCGACATCAACCCCAGCGTTTTGGAGCTCCTGGTGCGCGAGCTGGACGTTGATGAGACAGAGGTCTACTCGCTGCCGGCACCGCTTGATCTGCGCGGGCTCTCCATCATTGGCAGCATTGACCGTCCTGATCTGCGCTACCCCAAGCATGTTGCCCACACCTCACGGGACTTGAACGCGTCCGAGACGTCCACGGCGGCGAACGTATTTGCCGCCATGCGCCGTCGGGATATTTTGTTGCACCACCCGTACGATGCGTTCTCCACCTCGGTTCAGGCATTCCTTGAGCAGGCGGCAGCGGATCCGAAGGTCCGCGCCATCAAGCAGACCCTGTACCGCACCTCGGGTGACTCCCCCATTGTGGATGCACTTGTTGACGCGGCGGAGGCCGGCAAGCAGGTTCTGGTGCTGGTGGAGATCAAGGCCCGCTTCGATGAGCAAGCCAACATCTCCTGGGCCCGGAAGCTCGAGCAGGCCGGTGTGCACGTGGTGTACGGCATTGTGGGGCTGAAGACCCACTGCAAGCTCTCACTTGTGGTGCGCCAGGAACAGGACGGGCTGCGCCGCTACTGCCACATCGGCACCGGCAACTACCACCCCCGCACCGCTCGCTACTACGAAGATCTGGGGCTGCTGACCTCCAACAACCAGGTGGGCGAGGACCTGTCCAAGCTCTTCAACCAGCTGTCCGGCTACGCACCCAAGACCTCCTTTGACCGTCTGCTGGTGGCTCCCAGTTCCGTGCGCTCGGGCTTGATTGAGCGCATTGACGCCGAGATCGCCAACAAGCAGGCCGGGCTGCCGGCCAAAGTTCGCATCAAAGTCAACTCCATGGTCGATGAGGCCATCATTGACTCCCTCTACCGCGCTTCGCAGGCGGGTGTGGAAGTTGGTGTGATTGTGCGCGGCATCTGCTCACTGCGCCCGGGAGTGCCCGGCCTGAGCGAGAACATCACCGTGCGTTCAATCCTGGGTCGTTTCCTGGAGCACTCACGCGTCTTTACCTTTGCCAATGCCGGAGACCCGGTGGTGTACATTGGCTCGGCGGACATGATGCACAGGAACCTTGACCGCCGGGTCGAGGCACTGGTGCAGCTCTCCAACGAGGAAGATATCGCCGAGGTCAACTCGCTGTTGGACCGCTACCTGGATCCCGGCACCGCCAGCTGGCATCTGGACAACGACGGCGAATGGAAACGCCACCATCTTGACGACGAAGGAAATCCCTTGCTTGATGTTCAGTCATGGCTGCTTGCCAGCCGCTCACGTCCGAGATCAACACTCCACCGCTAATGCGCAACACTGAGCACCTTGAAGACGGCGTCGACGTCGGCACCACCGTCTCAATCTATGCAGCCGGGGCGCTGTGCTGGCGGGTCAAGAAGAAGAAACTTGAAGTCCTGCTGATCCACCGCCAGCGCTATGACGACTGGTCCTGGCCCAAGGGAAAACTGGACAAGGGCGAGACCCTGGCCGAGTGCGCCGTGCGTGAAGTGTACGAAGAAGTGGGGCTGCCCATCACTCTGGGCGTCCCGCTGCCGGCCATCCAGTACGCGGTGAAACCGGGGCTGAAGGAAGTCCACTATTGGGCTGCTGCTGTTGATGACATGCCGCCCATCCCGGATGGGAAGGAAGTCGATGCGGCTGTGTGGTGCAGCCCCAGCAAGGCCCGCGGTCTGCTGTCCAACCCATCGGACATGGAGCCGCTGGACGCTCTGCTGGCCGCCCATGAGAGTAACACCTTGGCAACCTGGCCGCTGCTGATCATCCGGCATGCCAAGGCGAAGCCGCGTTCGGCCTGGACCCGGGCCGAGGGTGAACGCCCGCTGGCCGCCACAGGCAAACGGCAGGCGCTCTACCTGCAGAGGTTGCTGATGTCGTGGCATCCAGCCCGCATCCAGACCAGTGGCTGGATGCGCTGCATCTCCACCATTTCCCCTTACGCCCAGGCCACCAAGGCCAAGGTGAAAGTGGTGCCATGGCTGACTGAGGCCGATCACAAACGTCATCCTGCCAAGGTCGCGGGCGTTGTGGAAAAACTGCTGACGCGCACCAGTGCCAGCGCACTGTGCACGCACCGTCCGGTGCTGCCCACAGTTCTTGAAACCTTGGCTGGCCACATGTCTCCGGAGCTGGGCTCGCATTTGCCCCGGAAGGACCCGTATCTCTCCCCCGGGGAGATTTTGGTTGCCCACATCTCCATCGCCGAGCCCGGTTGGATCGTGGCGCTCGAGCAGCACAAGCCGTACGAGGATTAACCGCCCGGCGTAGCAATTCGAAATGTTGTTGAGCCATTGGCAAGTCCAGTACGTAACATTGGAGCGAATAAGAGATTCCACTTGCCAATGTTGCCGTAAAGGATATAAAGAGATGGCTACGCTCGATTCGCTCCCCGTTCTTGATTTCTCCCGCCTGCATGCAGGCCAGGAAGAGGCCGCATCATTCCGCAGCGACTTGCGTGACGCCATGCATGAGGTGGGGTTCCTGTACCTGACCGGCCACGGTATTGCGCAGGAGCTGACCGACTCCATGCTGAAAATCTCCCGCAGCTTCTTCGATCTCCCCGAAAACGTGAAACTTGCGGTTGAGAATATCCACAGCCCGCAATTCCGCGGCTACACCCGCATGGGCGGCGAAATCACCGACGGCGCCACAGACTGGCGCGAGCAAATTGACATTGGCGTTGAGCGTGAAACGGTGGAAAGCGGCGAGGACGTGCCCAACTACTGGCGCTTGGAAGGTCCGAACCTGTGGCCCGAAGGCCTGCCTGAGATGCGCGCCGTCGTCTCCGAATGGACAGAGCGCCTGAGCACCATTTCCCTGGAACTCCTGCGAGCGCTGGCTGTGTCGTTGGGCGCACCCGAGGACACCTTCGACGCTGCTTTCGCCGAACAAGCCTTCCCTGTCCTGAAGATTGTGCGCTACCCCGGTGAGTCCAACCCGGACCCGGTTCAGGGGGTGGGTTCACATCGCGACGGCGGAGTCATCACCCTCCTGTTGGTGGAACCCGAAAAGGGTGGTCTCCAGGTGGAATACCAAGGCGAGTGGATTGACGCTCCCCAGGTTCCGGGTACCTTTGTGGTCAACATTGGCGAAATGCTTGAACTCGCCACCAACGGCTACCTCAAGGCAACCCTGCACCGCGTCATCTCCCCGCTGAAGGGCACCGACAGGATCTCGCTGCCGTTCTTCTTCAACCCGGCGTTGGATGCAACCATGCCCCAGCTCGCGGTCAGCCCCGAATTCCAATCCAAGGCTCGCGGCGTGTCCGCAGACCCGGGCAACAGCCCCATTCTTGAAACGTACGGAGACAACGCCCTGCGCTACCGGCTGCGGGCACACCCCAATGTTGCCGAGCTCCAGCACCCGGATCTGCTCAAGGCCTGATCCGCCGGAGGGCCAGACGCGGGCCGTCTGCCGGCAAGCAGCTGTTGACCTTCACTTGGCAATCTTTGTACCGTACACTCGGTACAAAGCTTCTCAAGGTGTGGGGGAATGATGTTCGGATCGAATCCGCTGGCGCCAACGCTGTTGGAGTGGATCATTCCATTTGGACTGCCAGTGGCACTCATTTGCGTACTTCTGTACTCCATTCTTCGCTTTGCCGTGTGGACGCCCCGCGGCGGCCCCCGCTTGGACCAAGTGCGAAAGCATGCGTACTGGACCGGCCTCATCGCCTGGATGTTCAGCAGTTTGGCAGCCGCGGGAACCACCGGCGTTTACTACTACGGGCAGGCGTCGGGGCAGGACAACCCCTGGGCATTCATTCCTTGGTTCGCTCTTCTCCTGCCGGTAGCTGCAGTCATAGGCGTCCACGCCTTGGGGCAGGCCACTTGGCCCGCCCCAAAGTCTGCCACGCGTGTAGCCACCCTTGAGTTTCGACGAATCCGGGACTACGTCCAGCCCGGTTTGGGCTGGACTGTACTGGGCTCTTTTGTTTTCACCGCCGCTGTCATCCCATTCGTTGCGGTGTCCAGTGGCTTCCGCGCCGTAGCCACTCCCCCTCCCGGTACCCTCAGCGCCTGGACCATGGGGAAAGTGGACGGCTGGGTGGTGGCCGTGGCATTGTCGCTGCCGCTGCTGCTGCTGGTTGCCGGTTCTCTGCTGGTCATGCGCCTGATTGCCTCCCGCCGGTCCTTGGAGAACTTGTCCAGCGAGCAGAACAAAACTTTGCGCCTCATTGGCATGAACCGATTGTTGAGGGTCTGCGCCACGGTGGCCACCGGCTTGGCCGCGATTGCCGGGAATTACCTTTCCCAACCAAAACCAGGCTCGGACATCATGTCCTACACAAACTGGCCAGCCCTGATCAACATGGCCGTATTGGTGACGATGTTCTTTTGGAAGCCTCCTGCCCTGGAACCGGCGACGGCTTCGTTCGAAACCGCACATTCGTCGGGGGCCCGGCCAAGCAAGGAGAGCCTCGGCTCTACGAAGCTGATGGACTCAACTACCGTTATTCTCATTCCTGCCGCGGCAGCCGGCGTCCTGCTCGGTTACGCTCTGCGCCATGTGTTCGGCGTGATGGGAATTGTGACGATGGCGATGATCGCCATCGTGTTGGCGTACTGGGCCCTGGAGCTCCTGCTGGCACGCAACTATGGTGCGCCCCGGATGGCTGCCCGCCGGAAGCGCTCCCCGTTGCCCGCTCCGTTGCCGACGTATCTATACGTCGGCTTGGGGCTGAGTGCGCTGGGGCTGATGGCAGCAGTCATTTACGCCGCGCAGTCTTCCATGCCGGTGGCAAACCCTCGATGGGATGCCTCTCCGGCACCATCGGCAATCTATGTGGTCCCCGGTAGTTTGGCAGTCACCATACTGCTCGTGGGGCTGCCGGCCGCCTGGTTCGTGCTCTCGCGCCCTGCCCTGGGCAACGTTTCCCCCTCGTTGGACGCCACACTCCGCCGCAGGTCCTTGTCCCGGATTACCCGAACTGTCTCCAGCGGCTGGTTGGCCCTCGCAGGATTTTCACTGTTCATGTCCGCACCAGTCCCCAGCGGCAACCCGTTGGAACCACAGTTCGATCCCTCAATTCTTGGGGCTCTCAGCCTGGCTCTGGCCGCAATCACTCTTTTCCTTCCGGTCAAGAGTTACGCGCCGGAGGACCTTGCCCCTCTCCCGCCTGCAGCAGCCATGAATAGGTAGGGCACCATGGATGCCCGAATTATCATTGACTTGGAGACCGGCACCCCGCCCTATGAACAGGTCCAGGCTCAAATTACTTCGCTGATTGCCGTTGGCGCATTGCTGCCCGGAACTCGCCTGCCCACTGTCCGCAGCCTCGCCGCCGATCTTGGCGTGGCTGCCGGCACGGTGGCCCGGGCCTACAAGGAACTCGAGGCGGCGGGTCTCGTCATTGCCAACCGTCGGCAAGGGACGGTTGTGGCGGCAGCGGCGCCCGTGATGCCACAGGCCGGCACTGCGGAACCTCAATCGCCGGTGACGAACGCGCTCGGGGTCATGGCCGCCGTCGACCATCTCATAGATATGGGCGAACGGGCAGGGCTGGACGGAAAGACGCTCATCTCACTGCTCAACGGAAGGATCAATCAGCGAGGCAGCCGTTAGACTGTTTGGCGTGACTATTGAGACCCCCTACGAGGATATGCTCCGTGACGTGCTGGCCAACGGCACGGCGAAGTCGGACCGCACCGGCACCGGCACACGCAGCGTTTTTGGCCGCCAGCTGCGCTTTGATCTGAGCGGGAGTTTCCCGCTGATCACCACCAAGCGGGTGCATTTCAAGTCGGTCGCCATGGAACTGCTGTGGTTCTTGCGCGGCGATTCCAATGTGCGCTGGCTGCAGGAAAACGGTGTCAAGATTTGGAATGAGTGGGCGGACGACGACGGCGAGCTGGGTCCCGTCTATGGCGTCCAGTGGCGCTCATGGCCCACCCCGGACGGCGAACACATTGACCAGATCGCCACCGTCATGGAGTCGCTGCGCGAAAACCCGGACTCACGCCGGCACATTGTTTCAGCCTGGAACGTGGGCGAGCTGAAGAACATGGCGCTGCCACCGTGCCACGCCTTCTTCCAGTTTTATGTTGCCCCCACCGAGGACGGCCGCGGCAAACTCAGCTGCCAGCTGTACCAGCGCTCGGCCGACACGTTCCTGGGCGTCCCCTTCAACATTGCCTCCTACGCGCTGTTGACCATGATGATGGCGCAGCAGCTGGACATGGAGCCGGGCGAATTCATCTGGACCGGCGGCGACGTGCACATTTACGACGACCACGTGGAGCAGGTGACCGAGCAACTTTCACGGGAGCCGTATCCATACCCGCGGCTGCGCTTCACGCGCAAGCCGGATTCGATCTTTGATTACGATTTTGCCGACTTTGAGCTGGTCGATTACCAGCATCACCCGTCTATTAAGGCCCCGATCGCCGTATGAGCCAGCCACTGCCCACCTACCATTTCAGCCAGCCCATCGTTGGCATGATCTGGGCCCAAACCAACACCGGCGTCATTGGTGCCAACGGCGGCATGCCCTGGCACCTGCCCGAGGACCTGGCCCACTTCAAGCGCGTGACCCTGGGCCACCCCGTGGTCATGGGACGCAAGACGTGGGAATCGTTCCCGGACAAGTTCCGTCCGCTGCCGGAGCGCACCAACATTGTGATCACCCGGCAGGAGGGGTGGGGCGCCACGCCTGAGGCGAGTGGCGCCGTCGTACTTGACTCGGTGGATCAGGCACTGGTTGAGGCGCAGTTCTCCCCCGGCGGCAACGAGGTGTGGGTCATTGGTGGTGGCGAGATATTTGCGCAGTCCATGGAGCACTGCAACGTGGCTGTGGTGACCGTCATCAACACCGACGTTCCCGGCGATACCCAGGCTCCGGATCTGGGGCATGAATGGACGTTCCGCGGGGCGTCGCCGCTGGAGGGCTGGCACACCTCCAAGAACGGCACCGAATACCGGATCACCATGTGGGCCAAGGGCGAGACCGAGTTCGCAGCGCCGGAGTAAATCGGCATAGGGAGTTGGCGGCGCGCGCGCCGGCACCCAACCGCACCGTCCGGCACGGTCGCGAGTGCCGCCGTCGTACTTGTTCATTGGGTGAAACGAACTTCGGTCAATTTGCCCCCACGACTAAACTGGGGGCATGACCAATAACAATGTTCCTTCCGTCGGCCTGGTTGGCTGGCGTGGCATGGTCGGTTCCGTCCTCATGCAGCGCATGCAGGACGAGGGCGACTTCGGCGATATCAACCCCGTCTTCTTCTCAACTTCCAACGCCGGCGGCCATGCCCCGGTGACTAACGGTGGTGACACCGGCAAGCTCGAAGACGCCTTTGATATTGACACGTTGGCCAAACTTCCCATTATTGTGACCGCCCAGGGCGGCGACTATACCTCCCGCGTCCACACGGAGCTGCGCAACCGCGGCTGGGACGGGTTGTGGATGGATGCGGCTTCCACGTTGCGCATGAACGACGATTCCATCATTGTGCTCGATCCCATCAACCGCTCCGTGATTGATGCCGGCCTGGCTGGCGGCGTTCGCGATTACGTGGGCGGCAACTGCACCGTCTCCTGCATGCTGATGGGTCTGGGCGGTCTGTTCAAGAACGCCCTCGTTGAGTGGGGCACCTCCATGACGTACCAGGCTGCCTCCGGCGGCGGCGCACGGCACATGCGCGAATTGTTGAACCAGTTCGGCACGCTGAACTCAGAGGTATCCACCGAAATGGATGACCCGGCCTCCGCCATTTTGGACATTGACCGCAAGGTTCTGGCCCACCAGCGCGAGGGCGTTGACTCCCCACAGTTCGGCGTGCCGCTGGCCGGATCCTTGATCCCTTGGATCGACGCCGACATGGGCAACGGCCAGTCGCGCGAAGAGTGGAAGGCCGGGGTTGAGACGAACAAGATCCTGGGCACCTCCGACTCCAACCGCATCATCATGGACGGTTTGTGCGTGCGGATCGGCGCCATGCGTTCCCATTCCCAGGCGCTGACGTTGAAACTGCGCGAGGACCTGTCCGTGGCCGAGATCGAATCACTGCTGGCCGCCGACAACGAGTGGGCCAAGGTTGTGCCCAACACCAAGGAAGCCTCCATGGCGGATCTGACCCCTGTGGCCGCATCCGGCACGCTCGAGGTCCCCGTGGGTCGCATCCGCAAAATGGAGATGGGCCCCGAATACATCAGCGCCTTCACCGTGGGCGACCAGCTCCTCTGGGGTGCCGCCGAGCCGCTGCGCCGGATGCTGAAGATCGCGGTCGGGACGCTCTAGCTCCCCGCTGCATCGGGCCTAACGTGAAATCCGCGCCCGTCCCCCATATCCGCGCCCGTCTACGGGGCGCATTTATGGGGGACGGGCGCGGTTTTAAATCGAGGCGGCGATCGGGCATGATTCCGCGCTCATTTCCCGAGGAATGTGGCGTACTTCTTCGCCGCCGTCTCCAGCGCCTTCTCCTGGTTTGAGGTCAGCTCGCCAAACAGCTCCGGAAGCACGACGCCGGCCCGTTGCCTTTGCTTCTCTTCTGCGGTTTGCGGTTTGCGCCAGGTCCCGACAACCCGTCCGCCAGCCACGACCGTTGCCTTGAACATGCCGTTGTTGCCCGGCACCGTCAGCGGGGCATGTTCCGGTGCCAGTGCTGCTGACCTGTCCGTGTAGCCAAGCAGATACTCATCAAAACCGGGGAGCAGCAGCACCGAGCGGGCGCCGGGAAGTGCCGTTTTCCCTGCGGTGCCTCCAAACAGTGCCGCGGTTTCCGGAGCCAGCCAATACTCAGTGCCGTTACAGTCCACGGTTTCCAGCTGGTGCTTGACCTGTGCCAGTCCCGTGTTGATGTCTGTGAGTGTCAGCTTGGACCACCACTGGAAATCCGGGATGGTCGCCGGCCCGTGGCTTCGGAAGTAGCGCAATGCGAGCTCAGCGAGCGCGTCCTGCCGCTCAAGAATGCGGGGATTCTTGATCCATTCCTTCGAGCTGACGTAGAACTGGCTGGTGCCGTTCCCCTCTGGATTGACTGGCCCCTGCACAAGGGTCTGCTCAAGACAGAGCAGAAACAGCAAGTGGTAGCCGCGTTGCGCCATGGTCCCCTGTCCTGCTGTTTCGAAGGCGCTTAACAGTTGCGCCCGCGTGGCTCTGCCGCCCAACTGTTCCACCAGCTCCAAGGCGAGCCCACGCACCTCGGCGAGGTCCGCCGTCGTAATTCCCAACTGGCGGTGCCGGGTGGATTGGGCCTTGAGCATGCGCTCCGCGGTGACGGAGAGAATCCAGCCGAGGTCCTCGGCTGCGGTGACGTGCAGCGTGCCGCGCAGGGGGCAGGAGCGCACGAGTTCGCCGCGGTTGAAGGCGCCCGTCACGTCTTTGCGGGTTGCGGCCGAGCGCAGGCCGATTGACCAGAGGACGCCCGGGAAGTCCTGCCCCTGCAGAGCGGTGAGTGAACGCACAACGCCCACCGGCCCCTGCGTGGGACTGGTGGACGTTGGCAGTATTCCTTGGGCGGCGAGACGCAGCCGGGCGATCGCGGCTGGTGTGACGCTGAGTGTCATGCAACCACTCTACGGCTGGGCCCACGCGGGAAGGGCGTGGGAGGGCGTGGTTTGGGCCCACAGCCGCGAGGGACCCGCCGCGAGCTTGCGAGGGGTAGGAGCGGTTGGGTGGGCCCACGGTCGCCAGGTTCCCGGGAAATCGCGTCAGCGATTTGTCGGGCCGGCGAGTGGGGACTAGCGGGCGGTACGCATTGAGGCAGTGATGGGGCACTCGAAGGGGTCGCGCTGCCCCAGGCCCACGCGGTTCAGGTAGCGCATCACGATCATGTATGACTGGCCCAGCGTGGTTTCGGTGTACGTGATATTCCGCTCGGCGCAGTAGGCGCGAACCATGGGCTGGACAGCCTTGAGGTTCTTGGAGGACATGGTGGGGAACAGGTGGTGTTCGATCTGGTAGTTCAGTCCGCCCATGCCGGCATCAACCCACCAACCCCCGGAAATGTTGCGGCTCATGAGGGTCTGGCGGCGCATGAAATCGATCTTGACGTCCTTGGGGACCAGCGGCATGCCTTTGTGGTTGGGGGCAAACGAGCAACCCATGTACAGACCCAGCACCACAACCTGTACGACCACGAATGCAACACCCACGGCCCACCCCAGGTACGCAACGGTGAGGACAGGCAGCACGATCAGGCGGAAGGAAAGCAACGCAATTTCCAGAGCCCGCTGCGGCACAACCTGCTCACGGTCCAACAGCCGTCGAACGGAAGCGATCTGCAGGTCCAGGCCGGCGAGGGTCAGCAGCGGGAAGAAAAAGGCGCCTTGGCGGCGTGCGAACCATTTCGCGAAGCCCGTGCGCTTGGCAGCATTCTCGGGATCAAACACGAGTGCGCCCGGATCAATGTCCCCGTCAACGCCAATCTTGTTCGGGTTCAGGTGGTGCTTGCCGTGCTTGTTCATCCACCAGCCGTAGCTCATGCCCACGAACACGTTGGCGGCAATCCTGGACAGCCGGGCGTTGGCCTTGGCGGATTGAAATACCTGACGATGGGCGGCATCGTGCCCAATGAACGCGGTCTGCGTGGTCAGAAAGCCCAGAAGTACGGCCGTGACCATTTGCCACCAGCTCTGCCCCAGCGTCAGGAACAACGCCAAGATGGCCAGATAGCCCACGCCCTGACGGATAAAGCGCCCCACATACCATTTCACTTCGCGCCGCATGAGCCCGGCGGCACGGACCTGTTCGGTCAGCTTGATGAAGTCGGTGGTGTGGCGGTCGCGCACAGGGCGTTTCCGGGCCGGTTTCGTGGGGGCGGTTTCCGCATCCAGCAGTTCCGGACTGTCAAGTGTTGTCGACGACATGGGGCTCCTCGTCATGGCGGCACCGTTTGATGCACCATGTAAATAGAAAGAACAGATCTTTCCATTAACATTACGAACAGCGGCCACGGCGCACATCACACCCGGGAGCCGTCTTGACCCCCTACCCGGGTATGGGGCGGGCGTTCTTCGAGCCGGAAACGCTGACCGCGCCCGTCGAAATCCAGGGCAGGTCTCGCCAAGCTCGACCAGCGTTCGTCAGAGGACGCAGCCCACCAAAACAGGTTCGGGAACCAGCGTGATGCCAAATTTGCGGACGACGCCGTCACGCACCTCACGCGCAATCGCCAGGATGTCCTCGGTGCGGGCGCCGCCACGGTTCGTGATGGCGAGGGTGTGCTTGCTGGAGAGGGAAGCGCGTGGTGGGGTCCCGACGTCGGACGTGCCAGCGGTGAGCGCACCGGCGAGGCCATAGCCCTTGGTGAAGCCTGCCTGCTCAATGAGCCAGGCTGCACTGAGCTTGATCCGGTCGCCGACGGGCCAGCGCGGAGCGTTCTCGGGCAGGGTGGCCGCAACCTCGGCGGTGACAATGGGGTTGGTGAAGAAGGATCCGGTGGAGAAGGTGTCGCGGTCGGCTGGGTCCAGGACCATGCCCTTGGACGCGCGCAGGGCCAGAACGGTGCGGCGCAGCTCAAGGGAATTGGCGCGCTTGCCCACTTCGACCTCGAGTCGGCGGGCCAATTCGGCGTACTGCACGGGCGCGCTCATCCGACCCAGCAACAGCTGGAATTCAACGGTCAGCACCACATAGCGCGGGGAGCCGTTGACGGTGGTTGCCTTCAGCATTGAGTCGCGGTAGCCGAACTTCAGCTCGTAGTTGGTGAAGGTGTGTACGGCGTTCTCCTCGCGATCCCAAGTGCGCACGGAGGCGATAGTCTGGGCGACCTCGCAACCGTAGGCGCCCACGTTCTGCACTGGTGTGGCGCCGGCACTGCCGGGAATTCCGGACAGTGCCTCGACGCCACTCCACGCATGCAGGACCGTCTGGTGGACGAAGTCGTCCCAGTCGTGACCGGCCTGAACCACCACCGATGCTCCCCCACAGGAATCCTCGGAGTTAGCCACAAAGCCCCGGCTGGCGATCTTCAGCACGGTGCCCGCGAAGCCGTCATCCGAGACGACCAGATTGGAGCCACCGCCAATAATCAGGAGGGGCTCATCGGCGTCGTCCGCGGCACGGACAGCGGCAATGATCTCCGCCTCGGTGGCGGCCTCAACATAGTTGCGGGCCGGACCGCCCACTTCGAGGGTGGTCAGGGAACTGAGGAACTTTTGCTCATTCACAATTCCACACTATCGCGTGCGACTGTCCTGTGTGGCGCGGGTGGCCTCGTCGTCCAAGTACTTGGGCCGGCGCACCACAGGGGTGAGGAAGAAGGCGACGACCAGCATGAGCAGGACCGCGAGCAGTGAGTGCAGCACGCCAACATGTTCGGCCAGCAGCCCCAGCAGCGGCGGCCCTCCCAGGAAGGCGCCGTAGCCCACGGTGGAGACGACCGAAACGCGGGCTGCAGCGTGCTCGGGATCGTCGGACGCGGCCGACATGGCGACGGGGAAACCCAGGGCGGAGCCGAGGCCCCAGAAGACGAGGGCAGCCAGGGCGATCTGGGCGCTCGGGGCAAAGACGAACAGTGCCAGGCCAATGACGGCCAGGGCTGCGCCAACTCGCAGGACGACGACGCGGCCGTACCTGTCCAGGACGACGGTGCCGGCGAAGCGTCCGATGGTCATGGCGGAGACGAAGATGCCGTAGCCGACGGCGCCGATGGCGGCCGTGGAGTCGTAGCCGTCGACCATGGCCAGTGCGACCCAGTCGCCCGCGGCGCCTTCGGCCAGACCAAGTCCCAGCACCAGGGCGCCGAGCAGGAGCGTGCGAGGATCGCGCCAGGCGGCGGCGATCTTTGCCTGGCCGGCGCGCTTGTCCGTGGCGGCCTTCGCTGCGGCGGTTTTCGCCGCGGCGGCTGAACTGTTCGCGGCTGAACCGTTCACGGCTGCTGTGCCGGCAGTCGCGGTAGTGGTGGCGGTGATGATGGGGATGGGTCCGGTGCCGGGAATCGCTCCGGAATCGCCCAGGTCAACCGGGCTGCCCTTGGAGGTGATGCGGTCGGCTTGGTAATGGCCCGCGCCAATCACCACGGCAATGGATACCGCCACGGCAATAATCGAGAGGTGGATGGCGACAGGAAGGTGCATCGCGGCAGCAACGGCGCCCAGCCCGGCACCGGCCACTGTGCCGATGCTGAAGGAGCCGTGCAGCCGGGGCATGATGTGCCGCCCCAGTGCGCGTTCGACGGCGGCGCCCTCAATATTGGAAGCCGTGTTCCAGCTGCCGGTGCCCAGACCCACAATGACGAGCCCCGCGCCCACCACAAACGGGTCCGTAAACACCGTGGCACCGAGCCCCATGATGATGACGCCGGTGGTTTGGATGATGGTGCCCAGCCGCGACGTGAGCTTCGAGCCGAGCCGCAACACCACCAGCCCCGAGATCGCCACCGAAATGAACGAACCCAGCGACATGGACAGCAGCATCAGCCCCACCTGGCCGGGCGTCAGGCCCAGGTCGTCTCGGATGGCGGGAATACGCGAAACCCAGCTGGCAAAGACCAGCCCGGAACCGGCGTATGCGGTGACTACACCGTTACGCCAGGCTTGGATTTCACTCACGCCACCCGGACCACGGCTTGGGCCTTGACCAGAACTTTTTGCCCGTCCAAGGTGACGGTCAGATCGATGCGTACGGTCCCGGCGTCGTCATTCACGGCGCCAACCACACCGGCCACCTCAACAACGGCGCCGGGCGCACCGTCCAGATCGGCCACGGGAACCGGCTTCGTGAACCGTGTTCCATAAGATACGACGGCGCCCGGGTCACCGATCCAGTCGGTCACCAGTTGCACTGCCGCGCCCATGGTGAACATGCCGTGGGCAATGACGCCGGGGAGTTCAACGTCGCGGGCGAAGCGGTCGTTCCAGTGGATCGGGTTGAAATCGCCCGAGGCACCGGCGTATTTGACCAGGTCTGCGCGGGTGATTTCCAGGGTGCGCGAGCCAATCTCAGTGCCCACGGTCAAATCTGCAATGTTGATGCTCATTACTGTCCCTCCCCGCGGACCAGGATGGCTGAAACGGTTGTTGCGACTGCTTCGCCGGCAACTGTGGAAATTTCTGCACGGGTGGTGATCATGGCCCCGCCGCCCATGCCGCGCACGCCGTCGACATGCAGTTCTGCGAGCAGTTCATCACCGGCGACGATGGCACGGTGGTGGGTGAACTTTTGTTCCGCGTGCACTACGCGGGAGAAGTCAATGCCGGAATCGGGATCGTTGATCAGCAGCGCGTCGGCCCGCTGGGCCACGATGATGGCGTAGGTGGGCGGTGCCACGAGGTCGGCATGGCCCAGGGCCTGTGCCGCAGCGACGTCGAAGTGGGCTGCATTGGTGGCCTTGACGGCCCTGGCGAAGTCGCGCACGGACTCCCTGCCAACACTGTACGGATCGCTTAATGCGTAGCTGCGCCCCTGCAGCTCTGGGTTGATGGTCATGTATTCAAGCCTATAGGGCGCAGGCCTGCCGGCGCACGCTAGGGCCGGGCGTCGGACCGCATTTTTGCCACGATGGCCAACAGCGAGTCCAGGTCCATGCCTTCTTGCATGTCTTCGCGGTTTTTTGGTCCGGTGGGGAAGCCGAACAGGGCGGCGTTGTAGTACATGCCGTCGCCCAGCAGCATGACCGCCTGCGCCACGGCATGATCGCCAATGTCGCCCAGGATCAGCTCAAACCAGCGGGCATGCATTTCAACGAACGCCTGGCGGACGGAGTTGTCGTCGCTCTGGACCAGCCGCTGGGCGGCGAGGATGGTGCGGTCAAAGGGAGTTCCGCCGAAAATGCTGGTGCGGATGTAATAGCTGGCGCAGCCCTGCGGGTCCGCGGCCATTTCTTCGAAGTCCAGTTGGGCATACTCCCGAAGCCTGGCCAGCAGTCCTTCTGTCAACGCTTCCTTGCTTTTGAAGTGGTACAGCAATCCGCCCTTGGAGACGCCAGCCGATGCGGCAACCGCGTCAAGTGTTGCGGCCTGGGGACCGTCGCTGATCAGGAGGTCTACATACGCCGCCAAGATCCGTTCGCGTGCTGGGGGCTGATTAGTCATGAAACAACCCTACAAGAAGTGATGAAGTACACCAACCGGACGGTACAGTAAACCGTCCAGACGGTATACACTTTATGTCATGGCGCAGACTCTCAGCACACCCAAAAACACCTCCCCGGCGTTGACTCCGCGGGCGGGTGCACGTACCTGGATTGCCTTGGCGGTCCTGATGCTCCCTGTCCTGCTGATCTCCGTTGACAACACGGTGTTGAGTTTTGCCATCCCCTCCATTTCGCTGGCGCTGACCCCGTCCGCATCGGAACTGCTGTGGATCATCGACATTTACCCGCTGGTACTGGCGGCATTGCTGGTGCCGATGGGTAGCATGACCGACAGGTTCGGCCGCCGCAAGCTCCTGCTGATCGGCAGCACCGGTTTCGCCGTGGTGTCCGCGTTTGCGGCCTTCGCGCCCAGCGCCGAAGCACTGATTGGTTACCGCGCACTGCTGGGCCTCTTTGGTGCCATGCTGATGCCGGCAACCCTGTCCCTGATCCGAAACCTGTTCCTGCATCCCGCTCAGCGCCGCACGGCCATTGCCATCTGGGCCGCCGGCTTCTCCGGCGGCGCCGCGTTGGGTCCGATCGTGGGCGGCTTCATCCTCGAGCACTTCTGGTGGGGTGCCGTGTTCCTGATGTCGGTTCCGGTGCTGATCCCCTTGCTGATTCTCGCTCCTATCTTTGTGCCCGAATCCAAGGACCCAAGCCCGGGCAGGATCGATGTGTGGAGCATCCTGCTTTCCTTCGGAGCCATGGTGCCAACCATCTTTGGCATCAAGGAGATTGCACAGTCCGGATTCTCGCTGGTGAACCTGGCCTTGATCGTGGCCGGCCTTGGCTTGGGCTTTGCATTTGTCCGCCGCCAAACCCGACGGGCAAACCCCATGATGGACGTGACGCTGTTTAAAAACCCCGTGTTCAGCGGCAGCGTCAGCGCCAACCTCTTGAGCATCTTCGCGCTGGTTGGATTCCTGTACTTCATCACCCAGCACCTGCAGCTGGTGGTGGGCCTGTCCCCCACGCATGCCGCCTATGTACTGGTGCCCGGTCTTGCCATCACGATTGTCTTCGGCCTGCTCGCCGCGAAATTGGCCAACTATTTCCGTCCGTTTTGGCTGGTGGCGGGCGGACTATTGCTCAACGCGGGCGCATTCCTGATCGTGTTCCTCAACTCCGACGGCTCCGTCCTGGGCATCATCGTCGCCTTTGCGGTCCTCGGCGCCGGAGTGGGAACCGCGGAAACCATCTCCAACGACCTCATTCTCTCCGCGGCGCCACCCGCCAAGGCAGGTGCCGCGTCGGCAATTTCCGAGACTGCCTATGAGGTGGGTTCGGTGCTGGGAACCGCCATCCTGGGCAGCATTTTGGCTGCGTCCTACCGGATGAACATAGTTCTCCCCGGTGGTGTCTTGGCTTCCGACGTCGATACCGCCTCCCAGACGCTGGGTGGGGCAATCGATGTGGCTGGGACGCTGCCGGTCGACCAGGGAGCCGCGCTGCTGGAATCCGCCAAGCATGCTTTTGATTCCGGTTCCGGCACGGTTGCGTTGGTCAGTGTTGTTCTCATGCTGGGCGCGGCCGTGATGTGCATGTTCACTCTGCGCAACGCCGACAGCTCACCGGAGCCCGTGGAGCACTAAGCCTCTCCACCGGCCGGGTCCTCTTGTCCTGATGTCCTGCGAAAAGCGGGTGTTTGCGCTAAAAGCAGGAGCTCTAACATCCGCTTTTACCGCAAACGCCCGCTTTATTCGTGGGAGACGCCTGGCGACTGGTTACTTCCTGTTGTTCTTCTTTTCGGCTTCGCGCTTCTCGGCGGCCTTCATTTCCTTGCGGATGTTGTGGCCGCGCAGACCCAATGAGGCCATGTGCGCCAAAAGTCCGACGCCGATGAACGGCAGGGCGATGAAGGTCATGGACGCCGTGGAGGTGATGGCGCCGAGGATGATGATGACAATGCCGATGAAGGTCAGGCCCATGCCGCCAAAAACGGCGTATTTGTAGGCGGGCGGAGCGGTTTCCCAAAAGTCATTAAGCACGCCTCCAGTGTACTGGCCGGGGAGTCTAAAGATCCCCCGGCTGGGCCCCCAGCTCCGAGGGGCCACAAATGAAGACGCGCCAGCGGCTGACTTTGGGAGCGGCTGGCTGGGCCCCCAGCTCCGAGGGGCCACAAACGAAGACGCACCAGCAGCTGACTTTGGGGAGGAGCTGGGGACTAGAAGAGCGATTCCTGCAGCGCCGGCACGTCGGTCTGGTAGTTGCCAAAAAAGATCTTGCGCCCTTTGAGCGCCCCGAGGTCCACCAGGAACTCCCCTTCCACCCCGTCCAATCCCGCCAGGGCCGTTGGTCCCAGCATGGACTCCAGCCGCATCCCGTGCTCGCCCGAGTCCAATGGTTGCGGGTAGGCGGTGCGCCTTCCCGGCAGCGCCACAGCCTCCGAGAAGTCGCTGCGCTGCCAGTGCTCATCCACCGGCTCAAAACCTTCCAGCGCCAGCTCCACAACATGCTTACGCACGACGTCGGCCATCGCCTTGTTCGTTTGCTCCAGGTGCAGCGGCGGCCGGGGATGGAGCAGCGCGGCATACTTGGCCGCGCTGCGCACGAATTGGGGAGGTGGCAGGTTGGTGGAGACGCTGTCTTCAAGCTCGCGCACAACGGATCCGTTGTCGGCCCTGGCTACGTATCGGGCCACGAGCGCTCCCTGAGTGGCCAGACGGCTCCATTTGCTGCGCTGTGAGGCGGTCCCCACCTTGGTGGTGCCGTCTGCGAACGTGGCGATGTAGAGCCAGTGCTGCTGCGCCAGGTAGAGCTTCAGTCCGGGCGGGGCGATGCCGCTGCGATGGTAGTCGTGCATGTACCGCATCTCATCCCGGGCAAAGCAGCTCCCGCATTGGAAACCGCGCTCTGCGGGCTGGTTCGTGGGGCAGCGATGGTGCATTGACCCCTCAGCGCCGTGGACACTGGCGTAACCCAGACAGTATCGCGCAGGCACGCCCACTCCGGCGGCAACCCTGAACCTCAACCACGAGCCAGCCAACAGCGGAAGTGCCACGTGACCGGCGTCGGACGTCAGGGAAAGAACCGGGCCCGATTCCGACCAAGACACGCCGCGAACCAGCACAGCGGTCTCAGCAGGCGTGGCCAGCGGGTCCGGCTCGGTCATCGGCGCAGCTACAGTGCGGGCTGGACGCCGTACGCCACGGCCAGCTTCATGATCTTCTCGGCACGGCCCAGGCGCGGCAGGTCGGAGCCGTCGCGGATGACGCCGCCGCGGGCGTCGAAGTCGTTCATGAAGTCCGTGGCCCAGGCGACGTCGGACGGGGTGGGGCTGATGACCTCGTTGATGATGGTGGTCTGGTCGACGGCCAGGCACAGCTTGCCGGTCATGCCCATCGAGACGGTGATGGCCGACTGCTCGCGCAGGATCGGGTGGTTGGTGCCCACTGTGGGGCCGTCGATGGGGCCGGGCAGGTTGCCGACGCGGCTGGCGAC
>JBBPZC010000174.1:0-13657 GCA_038199275.1 Actinomycetales bacterium
AATATCGTGCAGGCGCCGCATTGGCCGTGATCACAACCCTTTTTCGGTGAGGTGATTTCCAAACGGTCCCGCAACGCATCCAACAGCGTCGTGCGGGTGTCCACGGTCAATGACCGTTGCTCTCCGTCGACCAGCATTGTGATGGGAACATCCATAAGTGAGCACCTCCGGGTGGTACGGGCGGGCTTGGGTTCGAGTGAGCGCCGAATGCCAAAGCATGTCTGTTTCGTAACTTATCCCAGCGGACGACGGCGAACAACCCTCGGTCCGCACCCCTGAAGACTCCGCACCCCTGAAGACTCCGCACCCCTGATGACTCCGCACCCCTGAAGACATTGAACGGCAGATGGTTGCGCGGGGGTCTGGTGCTCTGGAGGAAGGTCTGGCAGAGTGAAAACATGACTGATGCATCCATGAACGCGTTGATTCTTGTCTGCACGCTTTCGCCGTCGCCGGAAGAATCCAGCAGTGATTTGCTGGCACGCCAAGTCGCCGAAGAGCTCGCCCATCACGATGTGCAGAGCGAGATCCTGCGCATTGTGGATCACGACGTGACGCCTGGCGTGAAGAAGGATATGGGCGGGAGCGACGCATGGCCCGCCATTCGAACGAAATTGATGGACGCCCAGATCCTGGTTCTGGCCACCCCCATCTGGGTTGGCCACCCGTCAAGTCTGGCCCAGCGGGTGCTGGAACGGTTGGATGCCGAGTTGTCTGAAACTGACGACAAAGGACGGCCAATCCTGTTCGACAAGGTTGCCATCGTGGCAGTGGTGGGCAACGAAGATGGTGCCCACCACGTCATCGCCGATCTGTCCCAGGGGTTGGTGGAGGTGGGGTATTCCGTCCCCGCCCAAGGGTCCACATACTGGGTGGGCGAAGCAATGCATACGACCGATTATCAAGACCTTACGGCCACGCCCGAGGTAACGGCCAACGCGACGCGCATCTCGGCGCGGAACGCAGCACATCTGGCTGCCTTGCTCCGGGAACGGCCCTATCCGGCCGGCTAACTGACCCCAGCCTCACCTCTGGGACCTTTCCAGCGAAATACCCCGGCGCACGGTTGGCTGTGCCCACAGATATTCTGCGGGGACGCTGTGAATTTTTGGCTGCACCCGGCGGGACACTGCTGGGCTGCTGACGGCCAGAAAACCCAAAAACGGCTGATGTCAAGACATGTTGGCTGCGCCTCATCCTTTCGGACAGACATTCGGGGCCAGTGGCCTGAACCAAGAAACTCGCGCACGAGTTTGGTTACAGTGAGTGTCCAGGTCCAAGCTGAGGAGATGAGCAGTCAATGCCAACAGTTCTGAACAATCTAGACATGTCCCGATACGAGATGTTCGTGGATGGACAGCTCGCTGGAATTCTCGAGTACCGGATGGAAAACGACCAAATATGGTTGATGTCTACGGAGATGTATGCGCTTGCGGAGGTCATGACGCCAGTCTCGGACCTTCTGTTGGGAGTCCTGCAGAACATTCGGCGCCG
This sequence comes from Actinomycetales bacterium, assembly GCA_038199275.1. Lineage (GTDB taxonomy): Bacteria > Actinomycetota > Actinomycetes > Actinomycetales > Micrococcaceae > Specibacter. The sequence continues at coordinate 1,495 of JBBPZC010000174.1, forward strand.
CAGAATTGAGGTGCTGCCATTTTGTCCCGTGGTCCGGAAATTCATGGTGGACAACCCCCTGTTCCTCGGTCTCGTCCCCGAAGACCCGCCCGGACACTTCCCGCTCCGGCGCGAATCGGCGGCACTTTCATCCGGCCATGATTCAGTCGGCTTCGAGGCTCTTTCCGGGGCGAATGCCGGGGCCGTTGATGCTGCGGGAAGAATCCCACCGGAAACTGTGGTGCGGTCATTGCGCGAACGGAAGCTCCAAAAAAATCAGAGCGGCCTAAAGCCCGCCGCTGCTGTTCTGTCGGCTGCCAGGGGCACGACTGTTCTTCCGGAACACGAGGCAGAGGCCAGCTGAAGCGCACTCGATCGGATCCGTATCTGTTTCAAGTCACACCATTCACGTCCAGCACAACGTAAGCCCGCCCTTCAAGCGGGCCGCACGAGGAGAAGAACGATGAAGCACGATTCCTGCACCACAACAATCCCAGCAGATATTGTCCCCGAGGCTGCGGAATTTACCTGCGCGCGGTGCAGCACGCCGGAGCATCTTGTCATTGAGTCGCTGCACGCACTCGAACCCGCGGTGGATGGCTGGGTCATGGTCGATTACAGTTGCAGCGACTGTGGGTCCTTCTACGCCCACGAGGTCTCTGTCAACTGTCTGACGGAGTTTATCTCCGGCGTCGAAGCGCCCCTGGGAGTTGTCGAAGTGGGACAGCAATATGTCCATTGTGGCGAGCCCATGCAGGAAGGGGACATGAACCTCACCGGGATTGCAGACACGGCGTCCACCGATGCCCCGATTCCTGATGTGCAGCTGCCTACCGTGGTGCTGCGCTGCCGCTGTGGCTTCCAGATGAGCATCCCACGCTGATATCCCCAGCAGCCCAACCAGCTAATTCATGTCCTCCACCTTCTCGGTGGTTCGCGCTTGCCGTGTGGTGATCCACTTGGACACGAAGTACAGCACCAATCCAAGAGCAATGAGGATGGCCGCCCGCATCCAGATGCCTGCTCCTTGCTGGATCAGCAGCAGCAGGCAGGACGCCAACGCCAGGTAGGGAATGAGGGTTGGGGCACGGAAGTGCTTGTGATTGACCTCGTCCTTTCGCAGCACCAGCACTGCCACGTTGGTGCTGATGAAGACGAATAACAGCAGCAGCACCACTGTCTCAGCCAACGACTGAAGGTCTCCTGTGGCGGTAAGGGCCATGGCGGCAAGGGTGGTGACAAGAATGGCCACCCACGGCGTACGCCGGTTGGGCAGAACCCGTCCCAGGCTCCGCGGCAGCAACGACTGCTCAGCCATGCCATAGGTCAAACGGCTGGCCATGATCATGGTTAGCAGGGCGCCGTTGGCCACGGCAATGAGGGCCACGACGCCAAAGAGCCAGTCAGGGACGCCGAAGCCAGTCGCCCGCACCACCTGCAACAGCGGCCCCGAGGACTCATTGAGTTCCGCTGGCGGCAGCGCGACGGACGAGGCAAGACCAATCAGGACATAAATCCCGCCGGCCGTCAGCAATGCGCCGAAAAGGGCCTTGGGATATACACGGTGGACGTCGCGCACCTCTTCGGCCACGTTCGCCGAAGTTTCAAATCCCACGAAGGAATAGTAGGCCAGCAAGGAGGCCGCCAGAACGCCGGCGGCCGGGGAGACCTCGGGGTTGAAATCGAGAACGCGGGTTGTGTCGCCGTCGCCGTTGCCCAGCATGAGACCGACCAAAACGATGACCAGCACCAGCCCGGAGACTTCGATCACGGTCATGACCACGTTGGCTCGTACCGATTCCTGGACTCCTCGAGCATTGAGCAGTGCCACAAGCACCAGAAAAACGAGAGCCGCAGGTGTCGCGGGAACATCCAGAAATGGTTTCAGATAGTCGCCGGCAAAGGCCAAACTCAGCCCTGCCGCACTGGTCACTCCGGCGGCCAGCATGCAAAACCCCACCACAAAAGAAAGCATCGGCCTCTTGAAGGCCCGTTCAGCAAACACTGCGGCCCCGCCCGCCTGGGGGTACTTCGTGACGAGTTCTGCATAGGACGCTGCGGTCAGCAGGGCGAGCAGGAGTGCGAACAGCAAAGGCAGCCAGATCGCGCCACCGACCTCTCCAGCAACCTTCCCCACCAACGCGTAAATTCCGGCCCCCAGAACATCTCCGAGGATGAACAGGTACAACAACGGACCTGTGATGGCCTGCTTCAGTTTCGACTGCGGTTGATTCACTGGTTCCTCCTTGGAATGAGTGGATGAGATATCGGTTGGAAAGGGCCAAGTACCAAGTGTCACGGGCCACGTGCCGGGAGCCGTCACTGCGCCTTCGGCAACCCGCTGACTCCGCCCTGCCCGGGTTGGGCCCTGCCTAGTTCGGGTCCCCATCGTTCATGTGCCGTTCGCGCAACTCGCGGCCCCGGCGGATGTCCTGTTCCTCACGGCTTTGCCGTTTTTCGCTTTGTTTTGTGTCCCGGGGCGGAGATTGCAATGTTTCTTCGGCCTTGATACCGGCCTGCAGCTGGCGACCACGTTCCGTTTCGGAGTCGAACTCGGCGCCGACCAACAGTGACAGGTTCAGGATCCAGAGCCACAGCAGCGTGATAATCACGCCACCAATGGCACCGTACGTCTTGTTGTAGCTGCTGAAGTTGGCAACATAGAATCCGAATCCCAACGATGCCAACAGAAATATAACCAGCGCAATTAGAGCTCCGAGACTTATCCAGCGGAACTTTGGCTGCCTTACATTGGGCGTCGCGTAGTAGAGGATGGCGATGACAAGCACCACCAGCAACAGGGCAAGGGGCCACTTGGCGATGCCCCATATAAGCAGGGCCGCATCGCCAAGTCCGAGGGTGTCACCAACGGCCTTTGCCACCGGCCCCGTCAAGACCAGGATGGCAGCCAGCACGGTGACGATCAGAAGAGTGACCAGCGTGACGCCGAGCATCGTGGCGCGGAGCTTGACCATCCCCCGGCCCTCATCGATCTGGTAGATCCGGTTCATGGCGCGGCCGAAGGCACTGACATAGGCGGAGGCAGACCACAACGCCGCGAGAATACCAATGACGAGTGTCCATCCTGCGGCAGAGGAGGAGCTGAGCTGTTCGATGGGCGCCCGCACGGCCTGAACCGTCTCCGGCGGTGCGAAACCCTGGACAATGTCCAGCAATGCTGAGGTGGTTTTTTCTGCTTGTCCAAAAATTCCCAGAAGCGACACCAAAGCCAACAGTGCCGGAAAAATAGAGAGTACGGAGTAGTAGGTCAGCGCTGCAGCGAGGTCGGTGCACTGGTCTGTGCTGAACTCCCGCAGTGTTTTTTTAAGAATGTATTTCCAGGATGGTTTTCTGACATCTGTGGGACTCCGAGGTTTGCTCGGGTGGTTGGGGCCAGGCGCGGTGCGGGCCTTGGCGGTGCTGCTTTCGTCGGGTTCAATATTCTTTTCAACCATGGTCATCCTCCAGGGAGTGGGTTGTCGGAACGCGCATTCCCATGATGCGCGGGGAAGCCGGGCCTACGGGCGGTGATGGTCAGGAAAGTTGAGTTTTCTCTTGCATGCTCGAGCCACAGTTCCGATCTTCGTTGGTTGGCACGCTATTGAACCATGGGTCCGTGGGCCCGTTGCTGGGCCGTGAATCCTTGAGGCATGAGTTCTTTGCCATCGTCGCTCACTTTCGGAAAGGATCCCCTGCAAACCCGGAGTCCGGGGATCGGATGAATTGCCAAGAACGTTTCCTGCTTGATGATAGGCATGCTGACTGGTGTGTCCACAAGGCCCCTCCGCCGCAGCGAGGCAGCTGCGGGGCCGAACCACAGGCCATTGGCTGGACTGTCTGGACTCTCTGGAGACGGTGACCTCACCAGGACCCCCTTGCGCCCACCCCGTTGACCCGGCATATGATGGCCCTAAAGCGGCAACAGCCCCTTGGGCGCCCGGGCCAGCCGGGAGAATTTCGCTTTTTATCTTCCTCGAGCAGTGGGGTTGAGCACGTGACGGATTGCCGTCACTCAGTTCCTGTAACTCCGTCGTCACGGCGGGTGCCACGGCGCTGGGATGTCGGCCTAACTCCAATGGAGGCACGTTCCGATGAACACACAGAACCTTCCGAATGATCGATCTTCCACCGTTGAAAAAACTGTTGATGAGGCGCGGGAAACGAAAGACACCGCAGTCCAGGCCGGAGCTCATCTGGCCTCCTCAGCGCAGGAAGAAGCGCAAAGTCTCGTCAGTGAAGCCGGATCACAGATGCACAACGTGGCCGGTGAATTCATGGGCAGTTTGCAGGAGCAGGCCGGCATGCAGCAGCAGAAGTTGGCCGACGGGCTGCGGTCCCTGGGCAGCGATCTGAAAACCATGGCCGACGCTGGTGACGAGGAACAAGCCAACTCCATGGCGCGGCAGTGGGTGCGCGAGGCTGCCCGTCGGGCCAGTGACGCATCGAACTGGCTGGATGAGCGCGACCCCGGCGCGCTGGTGGATGAAGTCAAGCGCTTCGCACGACGTCGGCCCGTCGCCTTTCTGGGCATTGCCGTCGGTGCCGGAATTCTCGCCGGCAGGTTGACGAGGAGTCTTAGCGCTGGTGCTGCAGAAACCAAGCCCTCGGGCAGTAATCGCAGGCCGGAAGTTGCGCCGGCTCCGCCTGTCAAGGTTCCCCCCACGCCCGATTATGTCCTGGCCACCCGCCAAGGCGGAATCTCGCCGGATTACCCACCCGCGGCGCCCACGTCCTCGCAGCCTGTGGTGCCCGGGCAGGGAATCGACGACCTGGCTGGAGACCCGGCAGTGAGCCGCCCTGGGTATGGAGCAGGCGGTGCCGTTGGCGGTGCAGCAGGGACTATGGCAGCGGCCGGAACGGTGCTTCCGGCATCCTCCGCCCAGGGCACGGCGGGTCCGGCAGCTTCGGAGACCAACACGGCTGACGAGCTGGGCCATGGTGTGGGCGCAGGTGCCGACCCTGACGTCGGCTGGGCGGACGCCGCAGGCGAACCGGACATCGATGTGAGCGACGAGATCGACCCGGACTTTGGCGTGACGGCCCCTGCGATGGAACCTGCCGTTGACCTGGAAGATCCAAGCCTGGAGCCGGAGTCCGGCTGGCCGGCAACCGGTGCAGGCCTGGATGGTGACCCCGGTGCTCCGGCAGCCGACCACCCGCAGCGTGGCAACGGAGGGGGAGGTGGACTCGCATGACGGGACCACAGGCCACCGGTAGTGGACTGCCCGCTGGTGCGGGCCCCATGTCAGATGTTCCCACCGCTTTTCCAACCCAACAGGCTCCAGAGGAGTCATCGCTCGGAGATCTGCTCGCGGATGTCAGCCATGACCTTTCCACCTTGATGCGTCAGGAGCTGGCGCTGGCCAAGGCGGAACTGCGGGAATCGGCCAGCCGGGCCGGCAAGGGCGCGGGGATGCTGGTTGGAGCCAGTGAAGCTGCCAGGTTCGTATTGCTCTTTCTCTCACTCGCCCTATGGGCCGTCTTGGCCCAGCCGATGTCTGCCGGCTGGGCAGCGTTGATCGTCGCGGCGGTCTGGGCAGTGGTCGGCGTCATCCTCGCTGTTCTGGGCAAGAAGAACATCACAACGGTCCGGGGCCTTCCCGACACCACAGAGACCGTGCAGGAAATCCCCAGTGCTTTGACACCCGGAAAGGATCCATCATGAGCCAGTCGCCAGAAGAAATTCGAGATCAAATCGAAAGTACCAGATACCGTCTGAGCAGTGACGTGGACGCTGTGGCAGAGAAAGTGAGCCCCTCTGCGATTGCCCACCGGCAGACGGAAAAAATTCGCAGCTCCGTGGGGCGGGTGCGCGAGCACATCATGGGCGTTGCAGAAGACGCCACCGACTCCGCCGCGCACGTCACTGACGAAGCCCGCGAATCGGCCAAGGAGCTCCCCGGACGGGTCACCCGTGGAACCCAAGGCAATCCGCTGGCCGCCGGACTCGTTGCTTTCGGCGTCGGCATGCTGCTCTCCAGTGTTGTGCCAGCCAGCGAAACGGAGAAGCGTGCGGCGGCCGCCGTCAAGGAAGAAGCGCAGCCTCTCCTGGAGGAGGCGCAGGACATGGCCAAGTCCATCGCCGAGGACCTGAAAGAACCGGCTGGCGAGGCTGTGCAGCAAGTCAAGGATGCGGCGCAGGACTCCATGGAACACCTCAAGGAGGAAGGCGCCGCAGCCGCCGACGAAGTGAAGGATCGTGCCCAAACGGGACAGGAACACATCAAGGACGCCGCCTCCGACCGCACAGGCACGGCCTAAACCGTTCCAGCTTGTGCGCGTCCAAGTGAGGTCGACTGCGAACCTTGCCTCCCGTGCACGACCGCTTCCCGGTCGTGCACGGGAGTCAAGGTGCGCACGTCATCCAGCTTCCTGGCAACGGAGCTCAGGCTGCTGGGCGAAAAAACGCAACCAGTTCCGCCGCGAGCTCGTTCGGCGCTTCTTCTGCCATGTGATGTCCTGAATCAATGCCGTGTCCCCGAACGTTGATGGCCCAGTCGTGCCAGATGGTCAGCGGGCTTCCATAGAGGTCCTCAAGATCGTCGCGCAGTGACCAGAGTGCCAGCAGCGGCATCTGCAGTTTCCGGCCAGCTGCCCTTTCGGCGTCTTCATCGGTCCTATCGACCGTGAGTCCCGCCCTGTAATCCTCGAGCATGGCCCGGACCACGTCCGGATTTCGCGTGGCTTCCCGCCATTCCGCATAATTTTCGGCCCCCATGGACTGCGGATCACCGTGGTACCAGCTGTCTGGGTCGGCATTGATGACGCGCTCGGGGATCTCCGGCTGGGCATAGAAAAACCAATGCCACCACAAGGTGGCGAAGCGGGCCCCTGCGCGGTTGAGGTGTTCACTGATCGGTATGCAATCCAGGAGCGCTACGCGTTTCACACGCTCGCTGTAATCGAGAGCCAGACGAAAACCGACGTAACTGCCGCGATCATGGCCGGTGAGGAAGAATCGTTCATGGCCCAGCATGGTCATGAGTTGGGCCATGTCACGGGCGACGGCGCGTTTGGCATGCGCACGATGGTCGGCAGTGGGTGCCGGGCCTGTAGAGCTCCCATATCCGCGAAGGTCAGGAACGATCACAGTGAACCCCGCGGCCACAAGGAGCGGAGCCACCCTGTGCCATGTTGCGCCCGTGCGGGGATGCCCATGGAGCAATAGCACCGCCGGTCCGCGCCCGCCATGGCGCACATGCACCATGGCGTCCTGAACTGGGATGGTTTCCCGCACGAAGCCTTCAAACATGCTCCCAGTGTGCTCGTGCCGACTACCCGTGTCCAGCACAGCTGTGCGGCGCCGGCCGGGCTGTCAAGGGCAACAACGGAGCGCGGTATTATCGGCACCGCAGTGGATGAAATCGTCCCCAATTCGCACGATTGGGGTGTTCCATATGCCGCGCCGTCACGATGTTGTGGTCCCGACAATCCAGTGACGGGCTCAAGCCCAGCCACTTGTTTAAGCGGTCGACCGGACCTCTTGCGATCGGGGCTCAATGTTGAGAATCAGTGGCGTTTAGTTGTGGATAATCTGGAGGACTGTCCCGTCGGGCAGCATTTGAGCCAGTAACCAACGTTTCGAGAAAATAAGTGGAGCTTTTCATCCTTTGCGCCTAATGTGTGTTCTGTTACGGGTATCCATCGGATGAGAAAGCCTCGGCAGGACGGTGACCCAGTCTCTGCGCAGGGCAGTTGTGTGAGGGAGGAACGATAGTGCACAAGCGAATTAATATGGTTTCCCAGGATGGAACCGCGCTCATGCCTCATTCTTTTTCATATATTTTACCTCCGGGTGAAGGCTTCGTCGTTGGCGATTTTCAGTACGATGTGCTGGCCGACGCTTGGCATTGGTCCACTGGCGTCTATACGATTCACGGCTTTGAGCCCGGTGATATTGTTCCGACCACTCCGCTGGTGCTGGCGCATAAGCATCCAAATGACCGGGAGGCCTTTGAAGTTTTGTTTCACGGGGTACGGGTTGAGGGCGGGACCGTGGTGAGCCATCACCGAATCATCGACGGTCATGGCGGGACCCGCAAGGTGGTGATGATTGCGGAGGGGCGTAAGGACCCGTCCGGAAACGTCGATGTGGTGACGGGACACTTTCTTGACCTCACCAACGTTATTGAACGTGAGTCGTCCGCCGAGGCAGATGAAGCAGTGGCACGGGCCGTCGAGAAACGTCAGTTCATTGAACAGGCCAAAGGCATCCTGATGGGCCGTTTCAGTATGGACTCCGACTCAGCCTTTGAAATACTGGTGAAGTGGTCCCAGCGGGAGCAAAGGAAAGTACGGGACATTGCTGTTGACTTGGTAAAGCGCACTTGCGAGAAACCGCCGGCCCCGGAGGCCACGGAAAAATAGCCGATTGCCCGGCTCCGCACGGAGTCCCGGTGTTTTTCTCATGAAGAGTTGCCCGGAGAGCAGCTCAGCTGTCATCCTCATCCACTGACGGCCCTGCGTGAGGTGTGCGCGACGGCAGATCATAGGTGGCGGGTCCTTCGAGGACCTGACCCGCGGCGCTGAAACGTGAACCGTGCAGCGGGCAATCCCATGACTTCTCGGCATCATTCCAGGAAAGGACGCCGCCGAGGTGCGTGCAGATTGCGGAGACACCGCAGGTCCGGCCGTCAACGGTGGAGACCGCGACGGGGTGCAGGCCTTGGCGAACGATCCGCCCTTCACCTTCACCCGGAGCGGTCTGCTCGATTTTAGGCGGCGAAGCAGCGGTTGCATGCCGGCCTTCTCCACCCGAGGGAGCAGCAGCTTCTTCGCCGGTGAACAGGGCACCGAGCCAGCCCTTGGTCAGCTTGGTTGCAACCCCCGCGTTGAACTTGACGCCCTCGACAAGATCAGCGGGGCCGGTGATGCGGTGTGAAAGTGTTTTAGCCCAGGAAATGTCTCCGCCGAGGATATCCGCGCTGAGACGCAGAGCCGCAGCCACGGCGTTGGTCATGCCCCATTTGTTGTAACCGGTGGCCACATGAATATTCCCGCCGCCGCGGGGCAGCCTGCCCACAAACGGGACCATGTTTGCCGACTGGTAATCCTGGGCTGACCAGTGGTGGGTGGCTTCGGCGCCCGGGAACCAGTGACGTGTCCAATCATCGAGGTCGTTGACGTGGGACTGCTCGGATTGCGGTTGGCCGACCGGGTGGTTGTTCCCACCCACCAACAGGACCTCACCGCCGTCGAGCGTTACGGTGCGCAGTGAGCGAGCAGGCTGGTCCACGGAGAGGTACATTCCACGGGGAAGTGTGGCGGTTGTGCCCGCGTTCCGGTAGGCGGCGACGTAGGAACGCGAGGGCTCGATCTTGGCGAAGTACAGGCCCCGGTCAAGGATGGGTGCTCCTGTCGCCAAGATGACATGCTGGGCCCGGTTGCTGCCGCTGTCGGTGAGAACCGTCGCCGGGGTGCCCGCCGAAATATTCCGCACGCGGGTTCCTTCAACAATCCGTACCCCGCGTGTGCGCGCGTCCCTGGCCAAGGCAGCGAGAACCTCCATCGGATGGAACTGGGCCTGGTCTGCCAGGCGCAGGGAAGCGTGGGTGGGATACGGCAGACCGATGTCACCGTCGGCAAAAGTGATGTCCAGTCCCGCGCTGCGGCCAGCCTCGGCCTCGTGTTCCAAAGCTTCCCGTCCAGAATCCGAAGCCGTGTAGGTGTAGGCGTAACGGCGGTCCACGGCAACATTCTGTTCTTCGAGATAGCGCAGCATCCAGGCTTGTCCCTCGAGGTTGCCCGCAACGTAGGCTTGGACGACGTCGTGCGAGAAATGACGGCGAATGCCCGAGAGCACCGTGCCCTGCAGCAGACTCAGCTTGGCAGTTGTGTGCCCGCTCGTCACGGATCCGATGGAACGGGCCTCCAGCACCGTAACGCTCAGCCCGGCGCGACTGAGCAGCAGCGCCGTGGTCAGACCGGTGAGTCCCGCGCCCACGACGACGGCGTCATAGCTGCCTTCAGGCTCGAAAGCGTCGGTTTCAATGTGCGGGCGGTGGTCAAGCCATAGTGAGGTCACGTTGGAATTCTCCCTTGATCTGGATGCACCGGAGCGCTGGAGTTCGTTCAACCCTGGCTCTGTTGCGTTTTCACTCCACCTTCCTCGCCGGAGCCGGACATGGCAAGGGTCCATGCGCGTTGCGACAGAACGTTCGTGTGCCGTCAGAACGGTCCACGGCCAGGATTGAGGCTACTTTTGGTGCGGTGGCACACGGCCTTGTGCGTCTCTGAAATTACTTGCGCCGGAACCGGGCGCCTCAGCGCGAAGGCGCGCTCCCGCCGTCGGACGTTCAGTCAGTTGGACCAGGAGGCATGGCTCAGTGCGAAGCCGCAGAAGAAGTGGTCCTTGCGACGGCGGAGACTCGCAGGAAATCGAGTTTGGCGGCAGCGTCGGACCCCGTCGCCGCGGTGTAGGCAACGATTTTCAAGTCGGTGCCGGCCACCGTAAACGTGTCACAGTTCAGCTCGATATCGCCAACCAGGGCATGACTGACCACTTTCAGTTCCGACTGGTGCTCGCTGACGGTTCCGCTGTCCCACAGCTGCCGAAACCGCTCGCTGGCGGCAGCCAGTTCTGCAACCAGGTCCCGAACGCCTCGATCCTCCGGGTATCGTCCGCGCACGCGCCGGAGGTCGGCCACAATGGAGGCCTCAAAACTCGCGAGTCCATCCGTTCGGCCGACAATCGCGATCTCACTCGAACCCAGCGATTCCCCCGTGAAATGTGAACGCAGGACATTGGGACGGTGCGAGCCCGCAGATGCGGGGTTTCCCAGCAGCGCTGACCACAGCGGACTCCAGGAAATGAGGTCCCACGATGCGGTGAACACAGCCACGGGAACCTCACCGAGCCGGGCCACCAGCCGCTGGACGCCGGGCGGAATGTGCGTCGGCACTTCTCCTGCCGACGGTGGGAGCAACCCCGAAATGATAAAAAGATGAGCTCTTTCGGCGTCGTCGAGCTGCAGAGCCCGTGCGAGCGAGGCGGCAACCTGGGCGGAAGGATGCACGGCACGGCCTTGTTCCAAGCGCACCAGATAATCAACGCTCAAGCCAGCGAGTTGAGCAAGTTCCTCCCGTTTCAGACCCGGCGCCCGCCGAGCACCGTACACGGGAAGACCCACGTCGGCAGGTTGGAGCCTGTCCCGCCAAGAACGAAGAAGCGCGCCTAAGTCACTCTGTGAATCCTGCATCTCAATAGTCTCGCAGCGATCGAGACATCTTGGGTGGTACTGCCAGACCGTATGCTCACCCGGGCCACGACAGGGCTCCCGAGCCCGGCAAAACTGGAGCCATGACAACAACACTGATCACAGGATCCAACAAGGGCCTCGGCCACGAAACAGCCCGCCGCCTCATCGCCGCAGGCCACACCGTATGGATGGGAGCGCGGGACGAAAATCGCGGTCGGGAAGCAGCGGACGCACTCGGCGGGAAATTCGTGCATCTCGACGTCACGAGCGATTCCTCCGTTGCGCTTGCCGCCAAAACCATTGCGGAAGCGGGCGGTCTCGACGTTCTGATCAACAACGCCGGCATCACTGGCGCGGCACGCGCCGCGGAGGAACTGACGGGAGATGATGCGCTGGCCGTTTACGGCACGAACGTGGTCGGCATCGTTCGCATGATCCACGCGTTCCTGCCCCTGCTTCGCACCTCCGAAGCGGCAACCATAGTCAACGTGAGCAGCGGTCTGGGATCATTCGAGATCGCCAACGACCCCGAGCGCTTCGAGTCCCAGATCATCGCCCCGCTCTACAACTCATCAAAATCTGCCGTCACGATGCTGACCGTGCAGTACGCCAAAGCATTTCCTGAAATCCGCATCAACGTGGCCGACCCCGGTTACACCGCCACCGACCTGAACGGCAACAGCGGTACCCAGACCGTCACGGAGGGCACCGACGCAATCGTCGAACTCGCCACCCGCGGCGGCACCGGCCCCACCGGGACCTTCATCGACCGTGACGGAACTGCGGCGTTCTAGCCCACACCTCCACGGCTGAAGCATTCACGCGGGCCATCCCGGGCCCAGCGTCGCCAGCCGGCACCTGCCTCAACCTCCCAGAGTACGACGGCGGGAGCCCACCTTCCCGCGCAAGGTGGGCTCCCGCCGTCGTACCTTGATTACCGGGGCAGACTGTCAATTGCCGGTTCAGGGCAGGGGAGCGTCCGGGTC
>JBBPZC010000175.1:0-25917 GCA_038199275.1 Actinomycetales bacterium
CAACACGTAAAGAGGCCGGCCATTTGAGGCAGGAAACTACTTCCGCTGGTCCTGTTCCCGTCCCTCTTCCGGAGCTGCCAGTACGACGGCGGAGCTCGGGTTTCCTGATGTCGGCCGTCCGTGCGGCCTGAGTTCGCTGACGAGCACGCTGAGCACAATCAGTACCGCTCCCACCAATGCCAGGGGCGGCAGCCGGTCGCCTGCGAGGCGGCCGATCACGCCCGCCCACACCGGCTCGCCTGTATAGATAATGGTGGCGCGTGTGGGCTCCACCGACTTCTGCGCCCAGTTCATCGTCAGCTGGATGACGCAGCTTGCCAGCCCCAGTCCAACGCCGGCGGCGAGCCACACCCATGAGAAGGCAGGGACGGACTCACCCACGACCGGCATGGCCACGAATGCCAAAACGCTGCACACCAGCAGCTGCACCACGGTTACCCGGCCCAGGTTCACCTTCGCGGCGAAGAGGCTGATCATCACGATTTCGGCGGCGATGGCAACGGTGCTCAGGAGGGTGACAACCTCCCCTACCCCCAGGCCAACGCGGAACGCATCCGGTCCAGCCAGCAGCACCAGGCCGGCGAAGGCCAACGCCGCACCGACGAAGGCCATCACGTGAGGCCGCTTGCGGAAGACGGCCCATTGCAGGAACGGCACCATGGGAACGAAGAGTGCCGTGAGGAATGCTGAGGTGCTGCTGCTGATGGTTTGCAGGCCGACTGTCTGGAGTCCATAACCGAAGAAGATCATGAGGCCGATCGCCGCACCGGCGCCAAGATCGGCCCGGGTCACTCCACGGAGGGCACGGTGGAAGATCAGGGCCGCCGCGAGCCCCGCCACGGCGAAGCGGATCCCGACGAAGAACATGGGGCCGCTGTACCGCATGGCCAGGTGTATGACGAGATACGTGCCGCCCCACAACACCGTGATGGCCAGCAGGGCCAGCTCCTGCCTGCTGAGTGAAAGTGGCCGCGGTCTACGCGAGGTGGGAACCATTCTGCCCATCTTAATAGACTATTTAACGGACTATGGTCACCGATGTTGTTTCATTCTGCATGTAGTGGCCGCGGCATGGGATGCGATGTCTGCCGGGGTGAGTGACGACGTCGTACGTTGGAGCGCCATCGACGCCGTCAACAGCCCCCGGGGACTGTTCCCTGAAGGCTGCCGCCGATGTCATGGCTACTTTTTGGCTGGCTTGTTGGGCTTGGTCTGGGTGATGGGCAGGGGCGGCACCGTGGTCTGGCGGTTGGCAGTCAGATCGATATTGAACTCTTTTGCGAACACGAGGCGGGTGTTCTTGTAGATGCCGGGGTGACTCTCGTCGAGCTCAAAGACTCGGGCACCGCGGAGACGGTTTCGTTCGGCGCCGGACAAACCATAGGCGCCAAAACCGGTGCCTGGAGCGTAACCCAGTTGGACGCCATAGTAGTTGCCGACATATGTATTGACGTGGTCGTGGCCTACGAAGTAACCCTTGACATCACCGCGTTCGAGGAAGGCGTTGAACAGGCCGGAATTGATCGGTCCGGGGCATTCGTCCTCATTGCGCTCGCCCACAATCGCGTGGCGCGCCACTGCGCGCGCGTGGTCAGCATCCGTGCGGGAATCAAGGCTGGCAAACCACATGTTGCGGTGCTCATGCAGGGCAATGTGGCCCCACATGAGCGAGGGCACCTTCTTGCCGTACCTCTTCTCGGTGGCCAGCGACTGTTCGCGATACCAGGACACCTGGTCCATCCGTACCCAGTCCCAATCGGGGTATCCCTCAAAGTTCTGGCCATCGATGGCGTCCGGAGCATAACGACCGGTGTCAATGAGCCACAGGCCAAAAGCTGGTGAGCTTCCCTTCGCCTTGGATGACTGGATCAGCAACTGCGTGTTGGAGGTGCCCGTCAGGCCGGGGATTGAATTCGCGTTGATGTTGAACGTGTAGTCCTGCAGGAACGAGAGCATCTTTGCCTCAGTCATCCCCGTGGCGGCCGCCGAATCCTCGTCGTGGTTGCCAAACGTCACTGCCCACGGAATGCTGCGATTCTCCATCGGAGCAACGACATGGTTCAGCGCTTGCTTCACTTCCAGTTCTGTAACGCAGCCACCGTTGATGACGTCGCCATTGATGACCACGAAGTCCGGCTGCTCCGCATCCAGGGTGCGCTCCATGAGTTCAATGGTGCGTCGATCGGTTTGTTCGTCATCCTGGGTGTCATTGAACTGGACCACCTTGAATGTGCCATTGGCATTGAATGTCAGCGTGGGCTTAGGCGCTTTGGCGCCCGGTGTCGCCTTGGCAGAGGTGCTCGCTGCCGCGGTGATCCCCAAGGCACCCAGTGTGCCTGCCGCTGACAGTGCTGACCTGCGGCTGATTCTTGCCGGGCTGGTGTTCTCCGTCATTAATGCCTTCCAGATTGTCGCAGCCTGCTTTGGGGCGGCGTTCACCGAAGACTGCAAGCAACCAAGTTGTCCAGATCGCCTACTGCACAAAACCACAGTTCAAACACCACGTGAACCTCGAGCCCAACCCATGCCTTTTCGCTCAGGGGCCAACTTCAGCGGTGCCGATCTCCAGCGCCTCATTCAGGTACCGGATCGCATCTTGATCGCCAAGGCCCAAAGAGCGAATGTGCCGGGCATACTCCACTGCAGCCTTCTGTGCCTGCCGTGGAATGGGGTTGTCGTGGACTGAGACAAAGGTGCCGTGCCGGCCGCGCGTTTCAATGACCCCATTGAACTCCAGCTCCCGGTAGGCGCGGGCCACGGTGTTCGGTGCCAGCGCCAGGTCGGCGGCAAGTTTTCGAACAGTGGGCAGCCGTGTTCCGGGGGCAAGAGTTCCCTGCTGGACCATATCGAGGATCTGGAGACGAATTTGTTCGAACGGCGGGACGGCCGAGCGCGGGTCAACGAGCAGCACTGCTACTCACCACCGGCGGTGGAGAGCTTTAGCAACTCTGCGTTGGGCCACAGCCGGTAACGGAAATAGCTGTGGGACGTACCGAAGCTGTAGACAAACAGGATGACGAAGTATCCCCACATGCCGATTATCTGGCCCACCGCAGTCGCCATTGAATCCCACTCTCCCGCCCCGAGGCTGCCGTTCTCCAAGCCGCCAATGACACCGAGGCCCGCCGAGGTGAGCGCCAGCCAGGCCAAAATGGCGGCAAGCAACCCCATCTTCCGCAAGACATCCGCACGCACCGCGTCGTCCCAAGCGAGCTCCAAGGGGTCCGCCACGGACTGCGACTGCTCCAGAACGCGGCGGCCCACCAGCATGGAGAAGGCGAGCACCACCACTGCCACCATGAACGACGGCAGCACCATGCCCTGCAGGAAGCCGTCCAAACGGATGGCGCCTGTCAGCCCCAGCACCATTCCGGCGGCTATCGTCAGGACCGTGAGCGCCATAAGCAGGGGCGCTGCCCGCAACCGCCACGGACTCATGTAGTCGGCGCGGGAAACAGCCACAACCCGGGCCATGCGCGGCGCACCATCCCGCCGACCGAAAAGCGTATCCCGCAGGGATGCAGCCAGGTCAAACGCCGTCGCACCTGTCAGGATGGCCGGAATGGCCACCAGCCAGATAAAGGTGAACGACATGGGAGCGTCAGGGAGGAAGAACAGCAGCGCAGCAGCCACCAACGCCCCGGCCAGCCCGCCGAACAACGTGGCCATGTCACTGTGGTGGAGACGGCGCCGCAGCGTGAGGTTGACCCGATCGTTGCCCATGGGCAGCCCCACCCGGTGCCAGAATTGGAACAGCTGCTTCTCTTGCTGTCTCGAGGTTTGTGCCGCAATGAGCCTGATTACGAACACCATCACAAGGAAGCCGACCGCAAGCCACGTCAACTGGGTTTCAAATGCCATTGAGATTCCTTCGTTCGCCGGTTGTCTCAATGTATCATCACAATATTTGGGCGGCTACCCCTCTGCGCTCCGCTCACCATGAAGGTGGGCCCTGCCGCCGTCGTGGTTCAAAATACTCAGGATCTCCGCCGGCGCTTCGTGGGCGCAGATGGCATGCGGGACCATGGTGGAGAACTCGGCCACCTCGCCGGGGTGGACCAGGATGGTGCGCTCCCCCAGTTCCAGCCTGACGATGCCGGTGAGCACGGTGAACCAGTCGCGGCCGGGATGGACGCCGAGGTGCTCGGGCCGTTCGGGTGTGATGCGCAACTTGGCGACGGTTTTACCGTAGAGGCCGTCGTCGCTGGACAGAATCCACGTGGTGAGCCCGGGCGACTCTCCGGGCTGGGGTCGGATCACAACATCCTCATCCCCGGTTGACTCGACCAGCGCGTCAAGAGTGGTGCCGAAGGCGCGGCTGATGGGTATGAGCTGATCGAGGGCAATGCGCCGGTGGCCGGTTTCGAGGCGGCTGAGGGTGGAGGGGCTGAGTCCGCAGCGTGCGGCGAGGCTGTCCAAAGACCAGCCGCGGGCCAGTCGGAGGCTGCGGATTCTTTGGCGGATGATGGAGTCGACATCGGATTCTTGCGTCATACGCAAAAGTGTATGCGCATGTGGCATTGGTCCGCTACCGTGGAAGCATGAGCAATCCCACGCATTCACACAAAGCCAGCCCCAGCCACGAACACGGGCACAAACACGGGCACCGTCATGCCGCCGGACATGAAGCCGCCCACGCGAGCGACGCCGACCTCGCGCAGACCCTCAACCTGGACGCACGCCTTCTCGGCTCGTACTTGACCGACGCCACGACCTGGGCCGCCGAACTGGTGGGCCGCAGTCCCGAGACCATCATTGACGTTGGCGCGGGATCCGGCGTCGGCACTCTGGCGTTGGCGCGGCAGTTCCCGGACGCGAGAATCACGGCCCTGGACAAATCCGCGGACATGCTGGCCATGACGCTGGCGGCCGCCACGGACAACGATCTTGCCGGACGCGTTGACTCTCTGCAGGCCGACCTCGATGAGCCGTGGCCTGCGAGCGCGTCGGCGGATCTGTTGTGGGCGTCGTCGTCCCTGCATGAGGTGGTGGCCCCGGAGCGGCTCTTGGCGGATATGTACGCCGCACTAACTCCCGGTGGTCTGCTGGTTGTGCTCGAGATGGACGGTCTGCCCAGCTTCCTCCCCGAGTCCATGCCGGGAGAATCTGCCGTGCCTTCCGGTTTGGAGGTCCGACTGCACGAGATTCTGGCGGGCAAGGGATGGAACCACTTCCCCGAGTGGGCGCCGGTGATGGAAAGCGTGGGCTTCTCCGTGGAACGCCGTGCGTTCCCCACCAGCTACATCCCCACGACCCGGGAAGGAAGCCAAGACCTCGCCGCGCAATACGCACGCCACTTCCTGCAGCGTATCCATCAGGCGCTCGCAGACACGGCCTCCCCCGCAGATGTGGCAGCACTTGAACTTCTCCTGGGCGGCGGACCCGAGTCCTTGGAACGGCGCGGGGATCTTGAAGTGCGCGGGCACCGCACGGGATGGGCCGCCCGCAAACCGTAGTCGGCCACCGTAGGCTGGGCTCATGACGCCGAACTCCGCTGATCAAGGCCCCGCTGACCTGGACCCCGAGACTCCGGACGCCACCCCGGAACCCGAGACCCCGGACCCAGCGCCCCTGAATCCTGCCATCTTGAATCCCGCCACCCTGCTCGCCGGCCCTCGAGGGCGGCGGCTGTGTTTGGAACTTGCAGCCGTCTTCGCGCAGAAGCCATCGGGCACCGGCGGGAGCACTTATGGGTCGGCCACATTTTATGCCGCCCATGCCTTGGATCCGGAGCGAGGAAGTTCCCGGGTCTTGTTTGGTCCCGGCACCGATGACCCTCCTGCGCCCAGCACTGAAGATGTGGCAGCTCGGCTGGACGCAGTGGCTCTCCCCGAGCTGACCGAGCAGGATCTGCTGTACGCCCTTGGTTCCATGGTCAATACGGCCCGCTACTGGCAGGAACCCGATGGAGAGGATGTGCTGGCGGCGAGCGCACCCATGCGACGCGCCCTGCACCGCATCGCCGGGCACCTGCTGGACTCCCCTCTCACGCAGTGGTGGACCGCTCCGATGGACCCGAGCGGGCAGTGGACGGTGGACTTCGTTGACGATCCACCCCTCCCTCCCTCCGCGGATTCAAGCACTGAACCCAAAACCGCAGCGTTTGCTCTGGAGCAGTGGCGCGAGTCCGTCGTGGAGGAGGAGCGCCGCGCCAGGGTGGAGCGGCCCGGTGATCCCACGGCAAACTTCAGTGGCACCTGGTGGTCCCGTCCGCCGGGTGAGCTGACCAAGAGCACCAGCGAACTTCCCGGTCAGGGACCGTGGGGCCTGCAGCTGGTCGAGGATGCTTTCAGTTGGGAGGAGGCTGAGGTGGCGAAGCTGCCCGTTCCCACCGCCGTCCGCATCCTCGAGCTCGACTCCCCCAACGTATGGGCCCAGCTGTGCCATGACTACCCGCTTGAGGTCACCGCCTCCAAGCGCCACGACTGGTACCGTGTCACCGGCCACGACAGGGAATGGGTCATGCCGGACTTCTCTCTTCTTAAGGACAAGTACGACGGCGTGCACCTCACCATGGGCGGTTACCTCACTACCGCAGGCGTTCTGATCCCGGTGGATGAACAACGCGCCAGTGTGTTGGCAGGCTGGGATCCCGATGCGACGTATTGGCTCCAGGACATGGGCGTGGCTTCAGAGGCGGGCATGGGCGTGCCGGACAGCGTAGCTGAGGGCCGGGAGCCAGCGCGTCAAAGCTGGGCGATGATCCACGACTATCCCCTCTGGTCACTTCAGGACCCGGCCCCGGATACAGCACCAAGAAGCCTGACCGCACCGACCCGCAGCAATTGGTCGTGGGGCCACGGCGATTACCAAGGCTGGTCCGGGATGGCACACCTGGGTGCCGGTGACGATGTGTGGCAGCGCGCGAGCCATGACGTGCTTCATTGGGAGGTGAAGACCCGCAGCGGTTTCACCGTTGACACGCCCGGGCCTGTTGTTGCCGGACAGAGGGTGAAAATCACCGCGCATTTCTTCGGTTTCAAGGTGGTGGAGCCGGTGGAGGTGATCGCGGTGGTACAGGAGCCCGATCGCGCAGGCTTCTCCTACCGCACACTGCCGGGGCATCCGGTCAGCGGGGAGGAGGCGTTCATCGTGCACCGCGACCGCGGCGGCATCGGCGACGAGGTTCATCTGACCATCCGCTCACTCACCAAGGCAGCGCCGCAGCGGCCATGGCGTGCCCTGTTCCCCTTGCTGCTGAGGATTCAAAAAGTGGTCCGCAAACGTTATCTGCGGGCGCTGCGTTAGTTATCAGGGTGTTCGGGCCGGCGTTCGACCTTCTCACTTTCGTAGGGTGGATCTTGTGGATCCACCCGTCTCACCTTGATGCCTGAAGTGTTGCTGAATATTTCCCATCCCCGAATGAGCTCCCTGTGGATCCATCTGACTGCTGTGCCGGTTCTGACTGCTGTGCCGTGTCGCAATGGCGTCGCCGCTACCAGCCACACGTGCGTCAACAGGAACGTCCCCATAGGCATACTTCCCACCGCGCAATGCCGAGGCAACCGCGGCCACCAGGCAAGCGATGATGGCGAAACCAACCGCGACGGCGAGCCCGTCGGCGAAGGGGCCGGAAATCAGAGCCGGGAAAAATGAGCGGCCGGTGAGGTATCCGGCGTCGGGCGGGGGAAGTGTGGACAAAGTGGCCGGGCCCAGGAGGGTCTGGACGGGGTTGTAGCCCAACCGTGAGGCGAACAGGACGGAGACCGGGGGCAGGTTGGCGACCCGTCCGGCGTCGACCGCGCTGACGCCATGGGCCATCAGCCCGGCGTTCAGGGCTGCCGGGAGGGTGCGGGCCAGGCCGGTGACCATGAGGGAGAAGAAGATGCCGATGGAGAGCACCATGGCCGAGTTTTGGAAGGTGGTGCTTATGCCCGCGCCAACTCCGCGGCGGTTGGGCGGTAGGGCGTTCATGATGCCGGCGCGGTTGGGGGCGGCGAACAGGCCCATGCCGACCCCGTTCAGCAGCAGGGCCAGGGCGAACGTCCAGTAGTCGAAGTTCACCGGCAGGAGCAGCAGCCAGCCGAAGCTCAGAGCCGCCACCACCATGCCTCCGGTAGCCAACAGCCGCGCACCATGCCGGTCGGAGATCGCGCCGGAGATGGGCCCGGCCACGAGGAAACCGGCGGTCAGTGGCAGCATGTAAATGCCGGCCCAGAGCGGGGTGTCCACGAAACTGTAGCCGTGGCGCGGAAGCCAGATCCCCTGCAGCCAGATGATCAGGATAAACATGAGCCCGCCGCGGCCAATCGCCGAGAGCAGGCTGGCCAGGTTCCCGGCGGTGAATGCCCGGATGCGGAAGAGGGAGAGTTCGAACATGGGATCGTCCGCCCGCAGCTCCACCATCACGAAAATGCCAAGCACGACGGCGCCACCCACCAGGGCGGTCAGCACCCACGGATTGGTCCAGCTCATGGTGTGCCCGCCGTAGGGCTGGATGCCGTAGGTGATGCCGACCAGGACGGCGATCAGACCCACGGCGAAGGTGATGTTGCCCCACCAATCCAGACGGGCGGCTTGGCGGGCGCCGGTGTCATGCAGTCGCAGGTAGGCCCAGACGGTGCCGAAGACGCCCACCGGCACTGAGACCAGGAAGACCAGGCGCCAGTCGATGGGCCCCAGGAGTCCGCCGATGATCAGGCCCAGGAAGGAACCGGCAATGCCTGCCACCTGGTTCAGCCCCAGGGCCAGGCCGCGCTGGTCCACGGGGAAGGCGTCCGTGATGATGGCGTTCGAGTTGGCCATCAGCATGGCACCGCCCACGCCTTGGAGGATACGCATGATGATGAGCCAGAGGACGGCCGGTGTCCCCTGCATCCATGTGGCAGCCAACAGAATGGAGAACAGCGTGAAGATGGCGAACCCGGCGTTGTACATTTTCACCCGGCCGTACATGTCGCCCAGCCTGCCAAAACTGACCACCAGCACGGCCGTGACCACCATGTAGCCCATGATGAGCCACAGCAGCAGGCTTGTGTTTCCGGGTGCAAGGGGGTTGATACCCACCCCGCGGAAGATGTCCGGCAGGGCAATCAGCAAAATGGAGGCGTTGATGGTTGCCATCAGGACGCCAAGGGTGGTGTTGGAGAGAGCGATCCACTTGTAGTGGGGGTTTGCCAGATCCCTGGTCCGCCGGGTCAAACCCCTGTCTGCACGTGCAAGCTTTTCCTGAACCACACTTATCGCCCCTTCGTTGACATGAGGGGCAGGGGTGTTTAGTTACCTCTGCTAACTAATAATGTTAGTCCTGCGCGCGGCCAATGGACCTGACAACCAGCCTTGAATCGACAGCGGCGGCGACCGCAGGGCCAGCACTGATATTTTCCTGCGTTTTTCTACGCCTGGCCGTGGCTTGCCCGTGAACGGCGTGAGAGCGAGTCAATGATGACTGCCAGCAACAGCACGGCACCGGTGATCATGTAGCGGATCGAGGAATCGAGGTTCAGCAGCGTCAGCCCGTTGGAAATTGATTGGATCACCAGGATGCCCAAGAGCGCCGAGTAGGCACTGCCACGTCCGCCGAAGAGGCTTGTCCCGCCAATGACCGCCGCCGCAATCGCCACCAGGTTGGTGTCGCCGCCGCCACTGGACAAACTTGCCGAGGTCAACCGTGCCGAGGCAAGCAGCCCGCCAATCGTCGCGAACAGTGTGCCCAGCATGAGCACCGAAATGTAGATGCGGTTGACCTTGATGCCGGCACGCCGGGCAGCCTCCACATTGCCGCCAACCGCGAAGACGGCGCGGCCCCAGCGGGTGCGGCTCAGGAAGAAGTTCATGACCACCACCAGCACGATGAACAGGAGGAACATCAGCCCGATGCCGCGGTCGGTCGCCAAATATGCGACAGCCACAACCAGAACCACCAGTAGGGCAACGCTCTTGATAATCATCAATGAGACGGAGCCTGCCGAAAGCCCGGCCGCGCGGCGCCGTCTGGCGCGCATCCAGTCCGAGGTGAACATGGCCGCAATTGCTATTACTGCCAGCACGATGGCCAGCCAGGGTGGCAGAAACCACCGTTGCGCGAATTGCACAATCCATGAATCGTAAGGCAGGTTGATCGACCCGTTGGGACCCAGCACGCGCAGCTGCAGGCCAAGGAAAGCAAGCAGCCCGGCCAGCGTGATAACAAACGTCGGCACCCCAAAGCGGGTGAACAGCAGCCCGTACAGGAGCCCGATGGCCAGGCCCACGGCCAGCGCCACAACGATGGACAGCCAGATGGGCCAACCCATGACCGTCATGCCTACGCCAAGTATGGCCGCAGCAAGGCCGCTGATGGAGCCGACGGAAAGGTCGATCTGTGCCACCAGCAGGACCAGCACCACTCCGATCGCGATGGTGCCGGTGGCGGCGCACTGCAGCGACAGGTTGACCAGGTTGTTGGCAGAGAGGAAGTTTTGGTTGAGGATCTGGAAGATGGCCCAGATGATAATCAGGCCCACCACCACCGGCAGTGAGCCCAAATCACCGCCGGCCACCCGCATGCGGAATGAGATGATGGCGCCGCGGATGCCCTCATTGTGGGCCAGCCGCTCGTCCTGCCTGTCGGCAGCCAGCTGGGCCGGAGAATCCGGCGTTGGTGAATCAGGTGTGGCGGAACCCGTGCGCGTTGTCATGACTCAAACCCCTTTTCGACGGCGTTCGCATCTTCTGTGGCGCCGCCCGGTCCAGCCTCGGAATGCTGCGCCTGTGCGCGTCTGCTCACGGCGTTGTCGGTGGCCCCGGTAATGGCAGCGATGATGTCCTCGTAAGTGACATCGGCAACCATGAAGTCACCGTTGTTGCGGCCCAAACGAAGGACCACAACCCTGTCGGCGACGGCTTGCACGTCGGCCATGTTGTGGCTGATCAACACCACTGCCAGGCCGCGTTCGCGCAGGCGTTCCACGAGGTTGAGCACTTCCGCGGTTTGGGCAACGCCCAGTGCCGCCGTCGGTTCATCGAGGATGACCACGGCCGGTTCACCAATCAGCGATCTGGCAATGGCCACCGTCTGGCGCTGGCCGCCGGAGAGTGAGGCGACGGCGATCCGCACCGAGGGAATTTTCGCGGACAACTGCCGCAGCAACTCCCACGAACGCTTCTCCATTTCCTCCTCGTCGAGGGTGAAGCCACCCATCTCGTGGCCCAGGAAAAGGTTCGAGACCACGTCCAGATTGTCGCACAGTGCCAGATCCTGAAACACGGTGGCCAGTCCCAGGGATCGGGATGCTGCAGGGGATGAGATTGAGACCGGCTTGCCGTCGAAGGTGATGGAACCTGAATCCTGCGGATGTACTCCCGCCAAAATTTTTACCAGCGTCGACGTCCCCGCCCCGTTGTCGCCAACGATCGCCACTACCTCACCACGGAAAATGTCCAGTTCCACATCATCCAGTGCCCTGACCGCGCCGAAACTCTTCGAGATGCCACGCAAACTCATCACTGGTTCCCCGCTGGACCCGGCGTGCTGAACGGACGGTGCCTGCATCGTCACGTGGTTCTCCTTCAAATCCGTGCTGCAACTGGTTTCGCCCCGCCAGGGGCGAACGGAGACCCGGTTGGAGCCACGGGGTGGTGGCTCCAACCGGGTGTTGGTGCTACTTGATGCCAGCCTTTTCGCAGGCTGCCTTGTAATCTGCGGTGCAAACCTCGGCCACCGTGTAGAAGCCGTCCTTGATCACCGTGGACTCAATCGTGTCCAGCGTGACCGCAACGGGGACCAACAGGAACGACTGGATGTCGGCCCCGCCTTTCGTCTTGACCGTGACCTCACCCTTGGGCGTATTGCCCTTGGTCAGGTCGATGGCAAGCTCGGCCGCCTTTTCGGCTTCCGGCTTGAGCGCCTTGTAGACGGTCATGTACTGGTCCCCGGCGAGGATGCGCTGGATTCCTGCGAGTTCAGCGTCCTGTCCGGTAACCGGCGGAAGCGGCGAGATGCCGCCAGCCTTCATTGCAGAAATGGCAGCACCAGCAACAGGGTCATTTGCGGCGTACACTCCCTTGATCTCACCCTTGAACTGGGTCAACTGGCCGGCCACCCAGTCCTGTGCCTTGGCTGGTTCCCACCCTGGTGTGTCGAATTCGGCGAGAACCTTGTAACCGCTGGCGTCAATGACGCTATGGGCACCCTTTTTGAACTGGGTGGCGTTATTGTCGGTTGGCGAACCGTTGGCCATCAGGATCCCGCCGTCACCGGGCTTCACGCCGTCGGCCTTCAGTTTGTCCACGAGCGCGGTGGCCTGCAGCTCCCCCACCTTCTCGTTGTCGAAGGAGATGTAGTAACTCAGATCAGCGCTGTCGATCAGCCGGTCGTAGGAGATGACGGGAACGTTCTTCGCCTTCGCATCGGCAACAATGGCCGCGGCAGCTTCGCCGTCGAAGGGATCCAGGACAAGAACTTTTACACCCTGGGTGAGCATTGACTCCGCCTGCTGTTGCTGCTTGGCCGCGTCACCGTCGGCGTTGGCATAGAGCACCTTGCAGGTGTCACAAAGTTCCTTGATTTTGGCCTCAAAGTACGGTTTGTCGGCACTTTCATAGCGGGCCGTAACCGAGTCCGGCAGGAGCAGGCCAATCTGCGCCTCGCCGGCAGCACCGCCTGAGCCCCCGCCGGCGCTTGTATCCGGAGAATTTTCAGCCCCATTTGAACACCCGGCAAGGGCGCCCAATGTCAGCAGGACTGCGGCGGCCGTGGCAACCGATCTCATCGTCGCGATCTTCATGGAAGTACCTCCAAATAGGCGCCGCCCCCTTTGGCGGTTGGTCCCAGCGTGGCACTCGGCGGTGTTCGCGTCAAGGGTTTATGTTGCGACGCAGGACTTAGGCGCCGCGCCAGTTCACCAGGGCCGCAGCGACGTCCCCGGATCCAACGGGCCCCGCCCCGCCAACCAAGCCATGAAGGCGTGTTGTTCCGTCAGTGAGCCCAACCGATCTGCGGCGCTGGCGAGCAGGATTGGCAGGTCCCAAACAACATATTCCGTCGACCAGTCCTGAGCCGTGTAGCCAAGGCCGAGGTCCACCCGGTGCATCTCCACTTCACGCAGCCGGTGCGCCGGACATGCCGCAGCGCCGTAGTTGCCGCCGCCCAGAAAATGCCCATTGGGCCAGGCCGCCGCAGCATTTTGCGCAAACATCTCCTCGAGGCGGGTCTGGCTCGCCTCCAGATCTGTGATGATCTCCGACGCCGGACGGCCGGCGCCAGCGTCGATCTCACCTCGCCGCTGTTCCTCGCCATGCTCATATTTGGGCACGTCCGCGCCGCGCAACGCCCCTTCCAGGCGTCGGGCGTGGGCATCGGCGTTGCGGGCCAGATGGGTCAGGACGTGCCCCACACTCCAGCCCGGCAACCGGCTGGGCCTTCGCATGTCTGCATCGGTCAGGTTCGCAACACTGTGGAGCAGCCGTGCCTGCGCTTCGCGGCACAGCTCGGCTGCCCGTTCCGGATCATTTTCAAGAGTCATGTCGGCTCCCGCCATTGTCAACCACGGTCCATTGTCAACACTTCCAACTACTGACTCTTGATGAAGACGTTGTCATGGATCTTCTTCCAGCCATCGTCCTCGAGCAGTTCGGGCGCGAATCCATCGCCCACCAAAACCGCTGACATTGCAAGCGGCGCCGATGACATATTGACGATTTCCCCGCTCGTGTTGAGACTGCCGCATCCGGCATGCCAGCTGTCCTGGGAGTCTGTGGACACCACTGCCAAACATGCTCTCTTGTGGTCAGCGTCCTGGGCGGCAAAATATTGGAGGTTGCCATCGGTGACCAGCAGGCGCGATTCACCAGCATTGTCGTCGTCTGGGAGGTTGACCATGGCCGGCAGCGCATCCTCCGCCGTGGCAGGACCTTTCAATGCGGCAAGGCCGGGATCACCGGAGCAGCCGGCCAGCATCAATGCCCCGGCAGCAAGAATGATGGTAAGACTGAGTCGGCGATTTTTCATGTTCCCCCTTGATTCCCATGGCACGTGCCAGTTGCCGCAGTCTGTCATGGAAGTACTGGCAGGATGAACATATGACAAGCTCCGGTCCAGCAGCCGCCAACCCTGCCCAGTTGCCCATGCCCCAAGTCAGCCAGGCACTGATGACTTGGGGCATCATCCACGAGGTGCTCCCCTGCCCAGACGAGCTCTCCGACACCGCAGCGTTCTGCGCCCACTTCAACGTGCCGCTGAGCCAGGCCGCGAACACCATTGTGGTGACCTCACGCAAGCAGGAACCGGCTGTCTACGCCGTTTGCGTTGTCCTGGGCACCACGCGCCTGGACACTGCCGTGCTCGAACAGGAGCGCGTGATCATGGGTGGCGGCAACCGGACCAGCAAGCTCCGGCTCGCGCCAACAGAACTGCGCAAGTTGCCCGCCGTCGAACTTGTTCAAGGTCTGGCCGCAACCAAGGAAGATGCACCCAAGGAAGACGCACCCAAGGAGGAAGCCACCTGATGATGTTTGGCAAAACACCCCTGCAGCATGTCGGCATCAACGACCTCAACCCGCCGAATCCCAACGCGTGGCCCGCCACCCTGGCCCCCGTGCAGCAGGTCCTGCGGGAGGGCCTGGATCTGGGCCGGGCCACGGTGTTCGTCGGCGAAAACGGATCGGGCAAGTCCACTCTCGTGGAAGCGATCGCCATGGCGTACGGAGTGAATCCGGAGGGCGGCTCCACCGGCGCCAGGCACACCAGCCGCGCCTCCGAGTCCGATCTCCACGACCACCTGAAGGTCACGCGCAACATCGGCACGAGCAAGTACGGATATTTCCTGCGCGCCGAAACCATGCACGGCTTCTTCAGCTACTTGGAAGACAACCCCAAGACCACGCTTCGGGGCCCGCCCGAGCCGATTTTTCATGAGATGTCCCACGGCGAATCGTTCCTCGAACTGATCGTGAACCGATTTCGCGGCGGGGGTCTGTGGATCCTCGACGAGCCGGAATCGGCACTGTCTTTTTCCGGTTGCCTCTCGCTGCTGGGCATCCTGAGGGAGTTGATGGACGACGGCGATTCCCAAGTCATCCTCTCAACCCACTCGCCGCTGCTGGCATCCCTGCCGGGCGCCGATATTTATGAGGTGGGGCCGTGGGGTCTTCGTCCCAACGGGTGGGAAGAGCTGGAACTGGTGCGCAGTTGGCGTTCGTTCCTGGCGGGGCCGGAACGTTTCCTGAAGCACCTGGCACCGTAATAGCCGACTCCTGCACGGCGGGTGCGCGACTCCTGCGCAGCGGGTGCACAGCGGGTGCACAAGGTTTTGGCACTAAACTGCCCTATGTGACGAACTCAAAATCTTCCCCGAAACTTTTTCTCTATGCGGCCCTCGCGGACATTGTGCTGGTGCTGGCCTTCGCCTTGTCAGGTCGTGGATCACACAGTGAAAGCATCACTGCCGCCGGAGTTTTCCAGACGGCGTGGCCGTTTCTGGCCGCACTGGTTGGCGGCTGGCTCATCTGCCGAACGTGGCAGGCTCCGTTGCGGATCTGGCCGCAGGGTGTTTGCCTGTGGCTGATCACTGTGGCCGGCGGCATGGCGCTGCGGATCGTCTCGGGCAGCACCGCAGAATTGCCCTTCGTCATCGTGGCAACCCTCGTCCTGGCAGTGTTCCTGCTGGGCCACCGCCTCATTGCCGGCGGGCTGGTCCGCCGACGCATCCAAGCCCGGTAACCAAGCCCTAATCAGACAGGCTTTTGAGTTACGATCGACTAGGGCGCGACGGCCACACAGAGTGTCCGCTGCTCCACCGCAAAATTTTTTTCACCCCTGACCGCCTGACATACATGACGGCCTCACATACATGACCGCCTCACATAAATGACAAGGACCGCACCCGTGATCACCGCTTTTGTCCTGATTAAGACCGATGCAACCCGAATTCCCGAGTCCGCCCAGGAAATCTGCGAACTTGACGGCATCTCCGAGGTCTACTCGGTCACCGGTGAGTGGGACCTGATCGCCATCGCCCGCGTCCAGCGGCACGAGGACCTGGCGGACGTCATTGCCGACAAGCTTTCAAAGGTGAAGTCCGTCGTCTCCACCACGACGCAAATCTCCTTCCGCGCGTACTCACAGCATGATCTGGATGCGGCGTTCTCACTGGGCATCGACCACTGAGCAGCAACAACTAAGCACTGCACGCCACCACTGGCACATGGAACGGCCCGGGACCTATGCGGTCCCGGGCCGGTCTTTCGCTTTGCACTTCGTGCCAGATGCTGACGAGCCCGGTGCTGACGTGCCAAGTTCTGACGTGCGAGGTTTTGACGTGCCAGGTGCTACTTGATGGCTCCGGCCGACAAGGCCACCCAGCTCTTGAGCACGTTGGCGGCGGCGCCGCCGTCAATGGCCGCTTCGGCCCGCGCAGCGGCGAACTTCATGCGCTCCAGCAGCGTCCCGGTGCTCGAGGTGTCATACGCCACGAGTCCGGCCGCAGCGTTCAGTACGACGGCGTCACGCACCGGAGAGCGTTCCCCGTCGAGAACCCGGCGGACAACCTCGGCGTTGTAGTCTGCGTTTTCGCCGCGCAACTGATCGATCGTGGCGCGGGGAATCCCCAAGTCAAGGGGGTCAAAGTCACTCTCGGTGATTTTATTGTCCCGGACCTCCCAGATGGTGGAGGTGCCCGTCGTCGTCAATTCATCCAGGCCATCGCTGCCACGGAATACGAGTGCGCGAATGCTGCGTTCGGCCAGCACGCCTGCCATGAGCGGGGCCATCGTGGCATCGGCGACACCAATGGCCGAAGCGACCACATGCGCCGGGTTGGTCAGCGGACCCAGGAAATTGAAGGCGGTTGGCACACCAATTTCGCGGCGGGCAACGGAGGCGAACCGCATGGAGGGGTGAAACAGGTTCGCGAAGCAAAAGGTGATGCCCACCTCGGACGCGGCGTGGGCCACCATGTCCGGGGACAGGTCGAGGCGGACACCCAGGCTTTCGAGCACATCGGCTGAACCGGCAGCGGAGGATGAGGCGCGGTTGCCATGCTTGACCACGGTGGCGCCGGCGCCGGCGCAGACGATGGCGGCCATGGTGGAGATGTTCACGGTGTTCAACCGGTCTCCGCCAGTACCCACTATGTCCAGGGCATCCCGGGACACGTGCAAGGGCCGGGCATTGGCGAGCATGGCCTCCACCAGACCGGTCACCTCTGCCACCGTCTCACCCTTGGACCGCAAGGCCACCAGGAACCCGGTAATCTGCACGTCAGTGGCGTTGCCGGTCATGATTTCATTCATGGCCCACTCGGTGGACGCCTGTTCCAGATCCTTCCCGCCTATTAAGTCAGCGATCAGGTTTGGCCAGGTGCGGAGGTCGGGCGATGCATTCTGGAGAGGATTCACTCTCCAGATATTAGACGAAACTCCGGCCATCCGATGCTTTGTGACCATTGACACGGCTACACTCATGTGCATATCGATCTGGGTTTAAGCTGTGAATCAGCCGGAATTTCGCAGGTTTGTAGAAAAAGATCTCGGATTCGGAGTTTCGCATTGGGTTCTCTGGCGTTTTATAGACATAATGTCTATGTGACAACCGTGACCCATGCCCCCAGTACCCCGGCGCATCCGACGCTGAACCGCCCGAACATGGTTTCTGTAGGAACCGTAGTCTGGCTGTCCAGTGAGCTGATGTTCTTCGCCGGTCTTTTTGCCATGTACTTCACACTGCGTTCCACCACTGGTGGAATGTGGGCTGAAGAAACGGCCAAGCTGAACTTCCCGTTCGCCTTTGTGAACACCCTCATCCTGGTTTCCAGCTCATTCAGCTGCCAGATGGGTGTCTTCACTGCGGAGAACCTTCGGCCTCGCCGCACCGGACGCCTCTTCCAGTTCTCCAAGTGGGGAATGACGGAGTGGTTCCTGTTGACCTTCGTTCTTGGCGCCATCTTCGTTGCCGGTCAGACGACCGAATACGCCATGCTGACTGCCGAGCACGTGACCCTTAACTCCAACCCGTATGGTTCCGCCTTCTACATCACGACAGGTTTCCACGGCCTGCACGTTATTGGCGGACTTATTGCATTCCTCCTCATCATTGGACGCGCCTACGCAGCCAAGAAGTTTGGACACTTCGAAGCCACCAGCGCGATCGTGACTTCTTACTACTGGCACTTCGTGGACGTCGTGTGGATTGGCCTCTTCCTGGTCATCTACGTCCTAAAGTAAGCTGGCACCCAGCTTTCTTGCACGCAAGGTAAGAACAAGCATTTGCGGCCCTCACTTAGGGCTGCTGAACAAATAGACAAAAGGAACCACCAAGTGAAGGCACTCTCGCAGAAGCGACGTCATCCGCTGGCTGCACTAGCGCTGCTAGTGCTGGGGCTCATGCTGACAGGTGGGCTATACGCCGTTGTCACAACCGTGAATGAGGCCAAGGCCGATACCACCACCTTTACGGCGCAGCAGGTGGACGAAGGCGAAAAGCTCTTCGTTGCCAACTGCGCCACCTGCCACGGCCTCGGCGCCAGCGGCACGGACGCAGGACCGTCCCTTGCCGGCGTAGGTGCCGCTGCAGTCGACTTCCAGGTCGGCACGGGCCGTATGCCCATGCAGATGCAGGGCCCCCAGGCCAAGCAGAAGCCGAGGCAGTTCACCACCGACCAGACCCGCGAAATGGCTGCCTATGTAGCCACGCTCGGTGATGGCCCGGCACTGCCCGAAGAGCAGTACCTCGACGGCGGCGGCGACGCAGCTGTCGGCGGCGAGCTCTTCCGCGTCAACTGTGCCATGTGCCACAACGCAGCTGCTGCTGGCGGCGCACTGACCCGTGGTAAGTTCGCACCGCCACTGGCCGGAGTCTCGAGCAGCCACATCTACAGCGCCATGGTCACGGGACCGCAGAACATGCCGGTCTTCAACGATGCCAACATCAGCCCAGACGGCAAGCGCGACATCATCACCTTCTTGAACACCATTGAAAACCAGGGTGCACCTGGCGGAGCGAAGCTTGGCTCGCTGGGACCTGTATCCGAGGGCTTGTTCCTCTGGACAGCTGTTCTGGGCGTCATCATCGGCTTCACCATCTGGCTCACCTCACGTACTTCGTAAGCTGACAAGAAGCCACAAGATTTTGGCTGCATCTGCAGCCGCAAGAAACATACATGAGAACCCCGGAAACGTTTCGGGATAAGAGAAGGATGAGGGGATTATGGGCAACCATAGTGACGGCACGCCGACAGGCGCGGACGCCGTAGCTAAGGCTGGTCACCAAGAAGTGGATGTGTTCCAAGATCCAGGAATACCTCCGCATCGTTTGCGACTGGCCGACACAAACCCCAAGGCAGCAAAGCGCGCCGAGCGCCAAGTGGCATGGCTATTTATCATTTCCATCATTGGCACCCTGGTGTTCTTTGTTGGCTACTTCGGCGTTCGCCTTGATGACACCATCGGCACCTTGCGCATCCAAAACACCCTTTTGGGACTGGGCGTGGCATTTGCCATGCTCGGTATTGGAACGGGTATTGTGCACTGGGCCCGTGCCCTCATGCCCGATCATGAAGTAGCTGAAGAGCGTCATGAGCTGCGTCCCGAAGAGGACCGTGTGGCCGCCGTCCAGATCATCGATGACATCATCGAGGAAACCGGCATCAAGCGCCGGCCGCTGATTCGCAACACCCTCATCGGTGCTGTTGCCTTGGCGCCGCTTCCGGCCATTGCGATTTTCCGCGACCTTGGCCCGCTGCCGGGCAACTCGCTGCGCCACACGTTGTGGGAGAAGGGCGAGCGTTTGGCTCGCGACCCTGATGGCACCCCCATCAAGGCCTCGGACGTCACCATCGGTTCCGCTTTCCACGTGATTCCCGAATCACTGAACAAGCTCACCGAAGGCAAAATCGCCGAAAAGGCCAAGGCAGTTGTTTTGTTGATGCGTCTGAACCCGGAAGACCTCAACCCTTCCGAGGGTCGCGAGGACTGGGGCTACAACGGCATCGTGGCCTACTCCAAGATTTGCACCCACGTTGGCTGCCCTGTTGCTCTGTACGAGCAGCAGACGCACCACCTGCTGTGCCCCTGCCACCAGTCGACCTTCGACTTGACGCAGGAATGCAAGGTTATCTTTGGACCGGCAGTACGACCGTTGCCGCAGCTGCCGATCACGGTGGATGCAGACGGTTACCTGGTCGCCCAGAGTGACTTCCACGAACCTGTTGGACCGAGCTTCTGGGAGCGTGGTTAATTATGTCCACTGCAACGCAAGCACCATTTGAGCCCAAGACCAGCACGGGGCGGATCACCGATTTTGTTGATCAGCGCGTGGGTGGTTCCGGCATGGTGCGTGAATTCGCCCGGAAGGTCTTCCCCGACCACTGGTCCTTCATGTTCGGCGAGGTGGCACTGTACTCCTTCGTTATCCTGCTTCTCTCGGGTACCTTCCTGACGTTCTTCTTTGATCCGTCCATGGCTGAGACCCACTACAACGGCTCGTACGTGCCGTTGAAGGGCGTGGAAATGTCGGTCGCCTACGAGTCGACTCTCAACATCTCCTTTGAAGTCCGCGGCGGTTTGTTCATGCGCCAGGTCCACCACTGGTCGGCACTGCTGTTTGCCGCCTCCGTTGCCGTGCACATGCTGCGCGTCTTCTTCACCGGCGCATTCCGCAAGCCCCGTGAACTGAACTGGGTTGTTGGCGGTGTCCTGCTCATCCTCTCGTTGGCTGCAGGCTTCACCGGCTACTCACTCCCCGATGATCTGCTCTCCGGCAACGGCCTGCGCATCATCGACGGCGTGGTCAAGTCCATCCCCGTGATTGGTACCTACATCTCGTTCTTCCTCTTCGGTGGGGAATTCCCCGGAACGGTGATTGTTGGCCGCCTCTACATGATGCACATCATGTTGGTCCCCGCAATGATCCTGCTCATGATTGCCATCCACCTGTTTATGCTTGTCATCCAGAAGCACACGCAGTACCCCGGCCCGGGCCGCAACGACCGCAACGTCGTCGGCTACCCGCTTGGGCCGGTATACGCAGCCAAGGCTGGCGGCTTCTTCTTCATCGTGTTCGGCGTCATCGCGTTCATCTCCGCGTTCTTCCAGATCAACCCGGTATGGAACTACGGCCCGTATGACCCCTCCCCCGTATCCGCAGGTACACAGCCTGACTGGTACATCGGTTGGGTTGATGGCGCCCTGCGTCTCATGCCCGGCTGGGTGTTCAACATCCCGATGGAATGGGAAATCCCGTTCCCCTGGGGAGTCAACACGCTGTCCTTCAACGTGATGGGCCCGGCCCTGATCCCTGCAGGCATTGTGTTCACCTTGCTGTTCGCCTACCCCTGGATCGAACGCTGGATCACGCGCGACGACCGCGAACACCATGTCCTGGACCGTCCGCGCAACGTTCCCACCCGTACGGGCATTGGTGTTGCCGGGTTCATCTTCTATTGCGTCATGTGGGCAGCAGCAAGCTCTGACTTGATCGCCACACACTTCGAGGTCTCCTTGAATGACGTGACGTACTGGTTGCGTGCACTGTTCTTCATTGGCCCGATCCTTGGCTTCATCGTGACCAAGCGTGTAGCCCTGGCGCTGCAGCGCAAGGACCGCGAAATTGCCCTCCACGGTCGCGAGACCGGACGCATTGTGCGCTTGCCGCATGGTGAGTTCCAGGAGATCCACGCACAGCTCGATGACTACAAGCGCTACAAGCTTGTTGGCTACGAGTCGCCGGTTGCCGAAGAAGGCATCCCGAACGAAAACGGGATCGTCACGAGGAAGGAAAACCTGCGCGGCAAGCTCAGCGGCTTCTTCTTCGAAGACCGCGTGGCCCCGGCCACGCCGCTGGAACTGGAAGCAGGTCACCATCACGAGGCCATCGAAGCCGGTGATGATGACAAGGCAGTGACCCACTAGCGGTTCGCCCTGCACCAGCCCCAACGCTGGATAGTGAAAGAAGAGGCGGTTCCCACTGGGAACCGCCTCTTCTTTCGTTGTGCCCGGCTTCACGCGCGGAGGGGCGTGACAGCAAGCTGTCAGGAGGCCGGCACAGCGCCCAAACGGCTGTGGGCCTAGTAGACGCGCCTTGCACGCACGCCAGGACGTTGCAGGGGCACGCGCAGCTTGTACCGGTCTGCGCGGTAGAAGGACACAGAGTAGTCCACGGTGGATCGGGACACATAGGCGTGGCGTTCGGTCCGCAAAACCGGAGCACCGATGTCCACCTGCAGCAACCGGGCGATGGAGGGCGAAGCCGCGTTGGCCTCAATGGTGTCTTCACCCCACTCAATGATGAGCCCGTACCGCTCCCCCAAAATGTTGTACAGCGACACAGGCGGCCCGGCATCCAGGATTCCCGGCACACGCCATGCCGGGATGAAGTTTTCATCCACGCTCATGGGTTCATCGTCGGCAAGCAGGAGTCGGCGCAACCGCACAACCCCCTGGCCTTCCTCGATCTGGAGTTCCTTGGCCAGCCGGGCCGTGGCCGGGATCTGTTCGAAGGCGAGGGTTCGCGCCGATGGGCGCATGCCGCGTCGGGCCATTTCTTCGGAGTACGACGTCAGTTTCAAGGTCACG
This sequence comes from Actinomycetales bacterium, assembly GCA_038199275.1. GTDB lineage: Bacteria > Actinomycetota > Actinomycetes > Actinomycetales > Micrococcaceae > Specibacter. The sequence goes on from JBBPZC010000175.1 coordinate 22,489, forward strand.
TCGAGCTTTTCCTTGGCCACGAACGTGCCAACACCCACCACCCGGTCCAGCAACTGCTCATCGACGAGTGCTTGGACCGCGCTGCGCAGCGTCATGCGGGCAACGTTGAAGTGTTCGGCCATGTCGCGTTCGGAGGGCAGCTGCCTGCCAGCTTTACTGTGCAGGAGAATATAGTTGCGCAGCAATTCCCTCAGCTGGACATGCACGGCAACGTCAGACTGCCGGTCCAACTCCCCCGGAATCTCTTTTGCCGGCGGCACCAAATAGCCCATGAATCTCCTTCTGTTAACTAGTCCAGCCTAAAACACGACTACTCTCATTACAGAAACAACTACGTTCAAGGAGTCATCCATGTATACGCGCAAAGCCACAGTGGCCGCCAGCGTTGGTCTTCATGCCCGGCCTGCTGCCGTTTTTGTGCGGGCAGTAAACCGTACCGGCCTGCCCATCACCCTCTCCAAAGAGGGTCTCACAAACGTGGATGGGAGGTCCTTGCTTGCGGTGATGAGTGCCGACTTTCAGCACGGCGCCGAAGTCGAAATCGCCGTCAGCCCCTGTGAGGCCGATCCAGCAGCCATCCGCAGCGCGGTGGATGCCCTGGCGCTGTTACTCCTCACAGACCTGACAGACAGCCTCTGAGGACTCTGCAGCCAGTACGAAACCCACGCCCCCGACCACAACGTGGTGCGGGGGTGTTCTTCGCTGACGTGAGCTGCCGTTAAAACACCATTGCCCCGTACCAGCGGTACGGGGCAATGCTGTTTGTGCAGTTTCAACCAAAGCTGGCTGGATATTTCTTAGTGTGCGTGGTCTCCACGGCTGTATTCGTAAACCCAGCCAACCAGAGCGATGACAGCCAGGCCGGCACCGAACAGGAAGACCCACCAGCCCACGGCCAGACCCAGGAAGCCGGTGGCAGCGGCCAGGCCGAGCACCAGGGGCCACCAGCTCCAGGGGCTGAAGTGCCCCTGTTCGCCGGAGCCTTCGTGGATTTCGGCGTCCACGCGGTCCTCGGGACGGGCACCAATGCGGTTACCCGTGTAGTAAAGGTATACGCCGATCATGATACACAGGGCTGCAAGCAGGTACAGGGCCAGGAACCCTACCTCCTCACCCCAGTCGACCATGAAGCCGTAGACAGTTGCCACGGGGATGAAAAACGCTCCAACGAGGAGGAATAGCCAAGCTTCTACCTTCACTTCTGGGCTCCCTTCGAAGATGCGCCTACGGGTTCGGGCTGGTAATGCGGGGCCAGCTCAGGGTGGTGCAGATCCAAGGCCGGGCGCTCTGAACGAATGCGCGGCAGTGAGGTGAAGTTGTGGCGCGGCGGGGGGCAGGATGTTGCCCACTCCAAGGAAGCACCAAAGCCCCAAGGATCGTCCACTTCAACCTTCTTGCCACTGCGCCAGGTGATGTACACGTTCCAGAACCAGGGAATCATGGACGCACCGAGGACGAAGGAGGAGATCGTGGAGAACTGGTTCATCCACGTGAAGTTGTCCTCGACCATGTAATCTGCGTAGCGACGCGGCATGCCCATGACACCCAACCAGTGCTGGATGAGGAACGTGCCGTGGAAGCCCAGGAACAACAGCCAGAAGTGGATCTTGCCAAGGCGCTCATTGAGCATCTTTCCGGTCCACTTGGGCCACCAGAAGTAGAAGCCGGCGAACATGGCGAACACAACGGTGCCGAAGACCACGTAGTGGAAGTGCGCCACCACGAAGTAGGTGTCGGAAACGTGGAAGTCCAGCGGCGGTGAAGCCAGGATGATGCCTGTCAGACCACCGAAAAGGAAGGTAACAATGAAGCCCAGGCTCCACAGCATCGGCGTTTCGAAGGTCAGCGACCCTCGCCACATGGTGCCAATCCAGTTGAAGAACTTCACACCTGTCGGCACGGCAATGAGCATCGTCATGAACGAGAAGAACGGCAACATGACCTGGCCGGTCACGTACATGTGGTGTGCCCACACGGTCACGGACAGGGCAGCAATGGAGATTGTTGTAAAGACCAGACCCTTGTAACCGAAGATGGGCTTGCGGCTGAAGACCGGGAAGATTTCAGAAACGATACCGAAGAACGGCAGCGCAATGATATACACCTCGGGGTGACCGAAGAACCAGAACAGGTGCTGCCAGAGCATGGCCCCACCGTATTCGGCGTCGAATATGTGAGCCCCAAATCGGCGGTCCGCACCCAGTGCGAACAGTGCAGCAGCCAACGGCGGGAACGCCATGAGCACCAGGATAGCGGTGATCAGCGTGTTCCACGTAAAGATGGGCATGCGCCACATGGTCATGCCCGGAGCACGCAGGCAGATGATGGTGGTGATGAAGTTGACGGAACCAAGAATGGTTCCGAAACCTGACAGTGCCAGACCAAAGACCCACAAGTCACCGCCAACACCGGGACTGAACGTGGTGTTCGACAGCGGCGCATAGGCGAACCAGCCGAAGGCTGCGGCACCCTGGGGGGTGATGAAGCCGGCTATCGCAATGGTGCTGCCGAGGCTGAAGAACCAGAAAGCCAAGGCGTTCAAACGCGGGAAGGCAACGTCAGGTGCACCAATTTGCAGGGGCATCATGACGTTGGCGAAGCCGGCGAAGAGGGGGGTTGCAAACATGAGCAGCATGATCGTGCCGTGCATGGTGAACAACTGGTTGTACTGATCCTTGGTCTGCAGGATCTGCATGCCGGGCTCAAACAATTCGGCCCGGATGAGCAGCGCCATAACGCCACCGAGGCAGAAGAAAACAAATGATGAAATCAGGTACATGTACCCGATTGTTTTGTGGTCGGTTGAGGTGATCCAGTTGACGACGATGCGCCCCTTGGATACCGGAACGACCTTAGGAGCAGCTGAATTGACTTCAGTTGCCGAGTACTCGAGTGTAGACACTTTCCTCTTCCCCCCTACTTCTCATTCGCAGAATTAACTGCGCCGGGATTGCGGTCGTACTTCTCGGTCAGCTCGCCGGTCTGGCCCATGTTCTTCAATTCGGCCATGTGGGCATCAAACTCGTCCTGAGTTACCACCTTGACGTTGAAGAGCATCTCCGAGTGGTATTCCCCACACAGTTCGGCACACTTGCCGTCGTACGTGCCCACCGCGGTTGGCGTCAGGGTCATGTAGTTGGTCTTGCCGGGGAGCATGTCCTTCTTGTCCAGGAACGCAGGTACCCAGAAGGAGTGAATCACATCGCGGGCGTTCAGCTGAAGTTCAACCGAACGGTTCACGGGCAAATACAGGGTGGGCAGCGTCGACTTGTCGAACGGATTGCCATCCAGCTCGGCCTGGACACCAACGGAGTACACAGACTCCTTGACGTCATTGCCGGCCAAATAGTTGAAGTCGAAGGACCATTGCTTGGCCCTGACATCAACTGTCACATCCGGATTGTCATCACGGGCGTTGATGGACTGCTG
>JBBPZC010000176.1:0-3682 GCA_038199275.1 Actinomycetales bacterium
CTCATTGATGGCCTGATCCATCTCGGCAAGGGACAACCTCGCCTGTTCCAGCTGGCCCTCCCCCGTCATGATGTGGGCACGTTCCGCGGTGAGAATGCAGCGCCCTTCGGGGTCAGCCAAATCTGCCAGTTCCCGCGTGATCAGGGCCAGCTTTTCCTCGGTTCCGGCAACATCGTCGGGACCGGAGAGCACCTCCGCCGTCCGCTCGGTCAGGGCGGCCAACACTTCGTCACCGGCAGCGCGCAGGGCTGCGGCACGCAATGCCACGGATTCACGGAGCATCTGCTGGTTGTTTTCCCCGTCCATGCTGGCATGGATCCCCATGGCGGCATTGTGCAGGGCGGCAAGCTCGCGGGGATCCTCCGTGCCGCGCACACCGCTCGCGCAGGCGGCCAGGGCAGAATCAAAGTGGCCGATGGTGGCCAAATCGATGGCGAGGACCCGCCATTCCTCACTGCTCTGCGGTTCGACGGCGGCACGCGGGGAAGAGCCGCCAAAGGTCTCGGATCCGAGCGGCAGCGGATGGCTTTCCTCCACCATGTCCCGGCGTGCGGCAACCTTTTGGGCGTGCCAATTGTTGCCGTTGCGGGCATCAAATTCTGCGGCCAAAGCTTCCGCAGCTGTCCAGCACACGGGCGCCAATTCCGCCGCGGTCAGCACTTCTTCGCGCTGCCCGAAGAAGGGGTTGAGCAGTGCACTGTCCGAGCCGCGGATGGGACTTTCACCATGTCCGGCAGCAACCACCTTTTCCATGAGCAAGCCAAGAGCGGTGAGGAAGTTCAGGTGTTTTCGGTGCGAGAGCGGATCGTGCGCCAGCCACGCCAGGTGCCGTTCCGCCAAGGCCACGCCTCGCGCTTCGTTGCCGGTTACCGCGCAGAAAGCCACATGGTTGGCAATTAGCCCTAAGTTGTCGCGGTTGCCACGGGCGGTGTTGTAGCTGCGCCGATGCAATGATTCCAGCCTGGCGCTCTCGCCGGCACGAAGCAATGGCAGCAGGGCCAGGGACATTGCGTGTTCGGGTTCTTCACCGCAGGTGAATCCTCCGTCCATGAGCGCCTCGAACTCGGCAAGTCCCTTATCGTGCTCCCCGATGTTGAAGTAGTAGTCCATGGCCACGGACCGCACGCACGCGTCACAGTGGGAATAATCGTCGCGTTCGGTGGCAGCCAGGGTGCGGAATGCGGCACGCGCCGCCTCCAGATGTCCGTTGGTGAAGGCCGATTCGAAGCGGGCCATGACCACCCCGGACTGGCCCAGGTTGGCCCTGCGGTAATGCTTTTCCATGTCCTCCATGACGGCATCGATCTGCTCCGTGGAGAACCTGGGATCACCGCCGAGCACCCCCACCATCCATTTGAACTGCCACATGAGGTCACTGCCCTCGTCCGGCTCACTGGGGAAGGTGAGGGGATCGCCGTCGTGCTTGGCCAAGCACCAGGCGAAGTTGGTCAGGAGCATGTCCGTGTCCCCCGACATTTGGGCGTTGTTGCCCATGAGCAGTCTCACCCGGTATTCGCCGGGTTCATCGTCCGCCTCGACGGCGAGCGCCAGGGCCCGGTCCAGGGTGGCGGCCAGTTCCGGACCCCACATGGAGTCCGCGGCCTCGCTGATGAGGTTTTCAAGTTCTTCGGTGGTGTTCATGATGCTTTCCTCGATGTGACCGGGGCGGTGCCTCCGTGGCGCGGAACGGTGGTCCAGAATCTTTAGTGGTCCAGGCTCAGCTGCACCAGGTCGCTGAGCGACTCGGCGAGCAGGCTGCGCTGCGCGGCACCCAACGGAAGGTGGGCCGCGAGCATGGACTGCACGTACAGCAGTTTCATGGTCCGGTTGAAAACGGCATCGTCGGCGCTTTTGGCCAGGGTACGGATGAGCGGGTTGTCCCAATTGACGCACAAAGTGGCCTTGGCCAGCTGGCTGTTCAGTTCCGCCGCTGCATCCAGCGATTCTCCGGCTCTCGCCAGGACACCGTTCCACAGCGAGTTCGCCACCCTGCGTGCGGCGCTGCGCTGGTGCCCGCGCAACACGGAATCATCCGCCGAATACAGGGCGGAAACATTGCTCGGTGCAAAGCTGCGCACACTCACCTGGACGTCAAACGACTCCAGCACGGCACTGGCCCGCTGCTCAAAGGCCAGCACAGGAGCGCGTTCGGCCAAGGCCGGAATCGCGAGGGTGTCCAGCAGTGAGGCCAGCGCAATCTTCTCCACGCTGGTGCCCGCAAACAGGACCGGCAGGCGGCGGATGATCTCGGCGTCGTACACGTAGCCGCCATTGACCACGGGGTCTTCGGCCGGCACGATGGCGGCGATCTGGTGGAACTCTTCCGTCGACTCGGTGTAGCGGATGCGCTTTTCGCGGGTCACCAGCTCCTCGATGCTCATCCGTCCGGCAGTGGTCTCAAGACTGAGCCAACGAGTCAGGAATGAGGCAAGTTCGTCGTCGTGCGCCACCAGCGACTTCAGCCCCAGGTGGTGGATGGACACGAACTCCGCCAGCTTGTTGGGGTTGTTGGTGCCCAGGCGGATGATCCACGCGCGCAGGGCCGCACCCAGCTCGGTCCGGGTCACCTCGAGCGACTCGTCTGCCACGAGCGATTCACGCGACGCCGTGGGCTTGAGCCCCGTGGAATCCACGACGGCGCGCACAAAGAACGCCCATTCCGGCAACAGATCCCGGCTGCGTTCCTCAACGAGCATGCCGCCAAGGTACACCGAATGCGCGGGCCGGGCCGTGGGCGGCGGGGTGAACGGCAGGATGTAGGCGGTGCCGCGGGTGCCGGTGGCGGGACTGCCGAGCTCAATGGCATCGAAGGGGCGGGCGCCGATCAACTCGGTGCCCAGCTCCAGCAGTTCGCTGCGCCGCTCCGCCCGTGCCTCCCCGCCGAGCGTAAACACCGGCGGCTGGTTGATCGTGTCGAATCCGCCCCTGCCATTGGCGATCAGAATGGGCACCGGCAGGTAGCGGGCGTACCGCCTGGCCAGTTCGGTGACCTGCTCTCGGGAGCACAGTTCGGCGTCATCGGCGCGCGGGCGCAGCTTCACGCTGGTCCCCACAGGAAGGTCGACGCCGGCCAGCTCGGTTACGCTGAACGTCCCCGAGGCGGAACCGACCCACCGCACTGCATTCTCGCCGGCCTTGCGGGAGACCACCACGATTTCATCCGCGACCATGAAGCAGGAGAGCAGGCCAATGCCGAACTGGCCCAGCAGGTCCTGGCGCGGCATCTCGAACAGATCCCGCTTGGAGCTGCGGCCCACGGTGGCCAGCAACTGCGCCACTTCCTCAATGTTCAGCCCGATGCCGTCGTCGTCGATCCGGAACTCCGGATTGTCAGGGCTTGACGGATAAATGCGGATCTCGCCGACGAAGGTGGTCGCAGTGCGGGCGGCGGCGGCTGAGCCCGCGGCGGCGGCGCCCTCGCCACGCGCCGCACCAGCGATTACCTCGCGTCGGGCAAAAATGGCGTCGCGTCCGTTTTGAATCAGCTCGCGCAGATACACCTGGGGGCCCGAATAAATGTGCCGGCTGAGCAAATCCACAATACCGTGCAGGTCGACTAGGAACGGACGGGCCTCAGACTCAACAGCGGAACTCATGTCCTCGATCCTATCGGCCACCCCTGACACGCCCGGCCAAAAGTAAGGCTTGACGCAAACCAGTTTCGGCATGACTACCCAGGGCC